>DASSVD010000223.1:0-2092 GCA_035706365.1 Nocardioidaceae bacterium
TGTGCAGCCGGCGGCCGAAGCCGCTGAGCAGCCACAGCACCGCCGCGGCGACGAGCCCGGCCACCTCGATCGCCAGGTAGACCAGCCCGAAGCCGAGCAGCCGGAGGGCGCGCCAGCGACCCGGCAACCAGACCGAGACCAGCGCCGCGAGCAGCACGAGCACGGGCAGCAGGAGGACGGCGGCCAGCAGAAGGGCGACGAGGAGCGGTCCGGTGATGCGGCGGACCCGGCGGGGCGGCAGCACGTCAGCCTCCCCCGCCCTCGGTCGTGGGGCACCGATCGAGGTAGCGGCCGGCCGCGACGTGCGCCCGCTCGATGAGGTCGGGCACGGCAGCGAAGTTGCGGTAGCGCAGGTTCCGCAGGTCGCCGGCCGCCGGCGGTCCCTCGTTGCCCGACGGCAGCACGTGCAGCGTCACGTCGCCCGGCAGGGCGGCCAGGTCGGCGGTGAAGCGGTGCCGCCGGGCGATCTCGAAGGCCACCGTCGCGACCTCCCACGGCCGGGCCGGAGGCCGCAGCGGACGGTCGATCCGCCCGACGTGCAGCACGTAGATCGTGCCGGCCCCCAGCGTGACCGCCCGGCCCACCGGGATGCTGTGCACCAGGCCGCCGTCGAGGTAGTGCTCGCCACCGAGCTCGACCGGTGGCAGCAGGCCCGGGACGGCGCAGGACGCGAGCAGCGCCTCGACCAGCGGGCCGTCGGCGAACCAGTGTTCGGCCGCCCGCTCGATGCTGGCCGCCACGCACTGGAACGGGACCCGCAGCTCGGCGAAGGTCTGCACCGGCAGGTGCTCGGCCAGCAGGTCCCGCAGCGGCTCGCGGGGGTGCAGATGGGTGCGGGTCCGGACCAGTGTGCCCATGCGGGCCAGCACGGAGCCGGCGAAGATCCCGCGCGCGGCGAGGTCCCGCCACACCCGCTCCAGCCGCCCCACGGCCGCCGCCGACGGGTCGGCCGCGACGAGCGCTCCGTTGATCGCGCCCACCGACGTCCCGACGACGAGGTCGGGGCGGACGCCGCGCTCGAACAGGGCCTGCAGCATCCCGACCTCGGCCGCCCCCAGGACTCCCCCGCCACCGAGGACGAACGCCGTCCCGCCCGGACCCCTCATGTCCCCTCCGGTGTCTCCTTCCGGCAGGTCCCCCGGCGGGCCGCCGGCCAACCGCCCGCGCCGGCGAATCCCTCGTCCGGCACACCGAATGCGTCGCGGTAGGTTCCGAAGTGCCTCGACAACCGAGATGGAGGCCGACATGGCTGAGATCGCCGCGGTGATCGCGTCGACCCACCACCCGTTCTACTACCGCGCGAGCACGTCGACCGGCGCGGACCGGCCGCCGTTCGCCGACGAGTGGGTGGCCAAGATCGAGCGGTTCCGCGAGACGCTGACCGCCGCGGAGCCCGACGTGCTGGTGATGGTCGGCAGCGACCACTTCCACCAGCTGTGGCTGGACAACATGCCGCAGTTCCTGGTCGGCAAGGCGCCCTGGTTCGACGCCAACTGGTACAACGAGGAGCGCGAGTTCGGCCTCCCGCGGATGACGCTGAAGGGCCAGGAGGAGCTCGCCGCGCACATCCTGCGCGAGGGCCTGGACCGCGACTTCGACCTGGCGTTCTCCAACGAGCTGCGGATCGACCACAGCATCACCTGCCCGATCATCACCCTGCGCCCGCAGGCCGACCTGCCGATCGTGCCGGTCTACACGAACATCTTCGCCCCGCCGATGCCGCAGCCCCGCCGCTTCGTGCAGCTGGGCCGCGCGCTGCGCGAGATGGTCGAGTCCTGGGAGAGCGACCAGCGGGTGGCGATCATCGGCACCGGCCACCTGTCGCTGGAGCTGGGCGGCCCCCGCCAGTTCGGCGAGCACGGCCCGGACCCCGAGTTCGACCGCAAGGCGGTCGAGTGGATCGCCTCCGGCGATCTCGACGGCTGCCTGGCCGAGGTCTCGCTGGACTCCCTGCACGCTCCGGGCAACGCCACCCACGGGTTCATGGACTTCATGCTGATGATGGGCGTCGCCGGCGAGGGGCAGAAGGCCGACCACGTCGACACCCTCGACCTGTTCCACACCATGGAGGCCTACTTCACCTGGTACCCGA
>DASSVD010000224.1:0-4647 GCA_035706365.1 Nocardioidaceae bacterium
CGGCTGACGAAGAACGGGGTCAGGTGCCGCACGATCTCCGCGAACGGCGTGGACCGGCGCATCAGGTAGTTCTCGTGGGCGCCGTACGAGGCACCCTTGTTGTCGGTGTTGTTCTTGTAGAGCAGGATCGGCGCGGCGCCGGGGATCGTCCCGGCCAGCCGGGCGGCGTCGAGCATCACCTGCTCCCCCGCCTTGTCCCAGCGCAGCACGTCGCGGGGGTTCGTGCACTCCGGCGTGGAGTACTCCGGGTGCGCGTGGTCGACGTAGAGCCGGGCGCCGTTGGTGAGGATGACGTTGGCGAGGCCGAGATCCTCGTCGGTGAGTTGGGAGGCGTCGGCGACCTCGCGCGACATGTCGAAGCCCCGGGCGTCGCGCAGCGGAGACTCCTCCTCGAAGTCCCAGCGCGCCCGGCGGGCCCGCAGCGTGGAGCCCGCGTAGGCGTTCACCACCTGGGAGGAGGCCACCATCGGGTTGGCGGCAGGCTGGCCCTGGACCGAGATGCCGAACTCGGTCTCGGTGCCCATCACGCGGCGCACGCTCATGTCACCGAGCCTACGCGCCTGGAAGAATGCCCGGGTGGACGACGGGTCGGCGAGGAAGCGGTGAGCGATGAGTGACAACTCCGCGCGTGCGGTGGCGGCCGCGGACGCGCTGGGTCTCGACCACCGGGTGGTGCGGCACGGTCCGGTCCGCTCACTGGAGGAGGCCGCGGCCGCTCGCGGCGTACCCCCGGCGGCGGTGGTCAAGACCCTGGTCGTCCGGGTGTCCGAGGATGACTACCGGTTCGTGCTGGTGCCCGGTGACCGCGAGATCGCGTGGCCGAAGCTGCGCGCTCTGCTCGGCGTGAACCGGCTGTCCATGCCGTCCGCCGAGGTCGCGCGCGAGGTGACCGGCTACGAGCGCGGCACGATCACCCCGCTCGGCTCGACCCGGTCATGGCCGGTGATCGCCGACGAAACGATGCCCGGCACCATCTCGTTGGGCGGCGGCGCGCACGGCGTTTCGCTGACCGTGGACTCCACCGCGCTGGTGGCGGCGCTCGGCGCCACGACCGCGGACGTCACTCAGCCCATCGGTTGACCCCGACCCGGGCGGCCGCTCAGCTGCGGGCCCGGCGACGTGGCCAGGCGTAGGCGGCGTTGATCGCCGCGATGCCGCCCCAGGCGACGATCAGGCCGGGCAGCTCCGCGATACCGCCGGAGACGGCGGAGATGGGGATGCCCAGCGCCAGCGTGGTGATCGCCAAGGCCAGCTGCTTGCCGTCCCGGTCGTGGCCGTCCTTGCGCAGAGCCCGCTCTTGCGCCAGCCGGGCATCGACGCGCACCGCGATCGCCTGCTCGATCCGGTCGGCGAACGAGTCGACGACCTCCTGCTCGTAGGCAAGGCCGAGCTCGCGGCGTACCTCCAGTGCCGCGGCAACGTCGTCGCGGTCCAGGTCGTCTGCGCGGCGTCGCCCTGCGATGCCCCCGTTGTCGGCCACGCCTACAGATACTGGCCTGTGTTGGAGACCGTGTCGATCGATCGCCCGGGCTCGGTCCCCTGCTTGCCGGTGATCAGCGTGCGGATGAACACGATCCGCTCGCCCTTCTTGCCGGAGATGCGGGCCCAGTCGTCGGGGTTCGTGGTGTTCGGAAGGTCCTCGTTCTCCTTGAACTCGTCCACGCAGGCCTGCAGCAGGTGGTTGACCCGCAGCCCCTTCTGCTGGTTGTCGAGCAGGTCCTTGATCGCCATCTTCTTCGCCCGGTCGACGATGTTCTGGATCATCGCGCCGGAGTTGAAGTCCTTGAAGTAGAGGACCTCCTTGTCACCGTTGGCGTAGGTGACCTCGAGGAAGCGGTTCTCCTCGGTCTCGGTGTACATCCGCTCCACGGTCGCGCGGATCATCCCCGCCACGCAGGCCTCGCGGTCGTTGCCGAACTCGGCCAGGTCGTCGGCATGCAGCGGCAGGTCGGGGGTGAGGTACTTGGAGAAGATGTCGCGCGCGGACTCCGCGTCCGGACGCTCGATCTTGATCTTCACGTCCAGCCGGCCCGGGCGCAGGATGGCCGGGTCGATCATGTCCTCGCGGTTGGACGCGCCGATCACGATGACGTTCTCCAGCCCCTCGACGCCGTCGATCTCGGAGAGCAACTGCGGGACGATGGTGTTCTCCACGTCCGAGGAGACTCCGGATCCGCGGGTGCGGAACAGCGAGTCCATCTCGTCGAAGAACACGATCACCGGCGTGCCGCCGGTGGCCTTCTCCCGGGCCCGCTGGAACACCAGGCGAATGTGCCGCTCGGTCTCGCCGACGTACTTGTTGAGCAGCTCGGGGCCCTTGATGTTCAAGAAGTACGACTTGCCCGCCTTGCCGGCGTTCTCCCCGCCGGTCTTGGCCGCGACCTTCTTGGCCAGCGAGCTGGCCACCGCCTTGGCGATCAGCGTCTTGCCGCAGCCGGGCGGGCCGTAGAGCAGAACGCCCTTGGGCGGCTTCAGCTGGTGCTCGCGGAACATGTCGGGGTAGAGGTAGGGCAGCTCGACGGCGTCCCGGATCTGGTCGATCTGTCCCTTCAGCCCGCCGATGTTCTCGTAGTCGATGTCGGGGACCTCTTCGAGGACGAGCTCCTCGACCTCGGACTTGGGCACCCGCTCGTAGACGTAACCCGAGCGCGCGTCCAGGAGCAACGAGTCACCGGCGCGCAGGGTCTCGCCGTGCAGCGGCTCCGCGAGGCGTACGACGCGCTCCTCGTCCGCGTTCGCGATCACCAGCACGCGGTCCTCGTCGGCGAGCACCTCCTTGAGCATCACCACCTCGCCGACCTCCTCGAAGGCCAGCGCGGCGACCACGTTCAGCGCCTCGTTGAGCATCACCTCCTGGCCGCGGTGGAGCTCGTCGAGGTCGACCGACGGGCTCACGTTGACCCGCAGCTTGCGGCCGCCGGTGAACACGTCGATGGTGTCGTCCTCGTTGCGGTGCAGGAAGGTGCCGAAGCCGGCCGGCGGCTGCGCCAGCCGGTCGACCTCCTCCTTGAGGGTCATGATCTGGTCGCGGGCCTCGCGCAGGGTCTGGGCGAGACGCTCGTTCTGCGCGGTCACGGCTGCCAGGGAGCGCTGGGTCTCGGCGAGCCGCTGCTCGATGGCGCGGGAGTGGACGGGGCCGTCGGCGAGGCGACGCCGGAGGTCGATGACCTCCTCCTCGAGGAAGGAGACCTGGCTGCGCAGCTCGTCTGGAGTGCGTGCACCCTGCTGACCCGAGCCGCTGTCTGATGCTGGCACGATCGTCACCTCCGCAGCGTCGCTGGTGTGATCGACCCTACCTGTGTACCCGCAGAAGGGAAGGAGTTACCGCAAGTGTGTCGCTATCGGTTCGGCGAACGTCTCGACCGGCTTGAACCGGCTCACTCCAGCGACTCCTCGACGGCGGTCGGGGGCAGTCCAGCGGGCCGCGGGCCCTGGTAGTCCACGCCGTAGGCGCCTGGTGCCGGACGGCGCTTCTTCTTGGGCGCCTGCTCCCCCGGGGCCATCCGCCGGGCGGTGACCAGGAAGCCGGTGTGGCCGATCATCTTGTGGCCGGGACGGATCGCGAGACCCTCGACGTGCCAGTCCCGGACCAGCGTCTCCCACGGCTGCGGCTCGGTGAAGCCGCCGTGCGCCCGCAGCGTCTCCACGACGCGCCCCAGCTGGGTGGTGGTGGCCACGTAGGCGCAGACCAGGCCGCCGGGGACCAGCGCCTCGGCGACGGCGTCGACGCACTCCCAGGGCGCGAGCATGTCGAGTACGACGCGGTCGACGGTGCGGGCGGACTCGGCCAGGGACTCGACGAGGTCGCCGACGGTGAGCCGCCAGGCGGGGTGCCGGCCGCCGAAGAACTGGTCCACGTTGCGCTCGGCTACCTCGGCGAACTCGGGCCGGCGCTCGTAGGAGGAGACCACCCCGTGCGGCCCGACGGCGCGCAGCAGCGAGCAGGTCAGCGCCCCGGAGCCGACCCCCGCCTCGACCACGTGCGCCCCGGGGAACACGTCGGCCATGGCGACGATCTGGGCGGCGTCCTTGGGATAGACCACGGCGGCGCCGCGCGGCATGGACACCACGAACTCGTTGAGCAGCGGGCGGAAGACCAGGTAGTCCCCGCGGGCCGAGGAGGTGACGCTGAAGCCCTCGTCGCGGCCGATCAGGGCGTCGTGGTCGATCGACCCGCGGTTGGTGAAGAACCGCCGCCCCGGCTCCAGGCGGATGTTGTGCCGCCGGCCTTTGGTGTCGGTGAGCCGGACCCACTCCCCGGCACGCAGCGGGCCACGGTGCACCCCCGACCAGCTGTCGGGAGTCACGTCCTGGTCGACGGTCTGGGCGGGCGCGGGTCCGGGCAGGGCGTCTCCCTCGGAGGTCTCGGGCATGCCGGCGACCTTACCGACCGGCGGCGGCGAAGGCGCGGTCGACGTCGGCGGTGGCGAGGACCCCGTAGACGGTGCCGTCCGGCTCGAGCAGGAGATACTCGGTGGCCGGCGTACGCTGCATCGCCAGCACCAGCGACTCGCCGGCAGCATCCGCGGGCAGCATCAGGCCGGGCTCCAGGGTGCGGGAGACTGCGGTCACCGGCAGCCACGGTCGGCGGTCCTCCGGGGTGGCGAGCAGGGCGGCCTCGTTGACGATCCCGCTCGGCCGGCCGTC
>DASSVD010000225.1:0-8012 GCA_035706365.1 Nocardioidaceae bacterium
GACGGCGACGCACCAGCCGACTCAGAACCACTCGCGGACGGGCTCGGCAACGGCGCCGGCTCGGGATTCGACGTGCACCCCGCCATCAACACAGCTGCCGTCAGAGCGGCCAGCGTGCCCACCGCGCGCCGGCCCAGCAGCGCCCGCCACCACGGCATCGGACCGCAGCCGCGGCGCGGCGTACCGCTGGACTCTCTCATCGGCTCGACCCCCGCAAACAGGAAGAAGTCTGGTCGCCGGTCCGACCCGCCCAGAACCGGGCAACCCGGACAGCACGACCTTCAGCAACCTAACCGCCGGCCGCACCGAACCGCCACCCCTCAGCCCGAGGCTGTGGACAGCCGCCGCTCCCGAGGACCGCCCGCCCGGCGGCCAGTCGGCCCGCTGGGCCGCCCGCGTTCTAGACTCCCTGAGACCCACCGATGACAGTCAGGAGCAGCGCGTGTCCGGTACGCCCGATGTGAAGCCACTGCAGAAGGTCCTGATCGCCAACCGCGGAGAGATCGCGGTCCGAGTGATCCGCGCGTGCAAGGACGCCGGGATCGGCAGTGTCGCGGTGTACGCCGACCCCGACCGCGACGCGCTCCACGTGCGCCTGGCCGACGAGGCCTACAGCCTGGGCGGCGCCACCCCGGCCGACTCCTACCTTTCCATCGAGAAGATCGTGGACGCGGCGAAGAAGGCGGGCGCCGACTCGGTACACCCTGGCTACGGCTTCCTCGCCGAGAACGCCGACTTCGCGCAGGCCGTCATCGACGCCGGTCTGATCTGGATCGGCCCGCCGCCTGCCGCCATCATGGCGCTCGGCGACAAGGTGCAGGCCCGGCACATCGCGCAGAAGGTGGGCGCCCCGCTGGTCGCCGGGACCAAGGACCCGGTGGAGAACGCCGAGGAAGTCCTCGAGTTCGCCCGCGAGAACGGGCTCCCGATCGCGATCAAGGCCGCCTTCGGTGGCGGCGGCCGCGGCCTGAAGGTCGCCCGCAAGGAGGACGAGGTCGCCGAGCTGTACGAGTCCGCCGTCCGCGAGGCCGTCACCGCGTTCGGCCGCGGCGAGTGCTTCGTCGAGCGCTACCTCGACAAGCCGCGCCACGTCGAGACCCAGTGCCTGGCCGACCAGCACGGCAACGTCGTCGTGGTCTCCACCCGCGACTGCTCCCTGCAGCGTCGCCACCAGAAGCTGGTCGAGGAGGCGCCCGCCCCGTTCCTCTCCGAGGAGCAGATGAAGACGCTGTACGACTCCTCCAAGGCGATCCTGAAGGAGGCCGGGTACGTCGGGGCCGGCACCTGCGAGTTCCTTGTCGGGCAGGACGGCACCATCTCCTTCCTCGAGGTGAACACCCGGCTGCAGGTCGAGCACCCCGTCACCGAGCAGGTCACAGGCATCGACCTGGTCCGCGAGATGTTCCGCGTGGCCGCGGGCGAGAAGCTCGGCTACGAGGACCCGCAGATCGAGGGCCACTCGATCGAGTTCCGGATCAACGCCGAGGACGGTGGCCGCAACTTCATGCCCGCCCCCGGCACGCTCACGCGCTGGCACCAGCCGTCCGGACCGGGCGTGCGTGTGGACGGCGGCTACGACCAGGGCGAGACCGTGCCGGGCTCGTTCGACTCGCTCGTCGCCAAGCTCATCGTCAGTGGCCGCGACCGCACCCAGGCGCTGGAGCGGTCGCGTCGCGCGCTCGACGAGTTCGTGGTCGAGGGCATGCCGACCGTCATCCCCTTCCACCGCACCGTGGTGGACGACCCGGCGTTCATCGGCGACGGCGACTCGTTCGGCGTCTACACCTCCTGGATCGAGACCGACTTCGACAACACCCTCGAGCCGTACGCCGCTCCCGCCGCCGACGACACCGACGGCGCCGACGAGGCCGCCGCCGAGCGCACCGCGGTGACCGTCGAGGTCAACGGCAAGCGGGTCGAGGTGGTCCTGCCCGGCGGGTTCGCCGCGAGCGCCGCCCCTACCGCGCAGGCGAAGAAGCCGAAGCGGTCCAAGGCCAAGAAGGCCGGCGCGGCGGTCAGTGGCGACTCCCTGACCTCGCCGATGCAGGGCACCATCGTCAAGGTCGGCGTCGAGGACGGCGCCACCGTGGCCGAGGGCGACATGATCGTGGTGCTCGAGGCGATGAAGATGGAGCAGCCGCTCAAGGCGCACAAGGCGGGCACCGTGTCCGGGCTCGACGCCCAGGTCGGCGCCACGGTCACCAGCGGCCAGGTGCTCTGCGACATCAAGGACTGAGACACCACGCCGATGTCGGTCGGCGTCGTTAGCCTCGGGCCATGTTCTCCAAGATCCTGGTCGCCAACCGAGGCGAGATCGCGGTTCGCGCGTTCCGCGCCGCCTACGAGCTGGGGGCGCAGACCGTCGCCGTCTTCCCCCATGAGGACCGGGGCTCGGAGCACCGGCTCAAGGCTGACGAGGCCTACGAGATCGGCGAGCGCGGGCACCCGGTCCGCGCCTACCTCGACCCGGACGTGATCGTCGCGGCCGCCGTGGGCGCCGGCGCCGACGCGGTGTATCCCGGCTACGGCTTCCTCTCGGAGAACCCACGCCTCGCCGAGGCATGTGCAAACGCCGGGATCACCTTCATCGGACCGACCGCCGACGTGCTGACCCTCACCGGCAACAAGGCGACCGCGATCGCGGCCGCCCGCGCGGCCGGCGTCCCGACGCTGTCCTCGGTGCCGCCGAGCACCGATGCCGACGAGCTGGTGGCCGCGGCCGCGGACCTGCCCTTCCCGCTGTTCGTCAAGGCGGTCGCCGGCGGTGGGGGCCGCGGCATGCGGCGCGTGGACGAGCCGGCCGCGCTGCGCGAGGCGATCGAGACCTGCATGCGCGAGGCGGAGGGCGCCTTCGGCGACCCCACCGTCTTCATCGAGCAGGCCGTCGTCGACCCCCGCCACATCGAGGTCCAGATCCTCGCCGACGGGACCGGCGCCGGCGTGGACGAGGGCGTGATCCACCTCTTCGAGCGCGACTGCTCGGTGCAGCGGCGCCACCAGAAGGTCGTCGAGATCGCCCCGGCGCCCAACCTGGACCCCGACCTGCGCGACCGCATCTGTGCCGACGCGGTCCGCTTCGCCCGCGAGATCGGCTACCGCAACGCCGGCACGGTGGAGTTCCTGCTCGACCCGACCGGCCGCCCCATCGGCGGCCAGGCCGAGGACGGCACCGACCGGCCCTACGTGTTCATCGAGATGAACCCCCGGATCCAGGTCGAGCACACCGTCACCGAGGAGATCACCGACGTCGACCTGGTGCAGTCCCAGATGCGGATCGCCGCCGGGCAGACGCTCGCCGACCTCGGGCTCAGCCAGGACCGGATCCGCCCGCACGGCGCCGCCCTGCAGTGTCGGATCACCACCGAGGACCCGGCCAACGGTTTCCGGCCCGACACCGGCAAGATCACCACCTACCGCTCCCCCGGCGGCGCGGGCATCCGGCTCGACGGCGGAACGACGTACACCGGCGCCGAAGTCAGCGCCCACTTCGACTCGATGCTGACCAAGCTCACCTGCCGGGGCCGCACGTTCGAGGCCGCCGTGGACCGCGCCGCGCGTGCGGTCGCCGAGTTCCGCATCCGCGGCGTCTCCACGAACATCCCCTTCCTGCAGGCGGTGCTCGACGACCCGGACTTTCGCGCCGGCCGGCTGTCCACCTCGTTCATCGAGGACCACCCGCAGCTGCTGACCGCCCGATCCAGTGCCGACCGCGGCACCAAGCTCCTGTCCTTCCTCGCCGACGTCACCGTCAACCAGCCGCACGGTCCTGCCCGCGCCTCGGTCGACCCGGTCACGAAGCTGCCGGACCTCGACCTCGCCGTCCCCGCACCGGACGGCACCCGGCAGCGGCTGCTCGCCCTCGGCCCGGACGAGTTCGCCCGGTCGTTGCGCGCGCAACGGGAGGTGGCGGTCACCGACACGACGTTCCGCGACGCGCACCAGTCCCTGCTCGCCACCCGGGTGCGCACCCGCGACCTGCTCGCTGTCGGCGGTCACGTCGCCCGGATGACCCCCCAGCTGTGGAGCCTGGAGGCGTGGGGCGGAGCGACGTACGACGTGGCCCTGCGCTTCCTCGCCGAGGACCCGTGGGAGCGGCTGGCCGCGCTGCGCCAGGCGGTGCCCAACATCTGCCTGCAGATGTTGCTGCGCGGGCGCAACACCGTCGGCTACACGCCCTACCCCACCGAGGTCACCGACGCGTTCGTCCAGGAGGCGGCTGCCACCGGCATCGACGTGTTCCGGATCTTCGACGCGCTCAACGACGTCGACCAGATGCGTCCGGCGATCGAGGCCGTACGCGCCACCGGCAGCACGATCGCCGAGGTGGCGCTGTGCTACACCGGCGACCTGTCCGACCCCGACGAGAAGCTCTACACCCTCGACTACTACCTCCGGCTGGCCGAGCAGATCGTCGACGCCGGCGCCCACGTGCTCGCGATCAAGGACATGGCCGGACTGCTGCGTGCGCCGGCCGCCCGAACCCTGGTCACCGCGCTGCGCGAGCGCTTCGACCTACCGGTGCACCTGCACACCCACGACACGCCCGGCGGCCAGCTGGCGACCCTGCTGGCGGCGGTCGACGCGGGGGTGGACGCGGTCGACGCCGCCTGCGCCGCGATGGCCGGCACCACCAGCCAGCCCGCCCTCTCGGCGCTCGTGGCCACCACCGACCACAGCGAGCGAGAGACCGGCCTGGATCTGCGCGCGGTGTGCGACCTCGAGCCGTACTGGGAGGCCACCCGCCGCCTGTACGCACCGTTCGAGGCCGGGCTGCCCTCCCCGACCGGACGGGTCTACACCCACGAGATCCCCGGCGGCCAGCTGTCGAACCTGCGCCAGCAGGCCATCGCGCTCGGCCTGGGTGAGAAGTTCGAGCAGATCGAGGACATGTACGCCGCGGCCGACGCGATCCTCGGCCACCTGGTGAAGGTGACCCCCTCCTCCAAGGTGGTCGGTGACCTCGCCCTCCACCTGGTGGCGGTCGGCGCCGACCCCGCCGAGTTCGCCGCCGAGCCGGGTCGCTTCGACGTGCCCGACTCGGTGATCGGCTTCCTGTCCGGCGAGCTCGGCGTTCCCCCGGGCGGCTGGCCCGAGCCGTTCCGCACCAAGGCCCTCGACGGCCGCACCGCCCGACCGGCCGTCGCGCCGTTGAGCGACGAGGACCGGTCCGGCCTCGAGGGCACCCGGCGCGCCACGCTCAACCGGCTGCTCTTCCCCGGCCCGAGCCGGGACTTCGCGGAGTCCCGGGAGAAGTTCGGCGACGTGTCGGTGCTGCCGACCGCGACCTACCTCTACGGGATGACCCCGGGCGAGGAGTACCCGGTCGACCTCGAGGAGGGCAAGCGTCTCCTCCTCGGCGTCGAGGCCGTCGGTGAGCCCGACGAGCGCGGCTTCCGGACGGTGATGTGCACGATCAACGGTCAGCTGCGCCCGATCAGCGTCCGGGACCGGGCGGTCTCCGCGGACGTGCCCGCGCAGGAGAAGGCGGACCCGGCTCGCGTCGGCCACGTCGCCGCACCGTTCGACGGGGTCGTCACGGTGACCGTCGCGCAGGGCGAGGCGGTCGAGGCCGGGTCGACCGTGGCCACCATCGAGGCGATGAAGATGGAGGCCTCGATCACCGCCCCCGTCGCCGGGACGGTCGAGCGGCTGGCCGTCCAGGGCACCCAGCAGGTGGAGGGCGGCGACCTGGTCGTCGTGCTCGGCGAGCCCGCGACCGGCGCGTCCTCCTAGCCCCGGAGTCGCGGGGGGTCGCGCCGGGGTTGCGTTGGGGTCGCGGCGGGCCCTAGGAGGTCACCTTCAGCCGGGTGCGGTCGGTCCTGCGGTGGTAGTCGATCCGCCCGTGCTCGAACTCCACCCGCTCGCCGAACCGCATCCGGATGCCGGCCTGCACCGGCCACCCCAACCGGGACTCGACGCCGCCGACGCGGGCGTAGCGGCGGGCGGTCTTGCCGGTCAGCACGACCGCCTTGCTCCGCGGCCGGTGGTAGATCGCGCCGTGCTGGAAGGCCGCGCTCTGACCGTTGCCGACCGGCTGCACCGTGGTGCGGGGCAGGCCGAGGTCCGACCCGGCGCCGCCGCTGCGGCGGTAGGCCCTCAGCACCGGCCCGTAGAGCTCGCGGGCCCCGGTGGCCCGGGAGTAGAAGATGCGACCGCGGGCGAACACCTGGGCCGAGCCGTTGCTGACCCGGTACTCCTTGCTGCGCACCGGCCCGAGACGGGAGCCGGCGCCGCCGATCCGGTTCCAGCGGTCGATGATCGGCGTCGGCTCGATGGTGAACCAGTTCGAGCGCAGCCCGAACGCCCACCGGAACTCGTCGCCGGAGATGGTGACGTCGCCGTGGGTGCCGTCCAGCACGACGCTGACCACCCGGCCGTCCCACTCGCCGTTGCCGTCGCGGTTGACCACGCGGATCCGGCGCAAGGTGCCCAGCGACGGGTAGCTGCGCTCGAAGCGCCCGGCGTCGATGGTGAGGCTCCAGTCGTGGACCGGGTTGCCGTCCCAGCCGTCGTACGGGTCGGGTTGCGCGGTCAGGTACGGCACGCTCCCGGCCGCGGTCCAGCCGCCGCTGCTGGAGGAGAACTGGGTGAACGCCGGGCGGCCCTGGTAGGTCAGGATCTGGCGCCGGGTGGCGCGCACCGCGGCGTTGCTGCGGGCATCCTCGCCACTGGCGCCGCCGTACACCTGGCACGCGGTGGTGTCGCAGATCTGGTAGTAGCGGTGCCGGTTCTGGTTGCGCGACCAGGTCGCGTAGGTGCGCGCCGCCACCGCCTGCGCGCGCACCGCCTCCGGGCTCCACGAGGCGGGCATCTCGTACGGCACGACACCCATCACGTAGCGGTCCATCGACAGCACGTTGACGGTGTCGCGCGCGGACGACCCAGCAGACGGGGAGGCCGCCCGAAGGGTGCCGCGGTAGGTCCGGGGGCCCGACGGGGTCCACAGGGTGATCGGCTTCTTGGCCAGGAACTCGCCGTCGCCCACCAGGGTGCGCTTGCCGCCGGGGCGGAAGGCGTGCCAGCGGTCGCTGAGGTAGCCGACCACGGTGTCGTTGCCGCGCACGTTGAGCCGCCAGCGGGTCACGCCCGGCCGGTCGGGCAGCGGGTAGACGGTCCCGGTGCCCAGGTCACGCACGGACAGCCCGGCGACCGGGCTGACCATCACGTCGGTGGTGGTGTCGGCAGTGATCAGCACGCGCACCGTGCCGCGCACCTTCGACCAGGACGTGCCCGGGTAGTAGAACTCCGCGATCTCGCGGTAGCTCATTCCCTCCAGCGCGGCTCCCTGGGCGCCGTACTGGGACATCCCGTGGCCGTGGCCGTAGCCGTGCCCGTGGATCTCCACCTGCTTGTTCACCGGGACCCAGTAGGACTGGTCGGTGGTCACCCCGTCGGCCGGAGCGGTCGCGCCTGCGACCACCACGGCGGCGACGAGCATGCTCGTGAACGCAGCGACCAGCGCTGGCGTGCGTGCCCTCATCACGTCGGCTCCCCTGGCTGCACATCGCCGCCAGCCCGGTCGCGCGCTTCCCGACGCGCTCACGGGCCCTGTGACGAGTGTGGTTGTTGAATGCTCGAGTGACCGAATTATGCCCACGGAAAAGGCGTGAATGTCCAGAAAGGAAACAACAAAGAAGAATCGGAAAGAATTACTGCGGCGTAATTACAAGAATGTATTTCAGTACGGCGGCGGCGGTCCGTCCGCGGACGCCGTCACCTCACCCGCGCACCCGGTGCAACCGCCGCGCGGCCTCCGCGACCGAGCCGCTCATCGAGGGGTAGACGGTGAACGCCTGCGCCAGCTGGTCGGCGGTGAGCTTCTGCGCCACGGCCAGCGCGACCGGGTGGATCAGCTCGCTGGCCCGCGGCGCGACCACCACCCCACCGACCACGATGCCGGTGCCCGGTCGGGCGAACAGCTTCACGAATCCGTCACGCACGCCCTGCATCTTCGCGCGGGCGTTGCCCGACAGCGGCAGGGTGACCGCCTCCACCTCGATCTCGCCGGCGTC
>DASSVD010000226.1:0-27459 GCA_035706365.1 Nocardioidaceae bacterium
GAAGGAGTCCAGCACCGCGCCCGCGTCCCGCTCCCCGGCAGCCATCGTGCGCAGACCGCCGACAAGCAGCAGGAACTGCTGCACGGCCGGCTGCTTGTCCTCCACCACCAGCCGCTCGGCGGTCTCCAGCATCACGGTCCCCGCGGTGTAGCGCTCGTAGTGACCGCCGATCCGGGCGCCGTACGGCGCGAGCGTCTCGGCCTGGGTCACCACGTCCAGCGAGCGCCCCTCGGCCAGCTGCAGGTCGACGTAGCTGAACGGCTCGAGCCGCGAGCCGAATCGAGAGGAGGTACGCCGCACCCCCTTGGCGACCGCGCGAACCCGGCCGTTGTGGCGGGTGAGCATCGTGATGATCCGGTCGGCCTCGCCCAGCTTCTGGGTGCGCAGCACGATCGCTTCGTCACGGTAGAGACCCACGGCTCCATTCTCTCGCACCGGCCGAGGCACGGACAGCGGGGACGGGCGCGTCGCGGCGCCGGCGACGGGCGGCCCACCCGGCCCATGTGTCCCTCCCCCATGCCCCCGCCACGCATTGTGTCGATTTCACCCGTGGGACAGGATACGCCGGCTCACTACGTTCAGCGGCATGCCCGACCCAGCCGCAACCTCGCCGGTGCCCGCCTCGCCACCCGCGCCCGCCGGACTGGCCGGGCGGCGTGCCCTGGTCACCGGGGGCGCCTCCGGGATCGGCCTGGCCTGCGCGACCCGGCTCGCCGAGGCCGGGGCGCACGTGGTGGTCCTGGACCAGGACGCCGCGGGCGCCCGGGCGGCGGCCGACGCGGTCGGCGGCGAGGCGCTGGTGGCCGACCTGTCCTCCCCGCGGTTCCTCGACGACCTCGACCCGCGGGTGGACGTGCTGGTCAACAACGCCGGCTTCCAGCACGTCGCGCCGCTGGAGGACTTCCCGCGCGAGACGTTCTCCACGCTGCTGCGGGTGATGGTGGAGGCGCCGTTCTGGCTCATCGCGCACGCGCTGCCCCATATGCGCGCGCAGTCGTGGGGCAGGATCGTGAACATCTCCTCCGTGCACGGGCTGATCGCCTCCCCGCACAAGGCGGCGTACGTCACCGCCAAGCACGCGCTCGAGGGCCTGTCCAAGGTGACCGCGCTGGAGGGCGCCGAGCACGGCGTCACCTCCAACTGCGTCAACCCCGGCTTCGTGCGGACCCCCCTGGTCGAGCGGCAGATCGCCGACCACGCCCGGATCCGGGGCTGGAGCGAGCAGGAGGTGGTCGAGCGGGTGATCCTGGAGCGCTCTGCGCTCAAGCGGCTGATCGAGCCGGACGAGGTCGCCGCGATGGCTGGCTACCTGTGCACCCCGGCGGCCGACGCGGTGACCGGCGCCTCGCTGGTGCTGGACGGCGGCTGGACCGCGCACTGAGCACTCCCCACCCCACCCGAAGCGATGCCGGTCCTCCACGGCACGGGACAATCGGCACCATGTGGACCGACTACCTCGAGCTGCTCGCGCGTGACGCCGCCGCCGTGGAGTACGAGGCGCCGGTCCTGGCCGCGCGAGCCCGCGGCGAGTCCGAGGACGTCCTCGCCGAGCTGGAGCGCGCGAAGGCGCTGGCGCTGCAGGTCCGTGACACGCTCGTGGCGCGGCTGCGGCGCGAGGACGAGCTGGCCGCCTTGTACGAGACCGCCGGCGACCTGGCCCGGCTCTCCGACCTGGACTCGGTGCTGCAGGCGATCGTCCGGCGGGCCCGGCAGCTGCTGCGCACCGACGTCGCCTACCTGACCATGAACGACCCGGACCGCGGCGACACCTACATGCGGGTCACCGTCGGCTCGACCTCCGCCCGCTTCCAGCAGGTGCGGCTCGCGATGGGAGAGGGCCTCGGCGGCCGGGTCGCCGAGAGCGCGATGCCCTACGCCACGTCGAGCTACTTCGACGACGCGCGCTTCGACCACACCCGCCCGATCGACTCCGCGGTCGCCGAGGAGGGCCTCGTCGCGATCCTGGGCGTGCCGTTGAAGCTCGGCTCCCACGTGATCGGGGTGCTGTACGCCGCCAACCGCAGCGAACGCCCCTTCTCCCGGCAGGAGGTGGCCCTGCTCGGGTCGCTCGCGGCGCACGCGGCGGCCGCCATCGACAAGGCCCGCCTCCTCGACGAGACGCGGCTCGCGCTGACCGAGCTGCGCGACGTCAACGTCCTGCTCAAGGAGCACAGCGACGCCGTGGAACGCGCCTCCGACGCGCACGACCGGATGACCCAGCTGGTGCTGCACGGCGGTGGGGTCGAGGACGTCGCCCAGGCGCTCGTCGACGTGATCGGCGGATCCCTGCACGTCACCGACGAGAACGGCCGCGGGCTGGCCACCGTCGGCCGCATCAGCGACCTGGACCCGGCCCGGCTCGCGGCGGCCGTGGATGCCTCGCGGGTCAGCGGGCGCGCGGAGCCGGTCGCGACGCCAGCCGCGACCCAGGTCGCGGCCCCGGTCGCGGCCCCGGTCGCGGCCCCGGGGTCGGTGGACCGGTCGTCGACCACCTGGGTCGCTGCGGTGACCGCGGGCCAGGAGCCGCTGGGGGCGCTCCTGCTGGAGCGCGCCGGTGACCTCGAGGACGCCGACCAGCGGATCCTCGAGCGTGCCGCCCTGGTCACCGCGCTGCTGCTCCTGAGCCGCCGCGCCGGGCTCGAGGCGGAGAACCGCGTGCGCGGCGAGCTGCTCGACGACCTGCTCCGCGACACCGGCGCGTCGGCCGAGGCGCTGCACGAGCGCGCCCGCCGGCTCGGTTGCGACCTGGACCGCGCCCACACCGTCTACGTGATCGACCCGGGCGGGGCCGACCGCGCCCTGGCCCGCGCCGCTCTGGACCACTGCGCCGCCCGGAACGGCGGGCTGTCCGGCGCCCAGGACGGCAGGCTGGTCCTGGTCGTCGACGAGCCCGACCCCGACGCCTACGCCGCCCGACTGGCCGGCGAGCTCTCGACCACCCTGTCCACCACGGTCACCGTCGGCGGAGCGGGGCCGGCCGAGACCGTCGATCGGCTGCGCACCGCCCACACCGAGGCCACCCGTTGCGTGACCGCGCTGCACGCGCTGGGGCGCGCCGGCAGCGGGGCGAGCCTGGCACAGCTGGGCTTCGTGGGCCTGGTCCTGGGCGAGCGCTCGGACGTCGACGGCTTCGTCGACGGCACCCTGGGGCCGCTGCTGGACTACGACCGGCGGCGCGGCACCGAGCTGGTCACCACCCTCGCCGCGTACTTCGACGCCGGCGGCAACCTGACCCGCACCCGCACCGCGCTCCACGTGCACGTCAACACCGTGACCCAGCGCCTGGAGCGAGTCGCCCGCCTGATCGGCGAGGACTGGCAGCAGCCCGGCCGGCAGCTCGAGCTGCAGGTCGCCCTGCGGCTGCATCGCCTGCGGTGTCGGTGACCGACATCCGATGCGCCGCGATTGTGGGCATGCCCGCCATATCCGGGTGTGACCCGGCTCTCTAAGGTCACTCGGGTGACTCACCCTGATGACTCCGCCGCCCCCACGAGGAGCCCGTCGCCTCGTACCGGGACCCCGATGGTGCGCACCCGTGCCCTGGTCAAGGAGTTCAACGGGTTCCGGGCGGTCGGCGGGGACGGCGGCGTGGACCTCGAGGTCGGCACCGGCACGCTGCACGCGCTGGTCGGACCCAACGGCGCCGGCAAGACGACGCTGTTCCACATGCTCAGCGGCTTCCTGCCCTCCACCTCCGGCACCATCGAGATCGACGGCACCGACGTGACCGGGCTGGCCCCGGAGCAGATCGCCCGCCGCGGGGTGGCGCGCTCCTTCCAGATCACCAGCCTCTTCGACGAGCTCACCCTGCTCCAGCACGTCGAGCTCGCGCTGCAGGGCAAGGCCGGCCAGGGCCACCGGTTCTGGCGCTCGGACAAGCAGCTCCGGGTGTACGCCGACCGCGCGCACGAGCTGCTCGACCAGGTCGGCCTGGCCCGCTGGGCGACGTACCCCGCCCGCACCCTGTCCTACGGGCAGAAGCGCGCGCTCGAGCTGGCGCTGGCGCTGGCCCTCTCCCCCCGCCTGCTGCTGCTCGACGAGCCCACCGCCGGGATGGGCATCGAGGACGTCTCGCGCACCATCGACCTGATCGCCGCGGTCCGCGAGGACCGCACCGTGGTGCTCGTCGAGCACAACATGAAGGTGGTCGGCTCGCTGGCCGACCGAGTGACGGTCCTGCAGTTCGGCCAGATCCTCGCCGAGGGGCCCTACGAGCAGGTGCGCACCGACCCGCGCGTGGTCAGCGCCTACCTGGGAGAGTCCGTTGCTTAGCCTCGACGGCCTGTGCGCCGGGTACGGCGACGCGCAGGTCCTCGACCACGTGTCGCTGCAGGTCGAGGAGGGTCAGATCGCCACCCTGGTCGGCCGCAACGGCGCGGGCAAGACCACGCTGCTGCGCTGCATGATGGGGCTGCACCGCCCGACCGCCGGCAGCATCGCGTTCGCCGGCACCGACGTGACCCGGCGTTCGCCGCACCAGCGGGCCCGGCTCGGCCTGGGCTACGTGCCCGACGACCGGGGCATCTACTCCACCCTCACCGTGGAGGAGAACCTGCTGCTGCCGCCCGCGGTGCACGAGCGCGCCTGGCCGATGGAGCAGGTCTACGAGGCCTTCCCGGTGCTGGCCGACCGCCGCAAGCAGGTCGGCACCCACCTGTCCGGCGGCGAGCAGCAGATGCTGTCCCTGGCCCGGGTGCTGCGCACCGGAGCCCGGATGCTGCTGGCCGACGAGCCCACCGAAGGGCTCTCACCGCTGCTGGTCCAGCAGATCGGCGACATCCTGCGCAGCGTCAAGGAGCACGGCGTGACCGTGCTCCTGATCGAGCAGAACCTCCACTTCGCGACCACACTCGCCGACCGGCACCACCTGATCGCCGACGGCCACGTGGTCGAGTCACTGGACAACTCGGAGGTCAAGCAGCGGGAGCACGAGCTCCTCGAGTACCTCGGCATCTGAGCCGACATCTGAAAGGACACCACGTTCATGGGCAGAATGCGCACCTTCGGGGCGGTCGCCAGCACCCTGGCTCTCGGCACTCTCGCCGCCTGCGGCGGGGGCGGCCCCACCAGCGGCGGCGGCAAGATCAGCGACGACAAGATCGTGCTCGGCGTGATCACCGACCTGTCCGGCGTCTACTCCGAGCTCGCCGGTGAGAACGCGGTCGAGGCGGTGAAGATGGCCGTCGACGACTTCAAGAAGGCGCACGCCGACGACGCGGTCACCGAGAACATCGAGGTCGTCTCGGCCGATCACCAGAACAAGCCGGAGATCGCCAACACCAAGGCGCGCGAGATGTACGACCGCGAGGGGGTGGACGCGATCTTCGACGTCCCCACCTCGTCGGCCGCCCTCGCCGTGGCCAACGTGGCCGACCAGAACCAGAAGCTGTTCTTCGACATCGGCGCCGGCACCACCGAGCTCACCGGCGCGCAGTGCAACCCCTACACCTACCACTACGCCTACGACACCTACATGCTGGCGCAGGGCACCGGGACCACGATCACCGACAAGGGCGGCGAGAACTGGTACATCATCTACCCGGACTACGCGTTCGGGCAGGACATGAACAAGAGCTTCGTCAACGCGGTCGAGGGCGCCGGCGGCACCGTCGTGAAGTCGGACGCGACGCCGTTCCCCAACGACAACTTCTCCACCTTCATGACCAAGGCGCCCGGTCTCGACCCCAAGCCGGACGTGCTCGGCACGATGCAGGCCGGCGGTGACCTGGTCAACGTGGTCAAGCAGTACAACGAGTTCGGACTGCGCGAGAAGGGCATCGACCTCGCGGTCGGGCTCATGTTCGACACCGACATCGCCTCCATCGGGGTCGAGCCGCTGGCCGGCACCCTGTTCACCACCGCGTGGTTCTGGAACCTCGACGACCGCGCCCGCGAGTGGGCTGACCGGTTCCAGGAGCGCACGGGCGAGCGGCCCACCTTCGACCACGCCGCCAACTACTCCGCCGCGATGCAGTACCTCGAGGCCATCCAGCGCGCCGGCACCGACGACGCGGCCGGGGTCAACGAAGAGCTCAACGGCCTGGAGTTCGACGACTTCTTCGCCCGCAACGCCACGATCCGCGAGGGCGACCACAACGTCATCCACGACACCTACCTCGTCGAGGTGAAGAACAAGGACGAGATGGAGGAGGAGTCCGACTTCACCAAGCTCGTCGAGACCGTGCCGGCGCAGGAGGCCTACATGCCGGTCGAGGACAGCGGCTGCGAGATGGGCTGAGTCGGCAACCACCATGGAATCTCTCCTGCAGCAGATCTTCACCGGGCTGGTCAGCGGAAGCTTCTTCGCCCTGCTGGCCCTGGGGCTGTCGGTCATCTTCGGGATGCTCGGCGTGGTCAACTTCGCCCACGGCGCCTTCTACATGCTCGGCGCCTTCGGCGCGGTGATGGCGCTGGACGCCCTGGGGCTCAGCTTCTGGCTGGCCCTGGTGGTGGTGCCGCTGGTGCTCGGCGGACTGGGGATGCTCCTCGAGCGCACCCTGGTCCGCCGGCTCACCCGGCTCGACCCGCTGTACAACTTCCTGCTCACCTTCGGGCTGGCGCTGATCCTGCAGGACCTGGTGCGGTTGAAGTACGGCGTGTCCTCGCAGCCCTACCAGCGGCCGTCCCAGCTGCAGGGCAGCTTCGACCTGGGTCTGTTCAACTACCCGCGCTACCAGGTGTTCGTGCTGGTGTTCTCGGTCCTGGTGTCCGTGGCGGTGTGGGTGGTGCTCAGCCGCACCCGGGTGGGGATGATCGTGCGCGCCTCGACCGAGCGTCCGGAGCTGACCGGCGCGCTGGGCATCAACGTGGGGCGCTGGGTGACCCCGGTGTTCGGCTTCGGGGTCGCGCTGGCCGCGCTGGCCGGCGTGCTCGCCGCACCGATGCGGGCGGTGAACTCCGGGATGGGCGGTGACCTGATCATCGTGATCTTCGCGGTGGTGGTGATCGGCGGGCTCGGCTCGGTGTTCGGGTCCGTGGCCGCCGGCTACCTGATCGGGATGCTCACCGCGGTGGGCAACTACTACGTCCCGGCGCTGTCCCAGTCGCTGGTGTTCTTGCTGATGGCGCTGGTGCTGCTGCTGCGCCCGGCCGGCCTGTTCGGCCGCGAGGAAGGGGTCTCGTGATCACCGCCAAGCTGCTGTCCGGGGGCGGGCCGCTGCGGTGGCTGCTGCTGGCGATCGGGATCGTGGTGGCGCTCGCGCTGCCCTGGATGATCTACCCGCCGGTGGCCACCGACATCCTCGCCTGGGGCCTGTTCGCGGTCGCGCTCGATCTGCTGCTCGGCTACACCGGCCTGCTGTCCTTCGGGCACGCCGCGTTCTGGGGCAGCTCGGCGTACACCACCGGGCTGATCGCCATCCACACCGGGCTGCCGTTCTACGTGGCGGTTCTCGGCGGTGCGCTGCTGGCCGCGCTGCTCGCGCTGCCGATCGGCTACCTGGCGGTACGGCGTACCGGCATCTACTTCGCGATGGTGACCCTGGCCTTCGCCCAGCTGATCTACTTCCTGGCCAACCAGTGGCGCAGCGTCACCGGCGGCGAGAACGGCCTGCAGGGGATCCCGCGCAACCTGTTCGGGGCGGACCTCTCCGACTCGTTCTACTTCTACTACGCGGCGCTGCCGGTCATCGTGCTCGGGCTGTGGGCGGCCTGGCGGATCGTGCACTCCCCCTTCGGTCGGGTGCTCGTCGCGATCCGGGAGAACCCGGCCCGGGCGCGGGCCTTCGGGTACAGCGTGGACCGCTACAAGATCCTGGTCTTCGTCCTGTCCGCGTTCCTGGCCGGCGTGGCCGGCGGGGTATACGCGGTCAGCCACGGCTTCGCGTCCCTGCAGGAGGTGTACTGGACCACCTCCGGCAAGGTGGTGGTGATGACCGTCCTCGGCGGGATGGGCACGCTGTGGGGCGGCCTGCTCGGCGCGCTCATCGTGGTGCAGCTCGAGGACTACCTGGCCACGGCCGGGATCGACGCGAACGGGTTCGTCACCGGCGCGATCTTCGTGCTCACCGTGCTGCTGTTCCGCCGGGGCATCTGGGGCACCATCGCCGGGCTGGTCGCCTCCCGCGGTCGGCGCGCCGCGCGCCCCGGGCCCCCCGGCGAGCCCGGTGGACCCGACCAGCCCGGCGGGCCCGGAGAGCCCGGGGAGCTCGAGCGGTCCGCCCAGGCCGGTTGAGGGGCGACGCCGGGACAGCACCGCGTCGCTTCGGGTCACACCTCGGTAACGCCGCCCGCCGGCCTTGCCAAAGGTAATACCTTTCGGCGAGAGTGGCCGGCGACCCTGACTGTTGCCTGCGCCACACGGAGGTTCCTGGTGGATCCCATCTCCCCGGCGTACGGCACAGCGACGCTGCTGATCATCGCCGCGGTCGCTGTCGCCGTACTCCTGTTCCTGATCATCAAGCTGAAGCTGCACGCGTTCATCTCCCTGGTGCTGGTCAGCCTGCTGACCGCGATCGCCGCCGGGATCCCGCTGGCCGACGTGCCAGCGACCCTGCTCTGGGGGTTCGCCGACACCCTGGCGCCGGTGGCGTTGCTGGTCGGCTTCGGCGTGATGATCGGACGCCTGCTCGAAGTGACCGGTGGCGCGCAGGTGCTGGCCGACACGCTGATCAACCGGTTCGGTGAGCGGCGGGCCTCCTTCGCGCTCGGCATCGCCGCGCTGATCTTCGGCTTCCCGATCTTCTTCGACGCCGGCCTGGTCGTCTTCCTGCCGATCATCTTCACCGTGGCCCGCCGCTTCGGCGGGTCCCTGCTCTACTACGCGCTGCCCACCGCGGGCGCGTTCGCCGCGATGCATGCCCTGGTACCCCCGCACCCCGGTCCGGTCGCGGCCGCCCAGGCCCTCGAGGGCAACGTCGGCACGGTGCTGCTGGTCGGGCTCCCGGTCGCGGTGATCTCCTGGTACGTCGGCGTCTACTTGGTCTCGCGCTACTTCGGAGCGCGCTTCGACATCGCCGTCCCGGACCTGCTGTTCGGGGAGATGAACGGCGGCCAGCCGGTCCCCGGCCGGGCTGCGGACACAGGCGGCACCAGCGGCACCGGCGGCACCGCTGAGAGGAACGACGCCGAACCGGCCACCGGTGGCGGCGCCGTGGCGACCGCCACCCGCACCACCCCCAGCTTCGGCCTGGTGCTCGGCATCCTGCTCATCCCGCTGGTGCTGATCGCCTCGAACACGATCGTGTCCACGCTCACCGCCACCGGCACGGTCGCCGAGGACTCCACCTGGGTGGCGTTCCTCCACCTGATCGGGGACACCCCGATCGCCCTGCTGATCACCCTGCTGGTCGCGATCATGGCGCTCGGTCGGCACGGCCGCTCGCTGGCCGACACCAGCGCGATCCTGGACAAGGCCCTGGGGCCGATCTGCGCGATCATCCTGATCACCGGCGCCGGAGGCATGTTCGGCGGGGTGCTGTTCATCAGCGGGATCGGCGAGTCGCTGACCGGGTCGCTGTCCAACCTCGGCCTGCCGCTGCTGCTGCAGGCGTTCGTGATCGCGACGATCCTGCGTGTCGCGCAGGGCTCGGCCACGGTGGCCCTGACCACCACGGCCGGGCTGATCGCCGCCCAGGCGACGTCCTCGGGCTACAGCGACTTCCAGATCGCCCTGCTCGTGGTGGCGATCGCGGCCGGCGCGACCGTGCTCTCCCACGTCAACGACTCCGGGTTCTGGCTGGTGAGCCGGTTCTTCGAGATGGACGAGAAGACCACGCTGCGCACCTGGACGGTGATGGAGACGACGCTGGGCCTGAGCGCGTTCGTGCTCGCCGGCCTGATGTGGCTGGTCACCTGAGCCTGACCGGTGCCGCGTAGTCGGGACGTGCGCGCCGGGGCGGCCTCAGGACCGGGTAGCCGCCCCGGCGCCATCTGCGGCGACATCTGCGGCGGCGTCGGAGACATCGACGGCATCGGCAGCGATCTCGGCGATCTCGGTGACCACCTCGAGGCAGATCGTGCTCATCGCCGCACGCGCCACCTTCGACTCGCCGGAGCCCACGGCGTCGGCCACCATCGCGTGCAGCCGCCGGGCCTCCGGCTTGGGCTCCGGAGGCATCAGGTCGTGGTCGGTGCGTCCGCGAAGGACCTCCTCCACGACGTCGCCCAGCGCCGCGAACATCACGTTGCCCGACGCGTCGAGCAGCACCTGGTGGAAGGCCACGTCGAGCTCGAGGAACTCGCGCAGGTCCCCGGCCGCGCCGGTGCTCTCCAACCGGGCGGCCAGACGGCGCAGCTTCGCGCGCTGCGCGTCGGTGGCGTGCCGGGCGGCCAGCTCGGCCGCGGCAGGCTCGATGGCCGCACGCAGCTGGGAGAGCTCGTGCAGGTGCCCGGCACGCTCGGCGCCGGCGAGCCGCCAGCGGATCACCGCCGGGTCGAAGGCGTCCCACCGATCAGGCGGCAGGACGGTGATCCCGGTACGCCGGCGGCTCTCCACCAGTCCCATCGAGACCAGCACCTGCACCACCTCACGGGCGATGGTGCGGGAGACCCGGAAGTCCTCGCAGAGCCGGTCGAGGGTGATCACGGTTCCGGCCGGCCACGTGCCCGCGACGATCCGCGGGCCGAGCTCGGCCAGCACTCCGCCGTATACCGTCGACATGGCGACGAGCCTAGCCAGCCACAGACAGGAGCACACGATGACCGCACCGCACGAGACGTCCCCGCTGCTGGTGGTGGCGATGGGGGTGTCGGCGACCGGCAAGACCGCGGTCGGCACCGAGCTCGCCGACCGGCTGGGCATGGCCTTCGTCGAGGGTGATAGCCACCACCCGGCTGCGAACATCGAGAAGATGGAGGCCGGAACCCCGCTGACCGACGAGGACCGGCAGCCCTGGCTCGAGATCCTTGCCAACCTGCTCGCCGAGGCCGAAGCCGCCGGGCAGGACACCGTGCTGACCTGTTCCGCGCTGCGCCGCACCTACCGCGACACCCTGCGCAGCGCGGTCCGCGACGCCGACGTGTTCTTCCTGCATCTGCACGCGCCCTTCGAGGTGCTCGAGGAGCGGATGTCGCAGCGGACGAAGCACTTCATGCCCACCTCGCTGCTGCAGTCGCAGTTCGACACGCTCGAGCCGCTGGAGGAGGACGAGACCGGTGCGGTCGTCGACGTCAGCCCGCCGCTGGAGCAGGTGGTGGCCACCGCGGAAAACCTGGTGCAGAAGCACCGAGGAGGCTGACATCCTCACCGCGTGACCGACGCACCTGGCCCCGCATCCGCATCCGCATCCGCCGCTGCATCCGCATCCGCAGCTGGCACCGACGCAGCCACCCGCGAGACGCTGAGCGTCCTGGAGCGCTACTACGACGCCGCTCCGCGTCCACTGGCGACCACCGAGGAGCTCGGCGGTTTCACCGTGTTCCTCAGGCGGGACCCGGCCGGGTGGCCCTACTACGCGCGGCCGCGGCTGGGCTGCTCCGAGACCTTCACCGCCGCCGACGTCGCAGCCGTCCGCGCCCGGCAGCGTGAGCTCGGCGTACCGGAGGCCCTCGAGTGGGTGCACCAGACCACGCCGTCCCTGCTCGCCGCCGCCCGCGCGGACGGGCTGACGGTCCACCAGTGCCCGCTGCTGGTCCTCGGCGGCGCGACGCCCGAACCCACCCCGCCTGCCGGTGGCCGGGTCGCCGTGCTCAGGGCCGACTCACCGGACCTCGCCGCAGTCGATGCGGCCGTGCACGCGGGCTTCTCCGGGGTGGACGCGGTCGAGCACGAAGGCGCTGGAGCGGACGACCCGGGCGCCGCCTCCGCCTGGAAGTCAGGGCTGCTCGCCGACGGACTGCTGGTGACGGCAGGCGCCTTCGACGAGACCGGTCGGGCGGTCGGCGGCGGCAGCCACGCCCCTCGCGGTGACACCACCGAGCTGGCCGGGATCGCGGTGATCCCCAGCGCCCGCCGACGCGGCTTCGGTGCGGCGCTCACCCACCTGCTCGCCGCAGAGGCTCGCAGCCGCGGTGTCGGAACGGTGTTCCTCTCCGCGCAGGACGACGCGGTGGCCAGGGTCTATGAGCGCGTCGGGTTCGTCCGCGTGGGCACCGCCTGCGTCGCCGAGCCGTCGTGAATGTCCGGGTGGCCCAGGTCGGGCCGGACCAGTGGGAGCGCTGGCGCGCGATCCGGCTCGAGGCGCTGTGCACCGACCCGGACGCCTTCGGCTCGACCCTCGAGCGCGAGCGAGGCTTCGACCGGGAGCTGTGGCAGTCCAGGCTCGACGGAGTCGGCGGGCCGTCGGTGCTCGCGCTGGCCGGTGATGAGCCGGTCGCGATGGGCGCCGGCTACTGCTACCGGCCGGGCACGCTGATGGTGGTGGCGATGTGGACCCGGCCCGCGTGGCGCGGCCGCGGTCTCGGCCGGCAGGTGCTGGGTCGGGTGGTCGACTGGGCCCGCGTCCGGGACCTGGCGGTGGAGCTCTGGGTGGAGGACGACAACCCCGGCGCCCGGACGCTGTACGCGCGCTACGGCTTCGTTCCCAACGGGCGTCGGGAACCGCTGCGCGCGGGGTCCGTGCGCACCATGTCCGGGATGACGCTGCCACAACCAGACATGTCGGATCGTTGACTGTCGTAACGGATGGGCAATAACGTGGGTCCATGCAGCTCACTCCCTCCGCGCACGTCGACACCTTCTGCCGGGACAACCTGCCTCCCGAGGACCAGTGGCCGGAGCTTCGCTTCGAGCTTGCGGAGCTGCAGTACGCTGACCGGCTGAACTGCGCCGTCGAGCTCCTCGACCGGGTCGCCGAGCGGCACGGCGCGGACCGCCCGTGCCTCCACGCGCCGGGGCAGGACTCGTGGAGCTACGCAGACCTGGTACGCCGCTCCAACCAGGTGGCGCGCGTGCTCACCGAGGAGCTCGGCCTCGTCCCGGGCAACCGCGTGCTGCTGCGCGGCCCGAACAACCCGTGGTTGGCGGCCTGCTGGTTCGGGGTCCTCAAGGCCGGCGGAGTGGTGGTCTCGACCATGCCGCTGCTGCGCCCCGGTGAGCTGCGCACCATCGACGAGATCGCCCCGATCGACATCTCGCTGTGTGACGCGCGCTTCACCGACGACCTGGTCGCGGCCGGCCTCTCCGCCCCGGTGATCGACTACGGAGGCGACGCGGCGGACGACCTGGTCCGCCGCTGCGCGAACCACCCCGGCGACTTCGCCGCGGTGGACACGGCCGCCGACGACGTGGCGCTGCTGGCGTTCACCTCGGGCACCACCGGGCGTCCCAAGGCGACCATGCACTTCCACCGCGACGTCCTGGCGATCGCGGACACCTTCTCCGCACACCTGCTCGCGCCGACCCCCGACGACGTGTTCACCGGCACACCGCCGATCGCGTTCACCTTCGGCCTCGGCGGGGTGCTGATCTTCCCGCTGCGTGCCGGCGCCTCCACGCTGATGATCGAGAAGGCCGCGCCCGACGAGCTCGGAGACCTGATGCTCGAGCATGGCGTGACGGTCTGCTTCACCGCGCCCACGGCGTACAAGGCGATGCTCGCCGGCGGGTCGGCACAGCGGCTGTCCTCGCTGCGCGCCGCGGTCTCGGCCGGCGAGCACCTTCCGGGAGCGGTCTGGCAGGCGTTCAAGGACGCCACCGGGGTGAAGATCATCGACGGGATCGGATCCACCGAGATGCTGCACATCTTCGTGGCCGCCGCCGGCGACGACATCCGCCCCGGCTCCACCGGCGTGGCCGTGCCCGGGTTCACCGCCACCGTGCTGGACGCGTCCGGCAGCCCGGTGCCGCCCGGCGTACCCGGCCGGCTCGCGGTCAAGGGCCCCACGGGCTGCCGCTACCTCGCCGACCCCCGCCAGCAGGTCTACGTCCAGAACGGTTGGAACATCACCGGCGACACGTTCTGCCTCGACGAGGACGGCTACTTCTGGTACCAGGCCCGCAGCGACGACATGATCGTCTCCTCCGGCTACAACATCGCCGCGCCGGAGGTCGAGGAGGCGCTGCTCAGCCACGCCGACGTGGCCGAGTGCGCGGTCGTCGGCGTCCCGGACGAGGCCCGCGGCACCCTGGTCAAGGCGTACGTCGTACTGCGCGACGGCGTGCCGCGCGACGAGGAGATGGTGCGTACCCTGCAGGACTTCACGAAGCAGGTGATCGCGCCGTACAAGTACCCCCGCGCCGTCGAGTTCGTCGACCAGCTCCCCCGCACCGCCACGGGCAAGCTGCAACGCTTCCGGCTGCGCGAGCAGGTCTGATGCCCGAGCTCCCCCCGCGGCAGCTGATCACCTCGCTCTACGGCCTCTACGCCCGCGAGGAGGACGACTGGCTCTCGGTCGCCGCGTTGGTCCGGTTGATGGCCGACCTGGGCGTGGACGCGGCGGCGGTGCGCTCCTCGGTCTCCCGGTTGAAGAAGCGCGACGTGCTGCGCAGCCACAAGCGCGACGGTCGCGCCGGCTACGCGCTCTCCCCCGCCACCGTCGCCGTGCTCGCCGAGGGCGACGCCCGCATCTTCGGCCGGCGCCGGGCCACCGTCGCCGACGGCTGGCTGGTCGTGGTGTTCTCGGTGCCCGAGTCGGAGCGGGAGCGCCGGCACGCCCTGCGCTCGCAGCTGGTCCAGCTCGGCTTCGGCTCCGCCGCCCCCGGCGTGTGGATCGCGCCGGGCACCCTCTACGACGAGACCGCGCGGGTGCTGGACCGGTTGGGGCTGAGCAGCTACACCGAGTTCTTCCGCGGCGACTACCTCGGCGCCGACGACCCGGCGGTCCGGATGGCCCGGTGGTGGAACCTCGACGAGCTCGACGCGCGGTACGCCGAGTTCTCCGCGACCTACGAGCCGCTGCAACGCACCTGGTCGGCCGGACCACCGGAGCCGGAGATCGCCTTCGAGGCCTACGTCCCGATGCTCACCGCCTGGCGGCGCCTGCCGTACCTGGACCCCGGACTGCCCCTCGAGCTGCTGCCCGAGGACTGGGCCGGGGTCCGGGCCGAGGCGGTGTTCGCCGCCCTGGACGCGCTGCTGCGCGACCCCGCCGAGAAGCACGCGCGGGGCCTGCTCCGGGCCTGACCGGACGCGTGTTCGGCCGGGCCAGCCGGCGTCAGGCCATCTCGGGGATGTGCAGGTGCGCCAGCGCGACCTCGAACTCCGCGACCTCGTCGACGGTCGCGCCGATCTCGCGGGTGGCGGCCTGGCGGAGGGCGGCCGCGGGGTCGCGGCTGGCCTCGAGGTCCTGCCGGCTGTCGAAGATCACCGTGCCGACCCAGCGCCCGCCCGCCCGGTCGACCATGTGGCTGGCGCTGCAGAAGCCAGGCATCTCCTGGAACTTCGGAAGCAGTGCCATCTTGAACACGTCCGGTGCCCGCTCGACGGCGGCCGGCTCCCCGTGCAGCCAGGTCACCCGCGCACACGCCCCGTCGGGTACGGCGTGGTCGCGGTGAACGGCCGAGACCTCCCAGGTGTCCACCGTGCTCGCCGAGCCGCCGAGGATCTGCTCCGCGCCGGAGCGCAGCGGACGGACCACCTCCGCGGTCGACTGCATCGCCTCGTCGGACTCCCAGGCGGTGGTTGCGACGGCGCGACCGGTGTCGCGGTCCACCAGCAGGGACATGCCGACACAGCCCGGCATGGCGGTCACTGCGGGGAGGACCGTGTCCCGGACGTGCGCGATGGCCTCGTCCGCCTTGGCCGGATCCCCCTGGATCATGCTGGTACGTGCGTACACGACGAGCTCCCTCGCTCGGGGCGGCGCCCCGACGGCGCTGCCGTCCCGGTCCACGGTGGTCGCTCGCCCGGCGGATCGCAATAGCTATCCGGGGCCCGCTCAGCCAGGCAGCACGGCGACGCCCTGCACCTCGACCAGCGCCTCGGCGTCCCACAGTCGCGCGACACCGATGCCGGCCATCGCCGGGTAGGCGCGACCCACCAGCCGCTTCCACACCGCGCCGATGTCGCGCGCGTGCGCCTTGTAGTCGTCCATGTCGACGATGTAGACGGTCAGCGAGGCCAGGTCGCCCGCCTCGCCGCCGGCCGCGCGCAGCGCCGTGAGCAGGTTGCCCAGCGCCTGCTCGAACTGCGCGACGACGCCGTCACCGACGATCCGCCCCTCCGTGTCCAGGGCGGTCTGCCCGGCCAGGTGCACGGTGGTGCCCGTGGCGACGACGGCGTGGCTGAAGCCGGACGGCCGGGCCAGGGTGTCCGGGTTGATCCGCTCGAGGCTCATGACTGCACCGCTCCTCCGTCGACGTTGAGGCCTTGTCCGTTGACCGCTCCGTTGTGCACGCACAGCAGGACGGCCTCGGCCACCTCGGCCGGACTGACCAGGCGGCCGATCGGCTGCCGGCGGGCGAGGGCCTCACGCGCCTGCTCCAGCGTCCGGTCGCTGCGCTCCGCGATCTGGCGGACGGACTCGTCGGTCATCGGCGTGTCCACGTAGCCCGGACACACCGCGTTGACCGTGACGCCGGACCGGGCGAGCTCCGCGGCGGCGGACCGGACCAGCCCCAGCAACCCGTGCTTGCTGGCGGAGTACGCCGCCACCCGGGACTCGCCGCGCTTGGCCGTCACCGACGCGATCGCGACGACGCGACCGAACCCGTGCTCGACCATGGCAGGCACGGCACGACGCAGCCAGCGGAACGGTGCGGTCAGGTTCAGCTCCAGCATCCGCGCCCACTCCTCGTCGCTGGTCTCCGCCAGCTGTGAGGACGCCCCGGCGCCGGCGTTGAGCACGAGCACCTCGACGGGGCCCCACGTCCGCTCCACGGCGGCGAAGACCTCCTCGACCTGGGCCGGGTCCGTGACGTCGGCCGGCAGCACCAGGCTCGGGCCGGGCAGCTCCGCGGCCAGTGCCTCCAGGGCGTCGCGACTGCGAGAGACCAGCGCGACCCGGTGCCCGTCTGCCGACAGCAGCCGCGCGGTCTCCGCGCCGATCCCCCGACTCGCTCCGGTGACCAGCGCGACCCGCCCGGCCCCAGGTCCGGCCGCCGGCTCGGCCGCAGGTCCGGTCGCCGGTCCGGTCGCCGGCTCGGCCGGGGCGGTCATCGACCCTTCCACTGCGGCGGCCGCTTGGCGTTGAACGCGGCATGGAACTCCGCGTGGTCCTCGGTGGTCATCAGCAGCGCCTGGGTCATCGCGTCGAGCTCCATCGCCGGCCCGATCGGCATGTCCAGCTCGCGGGTGATCAGCGACTTGGTCTGCGCGTAGGCGAGGGTGGGACCGTCCGCGAGGCGCCGGGCCAGCCGGCGTACCGCCTCGGGGAGCTCGTCGTCGGGTACCAGCTCGGAGACCAGGCCGTAGCGGTCGGCGGTCTCGGCGTCGATGGTGTCGCCGAGCATCAGAAGCTGGGTGGCGCGGCCGGCGCCGACCACGCGGGGCAGCAGGTACGCCGCCCCCATGTCGCCGCCGGAGAGCCCGACCTTGGTGAACAGGAAGGCGAACCGGCCGGAGTGCCCGACCACCCGGAAGTCCGAAGCGAGCGCGACGACCGAGCCCGCGCCGGCGGCGATGCCGTGCACGGCGGCGATGATCGGCACGGGCGCCTCGCGCATCGCACGGATCACCTCACCGGTCATCTTGGTGAAGCCCATCAGGTCGTGGGCGTCCATCCTCAGCAGCTCGCCGATGATCTCGTTGACGTCGCCGCCGCCGCAGAACCCCTTGCCCTCGCCGCGGATCACCAGCACGCGCACGTCCTCGCGGTGCGGCAGCTCGTGCATCAGGTCGCGCAGGTCGGCGTAGCTCTCGAAGGTGAGCGGGTTGAGCTTCTCGGGACGGTTCAAGGTGACGGTGCCGACGCCGTCGGTCACGTCGAAGTCGAAGTGCTCCCAGTGCTGGGTCAGCGGCGCGGAGGCGCGGTAGCGGCTGGTCGGGCTCATCGCGTGTGCAGCTCCTCGTGCTGGCCGGAACGGGACTCGTGCTCGCGCACCAACGAGCGCCCGATGATCGTGCGCTGCACCTCGGAGGCGCCCTCGTAGATCCGCGGTGCGCGCACCTCCCGGTAGAGGTGCTCGAGCAGGTGGCCGCGCTGCAACGCGCGCGCGCCGTGCAGCTGGACGGCCTGGTCGACCACCCACTGTGCGGACTCGGTGGCGAACAGCTTGGCCATCGCCGCGCTGCGGGTGACCTCCGCGGCCGGCGCGCCACCGTCGTACGCCGCGGCCGCCGCGCGCACGAGCAGCCGCGACGCCTCCACCCGGGTGGCCATCTCGGCCAGCGTGTGCGAGACCGACTGTTGCGCGTGCAGCGGACCGCCATGGACCTGCCGGGTGCTGCTCCAAGCGACGGCGGCGTCGAGCGCCGCCTGGGCCATTCCGACCGCGAAGGCGCCCACGCTCGGCCGGAACAGGTCGAGGGTGCGCATCGCCACGCGGAAGCCGGCATCGACCTCGCCGAGCACGTCCTGTTCGCGGACCATGACGCCGTCGAAGGTCAACCGGCCGATCGCGTGCGGCGCGAGCAGGTCGAGGGACTCTCCGCCCAGGCCGTCGGCGTCACCGGGCACGACGAAGGCGGTCACGCCGCGTGCGCCCGCGTCGGGTGTGGTGCGGGCGAAGACGGCGTACACGTCGGCCTCGGGCGCGTTGGAGATCCACAGCTTCTCGCCGTGCAGTCGCCAGCCGCCCTCGACCCGGTCCGCGCGCAGGGCAAGGGCCGCCGCGTCGGAGCCGGCGTCCGGCTCGGAGAGCGCGAAGGCGGCGACAACGTCTCCGGTCACCACCCCGGGAATCCACCGGGCGACCACCTCGGGGCGCCCCGACTGCAGGATCGGGTAGCTGCCCAGACCCTGCAGCGCCAGCGCCGTCTCGGCCTCGGTGCTCACGCGGGCGAGGTTCTCGCGCAGCAGGCACAGCTGCACGGCCGCGGCGTCGCGCGGTTCCTCCTCCGGCGCGCCGCCGAACAGGCCGCGCAGCAGGCCGAGATCGCCGAGTCGCTTGAGCAGGGGGCGGTTCACGGCGCCCGCGCCAGCGCCCTCGCCGGCGGCGTGCCCGGGCGGACCCGCGAGCTCCCGCTCCGCGAGCGCGGCCACCTGGGCGGCGTACTCCTGCTGTGCGGCGGTGAGCCCGAATCCCGACATGACGCCGACCGTATAGCGCATTGACAACGTGCGTCAAGAAAACAATATACTCGGAGAACGGCGCCCCTCTCGGACCTGACCGCCCCCGCTCGACCCGACGACCTCGCCCACCGCCTCACTCACCGGGCGCCAGCTAGGAGAACGACCATGCGCATCGCCGTCATCGGTGGAGGCCCCGGCGGCCTCTACTTCTCCGCCCTCGCCCAGCAGCTCGCGCGCCAGACCGGTCAGGTGCACGAGATCACCGTGTGGGAGCGCAACGCCGCCGACGACACCTTCGGCTTCGGCGTGGTCTTCTCCGACGAGACGCTCGGCGGGATCGAGCACGCGGACCCCGCGGTATACGAGGCGATGCGTGCGGAGTTCGCGCAGTGGGACGACATCGACGTGCACTACCGCGGCGAGGTGGTCACCAGCGGCGGGCACGGCTTCGCGGCCATGTCGCGCAAGCGACTGCTGCAGATCCTGCAGGCTCGCTGCCGGGAGCTCGGCGTGGACGTGCGGTTCTGCACCGCCGCCCCGGACGTGCGCACGCTCGCCGCCGACTACGACCTCGTCGTCGCCGCGGACGGGCTGAACTCCGCGGTCCGCGCCACCTACTCCGACAGCTTCCGGCCCACCCTGGAGCAGCGCGACTGCAAGTACATGTGGCTGGGCACCGACCGGGTCTTCGACGCGTTCAAATTCTACATCGCACAGACCCCGGCCGGGGTGATGCAGATCCACGGGTACCCGTTCGACGCCCACGGCAGCACGTTCATCGTGGAGATGAACTCCGAGGTCTGGCGCGACGCCGGCTTCGGGGAGTACGCCGACCGTGACTTCGCGCCGGGCGAGTCCGACGACGCCTCGATCGCCCGCGTGCGCGAGCTGTTCGCCGACGTGCTCGACGGCCACGAGGTGCTGGCCAACAACTCGCGGTGGATCAACTTCACCACGGTGCGCAACGAGTCCTGGCGGCACGAGAACGTGGTGCTCCTGGGCGACGCCGCCCACACCGCGCACTTCTCGATCGGCTCGGGAACCAAGCTGGCGATGGAGGATGCGCTGGCGCTGGCGGCCTGCCTCCACGAGCAGCCCGGCCTGGACGCGGCGCTGCGGGAGTACGAGACCGAGCGCAAGGCGGTCGTCGCCTCCACCCAGCGCGCCGCCCAGGCCAGCCTGGAGTGGTTCGAGAACCTTGGCCAGTACGTCGACCAGGAGCCGCTGCAGTTCGGTTTCAACATCATGACCCGCTCGCGCCGGGTCACCTACGACAACCTGCGCGTGCGCGATCCCGAGTTCGTCGCGCGGCTCGACCAGTGGTTCGCCGACCACGAGAAGCGGCGCGGGCACGGGTTCGGCGACGTACGCCCGCCGATGTTCCAGCCGTTCCGACTCGGCGACGAGCGCCGCGGCGCCGTCGACCTGCAGAACCGGGTGATCGTGTCGCCGATGGACATGTACAAGGCGACCGACGGGATGCCGAACGACTTCCACTTCACTCACCTCACCGGCAAGGCGTTGGGCAGTCCCGGCCTGGTGATGACCGAGATGGTCTGCGTCTCCCCCAGCGGCCGGATCACCCCCGGCTGCACCGGGCTGTGGACCGACGCCCAGCGCGACGGCTGGAAGCGGATCGTCGACTTCGTGCACGCAGAGACCGCCACGAAGATCGGCCTGCAGCTCGGGCACTCGGGCGGCAAGGGATCCACCAAGCTGATGTGGGAGGGCATCGACGAGCCGCTGCCGGAGGGGAACTGGCCGGTCGTGGCGGCCTCGCCGCTTCCCTACAAGCCGGGCGTCAACCAGGTGCCGGCGGAGCTCGACCGGGACGGCATGGACCGGATCCGCGACGAGTTCGTCACCTCCGCGCGGCGGGGGGCGGATGCCGGTTTCGACCTGCTCGAGCTGCACTGCGCGCACGGCTACCTGCTCTCCTCCTTCCTGTCTCCGGTCACCAACCAGCGCACCGACGAGTACGGCGGCTCCGTGGCGAACCGGCTGCGCTTCCCGCTCGAGGTGTTCCACGCGGTGCGTGAGGTGTGGCCCGCCGACCGCCCGATCACCGTTCGGATCTCGGCGACCGACTGGGTCGACGACGGGATCAGCCTCGACGACACCCTCGCGATCGCGCAGGCGTTCGAGGCCGCCGGCGCGGCCGCGATCGACGTGTCCACGGGCCAGGTGACCTCCGCGGAGAGGCCGGCGTTCGGGCGGTCGTACCAGACGCCCTACGCGGACGCCATCCGCAACCGGGTCGGCATCCCGACGATCGCGGTCGGGGTGATCTCGTCCTACGACGACGTCAACTCGCTGCTGCTCGCCGGCCGCGCCGACCTGTGCGCCCTCGGGCGGGTGCATCTCTACGACCCGAACTGGACCCTGCACGCGTCCGTCGAGCAGGACTACGACGGGCCGGGCGTCACCTGGCCGCTGCCCTGGCGTGCCGGCCGGCGCAAGCCGCAGACCGGACGCACCGACGGCCCGAAGCCACGACTGGAGCTGATCCGGTCCGCCTCCGAAGGGACCGCGGGCACGGCGCACCGCCGCTGGCGGCCCTGACCTGACCGAACCAGTTTCCCATGGTATGCCGGTGATCTGCCCCTCCCCATGGCGTGTGCGCCATGGGCAGGGGGCAATTTCCTGCATACCATGGGAAACTGCCGGGCCGACGGGTCAGGAGCCGCGGTTGACCGCGGAGATCACCGCCTTGAGAGAGGCGGTCACGATGTTCGCGTCCAGCCCGACGCCCCAGCGGACCCGGTCGCCGACCGCGCACTCGACGTAGGCGGCCGCCATCGCGTCGCCGCCGGAGGACAGCGCGTGCTCGTGGTAGTCGAGCACCCGCACGTCACCGCGCTCGGCGTAGCGGGGGTTCCCCGCCTCCTGCTCGCTGGCGACCAGCCGGTTCAGCGCGTCGCAGAAGGCGGCGATCGGGCCGTTGCCGCTGCCCTCGAGGGTGCGCAGCTCGTCGTCAACGTACACGTTGACCGTCAGCGCGTCCTTCTCGCCAGCCGCCGCGGAGGTGTGCACGGAGTTCAGCCGCAGCGGGGTGGTCCGGTCGAGGTACTCGGTCGAGAAGTGGCCCCACATCGCCTCCGGCGACATCTCGCCCCCCTCGCCGTCGGTGTGCTCCTGGATCACCCGGCTGAACTCGATCTGCAGCCGGCGCGGCAGCTCCAGCTTGTGCTCGGCCTTCATGATGTAGGCCACGCCGCCCTTGCCGGACTGGCTGTTCACCCGGATCACGGCCTCGTAGGAGCGGCCGACGTCCTTGGGGTCGATCGGCAGGTACGGCACCTCCCACGGGTGCTCGTCCACGGGTACGCCGGCGGCCGCCGCGTCACGCTCCAGCGCCTCGAGGCCCTTCTTGATCGCGTCCTGGTGCGAGCCGGAGAACGCGGTGTACACCAGGTCGCCGCCGTAGGGGTGCCGCTCGTGCACGCCCAGCTGGTTGCAGTACTCCACGGTGCGCCGGATCTCGTCGATCCCCTTGCCGCCCAGGGAGAAGTCGATCTGCGGGTCGATGCCCTGGGTGAACAGGTTCAGCCCCAGCGTCACCAGGCAGACGTTGCCCGTGCGCTCGCCGTTGCCGAACAGGCAGCCCTCGATCCGGTCGGCGCCGGCCTGGTAGCCCAGCTCGGCTGCGGCCACCGCCGTGCCGCGGTCGTTGTGCGGGTGCAGGGACAGGACCACGTGCTCCCTGTGGTTCAGGTGCCGGTTCATCCACTCGATCGAGTCGGCGTACACGTTGGGCGTGGCCATCTCCACGGTGGCCGGCAGGTTGATGATCACCGGCTTCTCGGCGGTGGGCTCGAAGACCTCGAGCACCTCGTTGCACACCCGCGCGGCGAACTCCAGCTCGGTGCCGGTGTAGGACTCCGGGGAGTACTCGTAGTAGACGGTGGTCTCGGGGATGGACTCCTCGAACTTCTTGCACAGCCGCGCACCGGTGACGGCGATGTCGGCGATGCCGTCCATGTCCAGGTCGAAGACCACCCGACGCTGCAGCGTCGAGGTGGAGTTGTAGAGGTGCACGATCGCCTGCTTGGCGCCGCGGATCGCCTCGTAGGTGCGCTCGATCAGCGGTTCGCGAGCCTGGGTGAGCACCTGGATCACCACGTCGTCGGGGATCAGCTGCTCCTCGATCAGCATCCGCACGAAGTCGAAGTCGGTCTGGCTGGCGCTGGGGAACCCGACCTCGATCTCCTTGTAGCCCATCGCGACCAGCAGCTCGAACATGGCACGCTTGCGCGCCGGTGTCATCGGGTCGATCAGCGCCTGGTTGCCGTCCCGCAGGTCGACGGCGCACCAGCGCGGCGCCCGGGTGATCGGGCGGTCCGGCCAGGTGCGGTCGGCCAGCGGGGGCGTGGGGTACGGCGCATACCGGGCGAACGGCATGCCGCTGGGCTGCTGGGGGTTGTGGCTGAACTCCATGGGATCCTCGCTTCGCGAATCGGGGTGTGCGCCGGATGCAGGCGAGAACTCCGCAGCGAGGGGGTCCGGCTAGCGAACCTCGCTGCGGCAGCGAAGGAGGAGGGTGCGCCACATGATGCGCTCACTCTACCGGTCGCTCCGCGAGGGCGGGCAGTGGACTTCCAACCTCTGAGACGGACGCGGTCGGTTCCGCCGGTTACGCTGTCTGCGCCGTCCCGCTCACCCGCCCGTCGACCCGAGGTTGTGCCCGTGCTTCCCCGCCTGGCCGTGCCCGCGGCCCTGCTGCTGCTCCTGCTCGGTGCGTGCAGCCAGGGCGCTTCCGGCGACGACGCGGGCTCGCAGGCACCGTCCGACGCGGCCCCGCAGCAAGTACGCTCCGTCACGCCGCCGGTGCTCGGCGCCTGCCGGCCGCTCACCCCCTCCGACGTCGCCCAGTCCACGAACGTCACCCCGACGGTCGACTGCGACCAGGCGCACACCGCGCAGACGTTCGCAGTGGGAAGCTTCCCCGAAGAGCTCGTGGACCGGGGTGACGAGGAGCTCGGCGCCTACGTGTTCCGCACCTGTGACGACAAGTTCCGCAGCTTCCTCGGCGGCGACGAGAGCCTGGTGATGCGGTCGCTGCTGACCTGGGCGTGGTTCCGCGCACCCGACGAGGTGTGGGACGAGGGCGCGCACTGGTACCGCTGCGACGTGATCGGTGGCGGCCCGCAGTCCGAACAGCTGCTGAACCTGCCCGCCTCCGCCAAGGGCCTGCTGCTCGGCAAGCCGGACGACCGGTGGATGGTGTGCGCGCAGGGTCCCACGGTCGCAGGCTCGCACAAGGTTCCGTGCGCCCAGCCGCACGACTGGCGCGCGGTGACCACGATCAAGCTCGGCGAGCCCAAGGACCCCTATCCCGGCGACCGGCTGGTGGAGGTGCGCACGCGTGACTTCTGCTCGGACTCGGTGGGAGCGTGGATGAACTACCCCGTCGACTACGACTTCGGCTACACCTACTTCCACGCGGCGGAGTGGAAGGCCGGCAACCGGCGGTCGATCTGCTGGGCGAAGACGGACCAGTGAGCACCCGTCGCGGGACCCGCCGCCTGCTCGCCACGACCGCCGCCACCACCGTCACCGTGGCCGCGGTGCTGCTGCAGAGCGCGTGCACGGGCGACGGCTCACCGCAGCCGGCGCAGAGCCCGCCACAGTCCGCCGGCAGCGGTACGGCGAGCGCGGGCACTGCAGCGGACGACGGCACCACGACCCGTGGCGGCGCCTCGCCCAAGGCGCTGCGTGCACCGCCACCCGAGCCTCCCGAGGAAGGCGCCTGCTACCGGCTCACCCTCGAGGAGGCGTCCAAGGCCAGCAGCGACCGCGAGCCGGTGCCGTGCGGCAGCCGGCACACCAGCGTCACCCTGCACGTCGGCCACCTCCGCGGTGGCGGTACAGAGGCCGAGGGCACCACACCTCCGGACACCCAGGCGATCCTGGACCAGGTCTCCCGCGTATGCCCGCGGCACCTGGCCCGCACCATCGGCGGCGACCGGTCCGAGCGCCGGCTCAGCCGGCTCAAGGCGGTCTGGTTCACTCCCGACGAGGAGCAGCTCGCCGCAGGAGCGGACTGGTTCCGCTGCGACGCGGTCGCGCTGGCCGGCCGGGATCGGCTCGCCCCGCTCCCCCGGCCCAAGCGCCTCGACGGGCTGCTGGACCGCGGGAACGCGCTTGCCCGGTGGGGCACCTGCGGCACGGCAGCACCCGGGTCGGACCGGTTCCAGCGGGTCATCTGCTCGAGCCGGCACTCCTGGCAGGCGGTGGCCACGCTGCACCTGGCCGGCGGCGACAAGTACCCCGGCCGGCGGACCGTGCGGCGCGCCGGCGACGACCGGTGCCGGGACCTGGTGCGGTCGCTGGCCGACTCCTCGCTGCGCTTCCGGTACGGCTGGGAGTGGCCGAGCAGGGACCAGTGGCAGGCGGGCCAGCACTACGGTCTCTGCTGGGCGCCCAGCAACCAGTAGTCCCCTCGCCGTGCGCCCAGGTGGACCTCCTCGACTGCGTCAGCGCTACGTGGACGCCCCACCAGCGCTTGCATCCCGGCAACGTCGCGTGGTCGCACAGCCGTGGTGACGGCAGTCCAGCTCCGGATGCGACATGCGCCTGGGGCGTGCCACTCACCGCGTTCGCGGACGTCTGGTTGGACCCCGACGGCCCGGCGGCGATGTCGTTGCACGTGTCCCCCCGAGCCGCCGATGAGGACCGGCGACTGGTCGTGCAGGAACTGGTCGACGCCTTCACCACGATCACGGTCGAGGTGTCCCGGCAGGACGTGTCGCTCGTGAGCGTCCTGGCGGCGGCCGGGTTCCGGGAAGAACGGACGCCGTGGTTCGCACAGTTGTGGCGGGCGCTTCGTGACCTCGCTGACCTCGACCAGCACACCGTTGCCGCGGGTTACCGCATCCGAAGTGTGGACGTCGCCGACCCCGATGACGTTCTCGCCCGCGTGGAGATTCACAGACAGGCATGGGCGCCGGCCCGCATCAGGGGGCTCCTGGGCTTGGAGGTCACCGGGGACGAGCCCGGATCGAGCTACTCGCTCGACAAGCATCGCGCCGTGATCGACAGCCCCGGGTACCGCTCCGAGCTCGACCTGGTCGCCGTCGGCCCCGACGGCGACCTCGCGGCCTATGCGCTGGGGTGGCTGGACGAGCGCAGCCGCTCGCTGTTGTTCGAGCCCGTCGGCACCGCTCCAGCGCACGCCGGTCGCGGACTGGCGCGAGCTCTGTGCGCCCAGATACTTCGCAGAGCGGATCGGTTGGGCGCCGACGAAGCCGTCGTCGGTCCTCGCGGAGACCCGGGGTATCCCCTACCGCGTCGCGTCTACGAGGGGCTCGGCATGCGAGAGGTCGCCCAGTTCGTGCTCATGACGAACGCCCCGAGCTGAGGTCCACGCTCATCCCGGCGAAGCGCAGTTCGCGGGAAGCCCGTGGGGTCCGGTCGGGAACACCGCGTCAGAATCCCAGCTTGCGCAGCTGCTTGGGGTCGCGCTGCCAGTCCTTGGCGATCTTCACGTGCAGGTCGAGGAACACCGGTGTGCCCAGCAGCGCCTCGATCTGGCGCCGGGCCGCACTGCCGACCTCGCGCAGGCGGGCGCCTCGGTGACCGATCACGATCCCCTTCTGCGACGAGCGCTCGACGAAGACGTTGGCGTGGATGTCCAGCAGCGGCTTGTCCTCGGGGCGTCCGTCGCGCAGCCCCATCTCCTCGACCACCACGGCGATCGAGTGGGGCAGCTCGTCACGCACCCCCTCCAACGCCGCCTCGCGGATCAGCTCGGCGACCAGGATCTCCTCCGGCGAGTCGGTCAGGTCGCCCTCGGGGTACAGCGGTGGCCCTTCGGGCATCTGCGCGACCAGCAGGTCGGCGAGCAGGTCCACCTGGTCCCCGGCCACGGCCGAGACCGGCACGATCTCGGCCCAGCTGGTGCCGGTCTGCTCTCCCAGCGCGGCGATGTCGAGCAGGTGCTCGGCGATCCGCTCGGGGCCGACCAGGTCGGTCTTCGTCGCCACCGCGAGCTTCGTCGTACGCCGGACCTTGGCCAGCTCGGTGACCAGGAACCGGTCACCGGGACCGACCTTCTCGTCGGCCGGGAAGCAGACCGCGACCACGTCGACCTCCGACCAGGTGGTGCGCACCAGGTCGTTGAGCCGCTCGCCCAACAGCGTGCGCGGCCGGTGCAGGCCGGGGGTGTCCACCAGGATCAGCTGCGCGTCGGGCCGGTGCACGATGCCGCGCACCACGGTTCGCGTGGTCTGCGGGCGCGAGGAGGTGATCGCCACCTTGGTGCCGACCAGCGCGTTGGTCAGCGTGGACTTTCCGGCGTTCGGCCGGCCCACGAAGGAGGCGAAGCCGCTGCGGAAGCTGTCGGGCGGGAGGGAGGACACGGCGGCATTCTCCCGCACGGCGCGAGCGGACCGGCCAGTGGGATCGACCAGGAGCCTCACCGGTCAGCGTCCCGCGGAGCGCACCACCAGCAGCAGCCCCGCGAGCACC
>DASSVD010000227.1:0-4087 GCA_035706365.1 Nocardioidaceae bacterium
CCGCCGATGTCCCACCGGTCGCAGGTGGCGAACAGCGGCAGCAGGCCGATCGACGCATGCTCGGCCGCGTGCGCGGCGCCGGGCAGGTCCTGCGTGGCCATCCCCGCCTCCTCCAGCGCGGCCGGCGGCAGCGTCCACCACACCGCCTTGGTGGTGAGCGTGCGCTCGGGCAGGTCCAGCGGCTCCTCGCCGAGCACCTCCCCGGACGGCACCGCACGGCGCAGGAAGGAGACCACCTGGTGGGTGACGGTGACCTCGCCGAAGCTCACCCGCGCCGCCCCCCAGGGCACGTTCTGGTGCTCGGCCACGATGGCGATGTCGGTGACCTCGCGCGCCGAGGTCGAGTAGTCCGGGTCGGCGCGCGCCACCACGGCGACGTGCTCGTCCAGGTCGAGCGACTCGACCAGATAGGTCTCTCCCTGGTGCAGGTAGACCGCACCCGGATGCGCCGTACCGTGCGCCGACGCCGCGTCCACCGTGCCCAGAAGCCGCCCGGTCCCCGCCTCCACCAGGCGCACCGGAGCGCCCCCGGTCGAACGGATGTCGGCCAGGTCGCTGGCCCGGCGCCGGTCCGTCCAGTACCAGCCGTGCGGCCGCCGGCGCAGCAGGCCCGCCTCGGTCAGTGCGTCGACACCGGCGCGCGCCGTCGGGCCGAACAGCGCGAGGTCCGCCTCGGTCAGCGGCCGTTCCTCGGCCGCCGCGCACAGGTGCGGCCCCAGCACGTAGGGGTTGTCCGGGTCGAAGACGTTCGCCTCCACCGGCGCCCCGATCAGTGCCTCTGGATGGTTGACCAGGTAGGTGTCCAGCGGGTCGTCGCGGGCCACGAAGACGCCCAGCGCGTCCTGGCCGCCGCGTCCGGCACGGCCGATCTGCTGCCACAGCGCCGCCCGGGTCCCCGGGAAACCGGCCAGCAGCACCGCGTCGAGGCCGGCGATGTCGATGCCCAGCTCGAGCGCGTTGGTCGCGGCCAGGCCCAGCAGCCGCCCGGCCCGCAGCTCCCGCTCGAGCCGTCGTCGGTCCTCGGGGAGGTACCCGCCGCGGTAGGCCGCGACCCGCCCCGCCAGCTCCGGCGCCACCTCCTGCAGCAGCCGTTGCGTGGTCACCGACACGGTCTCCGCACCCCGCCGGGAGCGGATGAACGCCAACGTGCGGACCCCGTCGACGACCAGGTCGGCCAGCAGGTCGGCGATCTCGGCGGTGGCGGAGCGGCGCACCGGCGCGCCGTGCTCCCCGAGCAGCGAGGTGAACGGCGGCTCCCACAGCGCCAGCGCCACCTGGCCGCGCGGCGACCCGTCCTCGGTCACCGCCTCGACCTCCAGCCCGGTCAGTCGGGTCGCCGAGACCGCCGGCTCGGCCACCGTGGCCGACGCGAGCACGAAGGTCGGGGAGGAGCCGTAGGCCGCGCACACCCGTCGCAGCCGGCGCAGGATCTGCGCCACGTGGGCGCCGAACACGCCGCGGTAGTGGTGGCACTCGTCGACCACCACGTAGTCGAGGGTGGAGAAGAACTTCGCCCAGCGCGCATGGCCGGGCAGCATCGAGCGGTGCAGCATGTCGGGGTTGGTCAGCAGGTACTCGCCATGGTCGCGGCACCAGTCCCGCTCCTCCCGCGAGGAGTCGCCGTCGTGGGTCGCCGCGGCCAGGCCCGGCACCTCCAGCGCGCGCAGGGAGGCCAGCTGGTCCTGGGCCAGCGCCTTGGTCGGGGCCAGGTACAACGCCGTCGACCCGCGGCGCCCGTTGCGCTTGCGCCTGGTCAGGATCGAGGTCAGTGCGGGCAGCAGGTAGGCCAGCGACTTCCCGGACGCGGTGCCGGTCGAGACCACCACGTGCCTGCCGGAGTACGCCGCCTCGGCTGCGCGCACCTGATGGGTCCACGGACGCTCGACGCCCCGCGCCTGCCACCGCTCCACCAGCGCGGAAGGAGCCCACTGCGGCCAGTCGGCGCGGCTCCCGGCACGCGCTGGCAGCATCTCCAGGTGGGTCAGCCGGTCCGCACGCCCCGCGGGGAGCACCAGCCGGTCGACCACGTCGACGACCGGAGGAGTAGCGGAGACGGCCACGACTCGAGTCTTGCAAACCGTCCCAGCAGACGCCCCACCCGGCGCACCCTCCGGCGCCCCGGCAGCGCCTCGCGTCACAGGAGTGGACCAGCGAGGCGGGTGAAGTGACCTTCGAGCGGTTTCACGGCATGATTGAATGCACCTGCAAGGCGGCATCGACCATGCGTTGAGGAGAGCCACGTGGATCTGTCACTGGAGACGCGCCACGAGGGTGGGCACACCATCATCGAGGTGGGCGGCGAGATCGACGTCTACACCGCGCCTCGGCTCCGCGACAAGATCACCGAGCTGGTCGCCGAGGGCCACTACGACCTGGTCATCGACATGGAGAAGGTCGACTTCCTCGACTCCACCGGGCTGGGCGTGCTGGTCGGCGGTCTGAAGAAGGTGCGCGCCCACGACGGGTCGATGCGGCTGATCTGCAACCAGGAGCGGTTGCTCAAGATCTTCCGGATCACCGGGCTGGCGAAGGTGTTCGCCATCCACGGATCCCAGGCCGACGCGCTCGCCGAGCACTGAGCGTTGACCTCCTCCACCCCAGGCCCGGCCACCGGGCACGCTGCCGGCTCCGCCGCCGGCGTCACCGTGGCGATCACCCGTGACCCTGCCCTGGTCCGCACCGTGCGCCTGGTCGCCGCCGCGGTGGCCCGCCGCACCGGCCGTGACGAGGAGTTCGTCGAGGAGGTCCGGCTCGCCGTCGGCGAGGCCTGCGCCCTGCTGATCGGCGAGGACGAGCTCGACGCCGGCGTGGCGACGTCTGCCGGCGCCGGCTCACCGCCGCCCTCCGAGGAGCCCGAGGCGACCGGGGCGGGTGCCGCGCCCGTGACCGGCGACGCCACGGCGCCGGTGCACGTGGCGATCAGCATCAACGACGAGCTGCAGGTCGAGGTCTCCTCGGCCGGGCCGGTCGCGGTCGAGGACGACCTGCACAGCGACGTCGACGGCGTGGAGCCCTGGGCGCTGCTGCGCGGCCTGATCGGCAACTTCGGGGTCACCCGCGACGGGGGCATCACCCGCGTGTCGATGGCCTGGCCGCTCGCCTGATCCCGCCCGCGACAGGCAACGAGTGTGGCGCACGCCACACCGGGTGCCACCCCATGAGGGCGACCCGTCAGTAGACTCCGGCACATTCGTGTGAGACGGACCTCACACCGAGCTGCGCCTTCGCGGCAGGTCGTCGCGGTCGGCGCATGACGTCGACGGGCTCTCGGGCCCACCGGAGGAGGACGTATGTCGGGTGTCAGTCTCGCCGCCGAGAGCGGCGCGGACGTGTCGCTGTCCAGCGGCAACCTGACCGTGATCGTGGTGGTCGCGGTGATCGCGGTGGTCGCGCTGGTGATGGCGGCGATGTTCCGGGGGCAGGTGTTGGCCGCCTCGGAGGGCACCGAGAGCATGAGGACCATCGGGCAGGCGGTGCAGGAGGGCGCCTCGGCGTACCTCACCCGCCAGTTCAAGACCCTCGCCGTCTTCGCCGCGCTCGCGTTCCTGTTGCTGTTCCTGCTGCCCGCCGATGACACCGCGGTCCGCATCGGTCGCTCGATCTTCTTCCTGGTGGGCGCCGGGTTCTCCGCCGCGATCGGCTACATGGGCATGTGGCTGGCGGTGCGGGCGAACGTACGCGTCGCCGCCGCCGCCCGCGACGAGGGCCGCGACCCGGCCATGCGCATCGCGTTCCGCACCGGCGGCACGGTCGGCATGGCCACCGTCGGGCTCGGCCTGCTCGGTGCCGCGCTGGTGGTGCTGATCTACCGCGGCAACGCGCCCGCGGTGCTGGAGGGCTTCGGCTTCGGAGCCGCGCTGCTGGCGATGTTCATGCGTGTCGGCGGCGGCATCTTCACCAAGGCCGCCGACGTCGGCGCGGACCTGGTCGGCAAGGTCGAGCAGAACATCCCCGAGGACGACCCGCGCAACGCGGCCACCATCGCCGACAACGTCGGCGACAACGTCGGTGACTGCGCCGGCATGGCCGCCGACCTGTTCGAGTCCTACGCCGTGACCCTGGTCGCCGCGCTGATCCTGGGCACCGC
>DASSVD010000228.1:0-3870 GCA_035706365.1 Nocardioidaceae bacterium
GAACGACGGGCCCACCGCCTCCACCGCCACGAGCGTGTCCGGTCCGGCCGGCCCGGCCGCCGCCCCGGGCGAGGGCGCGGACTCACGCGTCCCGGTGGATCCGCAGTCGATCGCGAGCGCGCGCGGCGCCATCCAACGCACCCGGGCAGCCGGGGCGCCTGCGGCCAGGGCGGACCGGACGGTCAACGACGACGACGTCGACGTGGACGACCCGGACGCCGACGACCACCAGCTCGGTGGGGCGGAGCTGCTCGCACGGGAGCTCGGCGCCCAGGTCATCGAGGAGATCAAACACGACTGAGCCCGACCGGAGCGGTCGGGACCGGAAGAGGCCGGCGTACGGCGACACACCGGCGTACGGCGACATCCACGACGAGAGGCACGACATGACGGAGTCCAACCCCTTCGGCGGCGAGGGCGGTCTCGACATGAACGCCCTGCTGCAGCAGGCGCAGCAGATGCAGGAGCAGATGGTCAAGGCCCAGGAGGAGCTGGCCGAGCGCACGGTCGACGGCACGGTCGGGGACGGCCTGGTCACGGTCACCCTGAACGGCACCGGCGAGCTCGTCGGCGTCGGCATCAAGCGCGGCTCGTTCGACCCCGACGAGCCGGAGGACCTCGAGGACCTGATCGTGGCCGCCTACCGCGACGCCAAGGCACGCGCCGACGAGATGGCGGCGCAGACGCTCGGCCCGCTGGCCGGTCTGGGCGGCGAGGGCCCGGCCGGTGGACCCGGTGGCGCACCCGGCGGTCTGCCGGGCGGCCAGCTCGGCTTCTAAGCGGGCGCGGGAGCAGCGGTGTACGAAGGTGTCGTCCAGGACCTGATCGACGAGCTGGGCAGGCTTCCCGGCGTCGGTCCCAAGAGCGCGCAGCGGATCGCCTTCCACATCCTGGCGACCGACCCGCAGGACGTACGCCGCCTGGCCCAGGTTCTGGTCGAGGTCAAGGACCGGGTGAAGTTCTGCTCGGTGTGCGGCAACGTCGCCGAGGAGGAGACCTGCCGGATCTGCCGCGACCCGCGCCGCGACCCCTCCGTGGTGTGCGTGGTGGAGGAGTCCAAGGACGTCGTGGCGATCGAGCGCACCCGGGAGTTCCGCGGCCGCTACCACGTTCTGGGCGGAGCGATCTCGCCGATCGAGGGCATCGGACCCGACGACCTGCGGATCAAGGAGCTGATGGGGCGCCTCGCCGACGGCGTCGTCACCGAGGTGATCCTGGCCACCGACCCGAACCTCGAGGGCGAGGCCACCGCGACCTACCTCACCCGCCTCCTGCGGCCGATGGGGTTGCGCGTCACGCGACTTGCGAGTGGACTGCCGGTAGGGGGAGACCTCGAGTACGCCGACGAGGTGACCTTGGGACGGGCCTTCGAAGGGAGACGATCCATCGATGACTGAGGAGACCGCCGACCCCAACCCCGGCGCCGAGTCGGGGACCGGTTCCGGGGAGCACGCCGCGGCCGCGGGCGACCTGGAGGACTTCGCCCAGCAGATCGCCGACCAGGTGGAGAGCTTCCTGCTCGCGCTGCAGGCGATCGCGCGCGGCGAGGCGGGCAAGCGCGCCGTGTCGCTTCTGCTTCTCGAGGTCAGCCAGGTGCTGCTCGCGGGCGGACGGCTCGGCGTACACACCGACTTCGAGCCCGACGAGCGCTACGAGCCGGACGCCGGCCCCGACCCGGACCTGGACGCCATGCGGCTCCGCCTGGCGGTGCTGCTCGAGGGCGTGGACGCCTACACCGAGGTCTTCGACCCGTACGTCGACCCGCCCGAGGCCGTCTCGTCCCTGCTGTCCGACGACCTGACCAGCATCGCCCACGCGCTGGCCCACGGGTTGCGGCACTTCCGCGCCGGCCGGGTGCAGGAGGCACTGTGGTGGTGGCAGTTCTCCTACGTCTCGGCCTGGGGCCCCGAGGCGTCCAGCGTGCTGCGAGCGCTGCAGTCGGTGGTCGCCCACGACCGCCTCGACACCGACATCGCCGGCGAGCAGGACGCGGTCGCGGCCGCGGACGAGCTGCTGGAGTCGGCGCACCCCTGACCGGCAGGCCGGGTCGTGCACCGCCCGCGGTCCGTGATGCGGCGGGGGCCCGGGCGCGCCGGGGGCCGTCGGTAGACTCGAGCGCGGCCGGCCACCGACCTGGCTTGGCCGTCTTGCGAAGCAGATCTCGAACGAACCCCGATCAAACCCCGAGAATCCGAGGAGTGACGTGGGCATAGTCGTGCAGAAGTACGGCGGATCGTCCGTGGCCGACGCCGACGGGATCAAGCGGGTCGCCCAGCGCATCGTGGAGTCCAAGCGGGCCGGCAACGACGTGGTCGTCGTGGTGTCGGCGATGGGCGACACCACCGACGAGCTGATCGACCTGGCCGAGCAGGTGTCCCCGCTGCCGAGCGGCCGCGAGCTGGACATGCTGCTGACCGCCGGCGAGCGGATCTCGATGGCGCTGCTGGCGATGGCGATCGGCAACCTCGGCCAGGAGGCCCGCTCCTACACGGGCAGCCAGGCCGGGGTGATCACCGACGGCGCGCACGGCAAGGCGAAGATCATCGACGTCACTCCGAGCCGCCTGGAGAAGGCGCTGGGCCACGGCGCGGTCGCGATCGTGGCCGGGTTCCAGGGCGTCAGCCAGGGCACCAAGGACATCACCACGCTGGGCCGTGGCGGCTCCGACACCACCGCGGTCGCACTCGCGGCGGCGCTGAACGCCGACGTGTGCGAGATCTACAGCGACGTCGACGGCGTGTTCACCGCCGATCCGCGGATCGCCCCCTCGGCCCGCAAGCGGGACCGGGTCTCCTACGAGGAGATGCTGGAGATGGCCGCGTGCGGCGCGAAGATCCTGCACCTGCGTTGCGTGGAGTACGCCCGGCGCTACCGCATCCCGATCCACGTGCGGTCGTCGTTCAGCCAGAAGACCGGGACCTGGATCACCGACGAGAAGCTAGAGGGTGAGGACATGGAGCAGCCCATCATCGCCGGCGTCGCGCACGACCGCAGCGAGGCCAAGATCACCGTGGTGGGGGTGCCCGACAAGGTGGGCGAGGCCGCCCGCATCTTCGAGACGCTCGCCGAGGCCGGCGTCAACCTCGACATGATCGTGCAGAACGTGTCGGCCGCTTCCACCAACCTCACCGACGTCTCCTTCACCCTGCCGCGCGACGACGGCCAGCGGGCGATGGCTGCCCTGGCGCGGATCCAGGCCGAGGTCGGCTACGACTCGCTGCTCTACGACGACCAGATCGGCAAGGTCTCGCTGATCGGTGCGGGCATGCGCTCGCACCCGGGCGTGACTGCCAAGTTCTTCGCCGCGCTGGCGTCGACCGGAGTGAACATCGAGATGATCTCCACCTCCGAGATCCGGATCTCGGTGATCGTGGAGGAGTCCCGCATCGACGACGCGGTCGCCGCCACGCACAGCGCGTTCGACCTGGACTCCGACGAGGTGGAGGCCGTCGTGTACGGCGGGACCGGCCGATGAGCGGCGTACGCCTGGGCATCGTCGGCGCCACCGGCCAGGTCGGCGAGGTGATGCGCCGGATCCTGCTGGAGCGGGACTTCCCGGTCGAGGAGATCCGCTTCTTCGCCTCCGCCCGGTCCGCCGGGCAGACCCTCGCCTGGGGCGAACGCGACGTGGTCGTGGAGGATGCGGCCACCGCCGACCCGACGGGCCTGGACATCGCGCTGTTCTCGGCGGGAGGGGGCACCTCCCGCGAGCTGGCGCCCCGCTTCGCCGGGGCCGGGGCGATCGTGGTCGACAACTCCTCGGCCTGGCGGATGGACCCCGACGTGCCGCTGGTGGTCAGCGAGGTCAACCCCGACGCCGTGGACCAGGCACGCAAGGGCATCATCGCCAACCCGAACTGCACCACGATG
>DASSVD010000229.1:0-9917 GCA_035706365.1 Nocardioidaceae bacterium
CCGCCACACCACACCCGCGCCGGCGCGGTAGGGCACCAGCCCCAGCGACGCGCCCTCCAGCAGCACCGCCTCGCCGGCCTCCAGCGCGTCGGCGTTGAAGTCGGCCGGCCCCGCCAGTCCGAGAGGGTCGCCGGGCACCGGGAGGGCGAGCCCGGCGTGCCCGGCACCCGCTGCGCGCAACCGGCCCAGGGCCAGGATCAGCGGCAACGGCTCCTCCGCCCCGGGCAGCCCCACGACGTCGTGGGCCGTGTCGTCGCCGACGACGGCGTCGCGGGCGGCGTCCAGGCTCGACGCGCCGGCGGCCCAGGCCGAGAACCACAACGCCAGCACGGCGGACATCGGCAGGTCGTTCACGGGCCCGAGACTACGTGCGGGTGCGAGCCCTCGACGCGGGGTGCCGTAGGTTTGGACCTCCACGCCGCCGCCCGACCCGGGCACCGGTGTCGCACCCGGTCGCTCCGGTGCCGGCGCGGACCGACCGAACCCACGAGGGGATGCGATGGACGCCGTACTCGAGCTCGCCGACGTGACCGTGCGCCGAGGCGCCGCCACGCTGCTGCAGGGCGTCGACTGGACGGTGGAGGAGGACGAGCGCTGGGTGATCCTCGGTCCCAACGGTGCCGGCAAGACCACGCTCCTGCAGGTCGCCTCGGCGCAGCTGCACCCGACCGAGGGGGTGGCCGGCATCCTCGGCGAGGTGCTCGGGACCGTCGACGTCTTCGAGCTGCGCCCGCGCATCGGGCTGACCAGTGCCGCCCTGGCCGAGCGGATCCCGCGTGACGAGCGGGTCCGCGACGTGGTGGTCTCCGCGTCGTACGCCGTGATCGGGCGGTGGCGCGAGCAGTACGACGACCTCGACCACGCGCGCGCCCTCGGCCTGCTGACCGAGGTGGGCGCCGGACACCTCGCCGACCGCACGTTCGGCACCCTCAGCGAGGGCGAGCGCAAGCGCGTGCAGATCGCCCGTGCGCTGATGAGCGACCCGGAGCTGCTGCTGCTCGACGAGCCGGCCGCCGGCCTGGACCTGGGCGGCCGTGAGGATCTGGTCTCCACGCTGTCGGTGCTGGCCATGGACGAGCTGTCCCCGGCCACCGTGCTGGTCTCCCACCACGTGGAGGAGATCCCGCCGGGCTTCACGCACGCGCTGCTGCTGCGTCAGGGCGGCGTGGTCGCCGCCGGGCCGCTCGAGCAGGTGCTCACCGAGGAGATCGTCTCCGCGACGTTCGGCATGCCGCTGCAGCTGCAGCACGAGGACGGCCGCTGGTCCGCGCGGCGTCGCCCCAGGCACCGCGACGTCTGAACTAGGCTGGCGCTATGGAGTGGCCGGGTTGGTTGCAGGACTGGCAGGCGTGGCTTGCCCTGTCCATCGCGCTCGGCGTGGCCGAGGTCTTCAGCCTGGACCTCGTGCTGCTGATGCTCGCCGCCGGCGGCGTGGTGGGGATGCTCGCTGCGCTGCTCGGCGCGCCGGTGGTGCTGCAGGTGCTGCTGGCCATCGCCGCGTCCGTGGCGATGCTCGCCGTGGTCCGCCCCAGCGTGGTACGCCGCCTCCACGCCGGGCCGGAGCTGCGCCTCGGTCACCAGGCCCTGGTCGGCCGGCAGGCCATCGTCGTCGCCGAGGTCTCGGTGCACGGGGGACAGGTCCGCATCGGCGGGGAGCTGTGGACCGCACGGCCGTTCGACGAGACCGAGGTGATCGAGCCCGGCGCGACCGTCGACGTGTTCGAGATCAAGGGAGCCACTGCGCTGGTGCACCGCGTGCCGGCCATCGAGTGAGCTGTTGAGGAACCAGGAAGGGACATCATGGACGGGGTAGGCGTGCTGGTGCTGTTCGTGCTGCTGGCACTGTTCGTCGTGGCGGTGCTGGTCAAGACGATCAGGATCGTGCCGCAGGCGCGGGCCGGCATCGTGGAGCGGTTCGGCAAGTACAAGGCCACGCTGCCGGCCGGGTTGAACGTGGTGGTGCCCTTCGTGGACAAGGTGCGCTACATGATCGACCTGCGCGAGCAGGTGGTGTCCTTCCCGCCGCAGCCGGTGATCACCGAGGACAACCTCGTGGTGTCCATCGACACGGTGATCTACTTCCAGGTGACCGATCCCGTGGCGGCGACGTACGAGATCGCCAACTACATCCAGGCGGTCGAGCAGCTGACCATGACCACGCTGCGCAACATCGTCGGCGGGATGGACCTCGAGGAGACGCTGACCAGCCGCGACAACATCAACAACCGGCTGCGCGGCGTGCTCGACGAGGCGACCGGCAAGTGGGGGATCCGGGTCAACCGGGTGGAGCTGAAGGGCATCGACCCGCCGCCCTCGATCAAGGACTCGATGGAGAAGCAGATGCGCGCCGACCGTGACAAGCGCGCCGCGATCCTCACCGCCGAGGGGCAGCGTCAGGCCGCGATCCTCACCGCCGAGGGCAACAAGCAGTCCGCGATCCTCTCGGCCGAGGGTGACCGGGAGTCGCAGATCCTGCGCGCGCAGGCGGACCGGGAGGCGCAGATCCTCAAGGCCCAGGGCGAGGGTCAGGCGATCCAGACCGTGTTCCAGGCGATCCACGACGGCCAGCCGGACCAGTCGCTGCTGGCCTACCAGTACCTGCAGATGATGCCCAAGATCGCCGAGGGCGACGCCAACAAGGTGTGGATCGTGCCCAGCGAGATCGGCAAGGCCCTCGAGGGGCTCGGCTCCACGATGAACAGCCTGCGCGGGATCCCCGACGACGTCGACGGCCCGCGCACCCGGGTGGACCTCGGCGACGCGGTGCCCGAGAGCGCCCAGATCGACCGCGACTCGGACGCCACGCTGCAGAGCACCCACGACGAGGTCGCCGCCGCGATCGCCGCTGCCCGGCAGTCGGAGAACCCCCGTCGCGGTGGCGGCGACGCCGAGTCCGGGCAGGAGCCGCCTGCCCCGTGACGATCCTGGAGATGGCGGCGATCCTGCTGGCCGGGGTCGCCGCCGGGACGATCAACACGGTGGTGGGGTCGGGAACGCTGATCACGTTCCCGACCCTGCTCGCTGTGGGCGTGCCGCCGGTCACGGCGAACGTGTCGAACACCGTGGGTCTGGTCCCCGGGTCGCTGTCCGGGGCGATCGGCTACCGGCGTGAGCTCAGCGGCCAGCGCGCCCGGCTGCTGCGGCTGGGCAGCGCCTCCCTGCTCGGCGGGGTCACGGGCGCGGTGCTGCTGCTCTACCTGCCCGCGGAGGCGTTCAACGCGATCGTGCCCGTGCTGATCGCCGTCGGCTGCCTGCTCGTGCTCTTCCAGCCGGCGATCGGCAAGCGGGTCGCTGCGCGTGCCGAGGCGCGGGGTAGGGTCCCCGAGCACGGTGCCGCCTGGGTCTGGGTCCTGGTCTACGTCACCGGCATCTACGGCGGGTACTTCGGCGCCGCCCAGGGTGTGCTGCTGATGGCCGTGATGGGGATCGGCATCCAGGAGACCCTGCAGCGGCTCAACGGCGTGAAGAACGTGCTGGCGCTGCTGGTCAACGCCGTGGCCGCGGTGATCTTCGTGTTCGTGGCCGACGTCAACTGGCCGGTGGCGGGGCTGATCGCGGTCGGTGCCGTGGTCGGCGGCCAGCTCGGAGCGACGGTGGGGCGCCGGCTGCCGCCGCTCGCGCTGCGGATCTTCATCGTGGTGGTCGGCGTGGCCGCGCTGGTGTCGTTCCTGCTGAACTGAGCGGTTCGCCCTCCCGGGCCGCCGGCGCCGCCGTCGCGGTCCCGTCGCGGGCGGCGGGTCAGCCCAGGTGCGCGTCCAGCCAGCGGGCGACCTGGTCGAACGCCGCGGACCGGACGGGGGGCGCGGACAGGGTGACGTCGTGCAGGGCGCCGGGAACCCGCACCAGGGTGACGTGGTCGGCCAGCTTGTGCGCCCACTTCCGGATCTGCTCCACGTCGAGGACGATGTCGTGCCCGGCGGCGACCTCCCCCCACTCGCGCGGGGAGGCCGAGGCGCCGGAGGTGAGCACCAGCACCGGCGCGCCTGCGTCGATGCCGTGGTGCACCCGGCGGTGCCCACGACGCACCGCACGCAGCCATCCGGCGTACACGGGGTGGCTCTCCAGGGGCTTCCACGCCAGGTCGAAGTCCCACTCGCCGTGGTGGTCGCGGTGCAGGCTGCGGGCATAGAGGCCGCTGACCTCGCGGGGGATGGCGAGGTAGGGCCGCCGGGCGCCGACCTGGTCCAGCGCGGCGGTGCCGGCGGTGCGCAGCAGCAGGCTGCCCCGCAGGTCCAGCCACGGGGAGTTCAGCACCAGCCCGGCCAGGTCGGGACGCCGGTCGTGCGCCCACAGCGGCCCGATCAGGCCGCCGGTTGAGTGCGCGCTGAGCACCACGTGCCGGTGCCCGTCCCGGTCCCGGACCCGCTCCAGCGCCGCGTCGAGCTCGGCGTAGTAGGCGGACAGGTCGGTGACGAAGTTCGGAGTCTGGTGCGGGCGCAGCGACCGCCCGTACTTGCGCAGGTCGAGCGCGTAGAAGTCGTAGCCGCGGCCGGTCCAGAAGTCGGCGGCCGCGGTCTGGAAGAAGTAGTCGGCGAACCCGTGCACGTGCAGCACGGCGCGGTCGCTCGGCGTCTCCGCCACCGGCCGGTGCACCAGGGTGGCGACCACCGCGCCCTCGTCGTCGTCGGGCAGCTCGATGGTCTCGGCGCGGTACGGCGCACCGAGGACGTCGGTCTCGGCGTCGGTCTCCCAGGAGTGCGGCACGGCCCGATTGTGGCGCACGTCAGCGGGGGACGCCGGGGGTGGCCCCGGCATCGTGGGAGAGCCCGGCCTGCTGGCCGCCCGGGACCCCGTGCGCGTAGATGCGGGTGATCACGTCCTCGATGTCCGGCTCGGCGATGGACAGGTCCGCGACGTCGTACGCCGCCGCCACGGCCGCCACGAGCGGGGCGGCGCTGCGGTCGGCGGGGAAGCTGAGCCACTGGCGGGGGCCCTCGACGCGGCGCACCGTGGCCCCGGGCACGTCGATCGGGTCGGCCTCGTCGACCAGGTCCACCACCAGGGTGCGGGTGGACTCGCTGCGGGCGTGGAGCTGGTGCAGGGCGCCGTCGTAGACCAGGGAGCCGTGGTCGATCACCATCACCCGCGAGCACAGCTGCTCGATATCCTGCAGGTCGTGCGTGGTCAGCAGCAGGGTCACGCCGCGCTCGGCGTTGAGCGTGCGCAGGAACTCCCGCAGCCGCCCCTTGCTGACCACGTCCAGCCCGATCGTGGGCTCGTCGAGGTAGAGGATCTCCGGGTCGTGGAGCAGCGCGGCCGCGATGTCTCCGCGCATCCGCTGCCCGAGCGACAGTTGGCGCACCGGGGTGTCCAGCAGGTCACCCAGGTCGAGCAGCTCGGTGAAGGTGTCCACGTTGCGCCGAAAGCGGGCCGCGTCCACGCGGTAGATCCGGCGCAGGAGGGCGAAGGAGTCGCGCAGCGGGAGGTCCCACCACAGCGTGGTGCGCTGCCCGAAGACCACGCCGATCCGCCGGGTCAGCGCCACCCGGTCGCGCGAAGGGTCGATCCCGGCCACCCGCAGCCGGCCGGCCGTCGGCACCAGGATGCCGGTGAGCATCTTGATCGTGGTCGACTTCCCGGCGCCGTTGGGGCCGATGTAGCCGACCATCTCGCCGGGCTCCACGGTGAAGGACAGGTCGCGCACCGCGTGGACGGTGTGCGCCTCGCGGCGGAACCGCCCGGCGCGCCGGCGTACGACGAAGCTGCGTCCCAGCCGGTCGACCTCGATCAGTGACATCTCAGCTCCCGGTGGATCGGTAGCGGCGTACCCCGCGATGCCAGGCGAGCCGGGCCAGCAGGGTCAGGGCGAGGGCGGCCACCGGCGAGGCGAACTGGAGTGCCGCGGGCAGGCCGAGCGGGTCGGGACGGTCGAGCACGTAGAGCGAGGGGTACCAGTTCACGAAGGCCAGCGGCACGACGAAGGTGAGCACCTTGACCAGCTGCGCGGGGTAGATGGTCAGCGGGTACTGGGTCAACGTGTTGCCGCCGTAGGTGAACGCGTTCGCGGCCTCCGAGCCGTCGGTGGTCCAGAACTGGAACGCCGCGCCGAGGGTGAACACGGCCAGGAAGATGGTCGTGCCACACACCAGCATGCCGGCGACGGCGAGCACCTTGAGCGGCGTCCAGGCGAGGTCGAGCACGACCACCGACCAGACCAGGACCGCCATCGACTGCGCGATCCGGCCCAGGCGGCGCAGCGAGAACTCGTCGGCGCAGGCCTGGGCGTACAGCGGCACCGGGCGCACCATCATCGCGTCGAAGCTTCCGGTGCGGATCCGTGCGCCCAGCCGCTCGATGTTGCCCAGCGCGAGGTCGGCCAGCCCCAGGCACAAACCGGAGCCGGCGTAGAGGAACGCCACCTCCGGCAGCCCGAATCCTCCGAGCGTGTCGACGTTGGTGAACATCACCACGATGCCGACGAAGTCGAGTCCGGTGATCAGGAACTGCCCGGCGGTCAGCGCCGCGAAGGAGGCACGGTAGCTCAGCGACACGCGCACCCACATCCGGGCCAGGATCAGGTACGCGCGCAGCCCCCACAGGGCTCCGGACAGCGGGTTGCGGCGCACCGTCGCGAGTGCGTCAGCCACCCTGGACCACCACCTTGCGGCCGGCGGCGGCCAGCACGAGCCGGCACGCGGCGAGCAGGACGACGGCCCAGAACAGCTGCAGGGCCAGCCCGAGGAGCAGGTCGACGCCGCTGCGGTGGCCCAGCCAGATGTCGACCGGCACCTGCAGGTAAGCCGCCCACGGCAGCCGGACCAGGACCTCCTGCCACCCGGCGGGGAAGAGCACCAGCGGCACCACCAGCCCGGAGCAGAACGTCGCGGCGGCGGCGGCGAGGTTCTTCACGCCGTTCTGGTCCAGCAGCCAGAAGGCGGAGCAGGCCACCAGCATCCGCAGCGCGAAGCTGACCACCACCGCCAGCAGCACCGCGATCGCGAAACCGAGCGCGGCGCCGAGGGTGGCGGGCATCCGCAGGTCGAAGAGCAGAGCGCCCACCACCATCGGGGCTGCGCCCCGGGTGATCAGGTGGTACGCCGCGCGTCCCAGGTCGCTGGCCAGCCACCAGCCCAACAGGCCGACCGGCCGGTACAGGTCGATCGCCACGTCTCCGGTGCGGATCCGCTCGGCCAGCTCGTCGGTGGCGCCGCCGCCCCAGATCGCCACCGGCATGATCAGCGCCTGCGCCAACCAGCACCAGGTGAGCGCGTCACGCGCGTCGTACCCGCCAGCGGACGGGTTCTGCCGCCACACGGCCAGGTAGGTGAAGGCGATGATCACGCCGAACACGCTGTTGGTGAAGATCCCGGCCAGCGTGGCGGCGGTGTAGGTGGAGTACCGCCGGAAGGCGCGCGCGGCCACGGCGGCGTACAGCACGGGGCGGCCTCCAGGTGTCCGGGCGGGTGGCGTCGGGAGCGGCGGCTAAGTTTGGCCTACCGGACCAGGACCGGCAACACGCTGCGGAGGAAGGGGAGCCCGGGTGACCCAGGCACCGACGGACCAGACACCCGACGAGACACCCGACGAGACACCCTGCGAGGAGCGCAACTGCCTGCTCGCCAGCGTGCTGCTGGTCGACGAGCGCGGCTGGCTGCTGCTGCAGGAGCGCGACGAGCACGCCCCGACCGCCCCCGAGCAGTGGGGGCTGGTCGGCGGCCACGTCGAGCCGGGGGAGGACTGGGAGGAGGCGCTGCACCGCGAGCTGCTCGAGGAGACCGGGGTCCGCCTGGACCCCGAGCACACCCCGCTCGAGCTGTGGTTCGACGAGATCGTGCAGCACACCCGCAAGGTGTCCACCCACCTCGCCGACCACTGGCGGATCTGGGTCGGTCGGGTGTCCCTGACCGACCGGGACATCACCACGGGGGAGGGGCGGCAGATCGTCTTCGTCGACCCGGCGCAGGTGACCGACGGCTCGCTCGACCTGGCCAGCGCGGCGACGTACGTGCTGCCGCGGTTCCTCGACTCCGAGACCTACCGCCGCCTGGTCACTCCCGCCGGCTGAGGGCCCTCATCCGGCCCACAGCCGGCCCTCAGCCGGTCCTCATCCGGCTCAGTGCTGGTAGGTGCCGTGCAGGATCGCCCGGCCCAGCGTCTTGAACGCCAGGTTGAACGACACCACGGCAGGCGACGCGTCGCGGTCCACCCCGAGGCGCTCCTCGCCGACCGCGTGCACCACGAAGAAGTAGCGGTGCGGCATGTCACCCTCCGGCGGTGCGGCCCCCATGAACCCGTGCTCCCCGCCGTCGTTGCGGACGTGGAACGCGCCGCCCGGCAGGTCTCCTGCGGCAGCACCCGTCTCGAGGGAGGACACGTCGGCGGGGAGGTCGACCAGCACCCAGTGCCAGAATCCGGACGGGGTGGGCGCGTCGGGGTCGAAGCAGGTGACCACGAAACTCTTGGTGCCCTCGGGGGCCCCGGTCCAGCTCAGCTGCGGCGAGGTGTTGCCCTTGGCGGCCACCTGGTCGTCCTTGAGCGGCTGCCCCTCGGTGACGTCGCTGCTGGTGACGGTGAACGAGGGCACCGGCGGCAACAGGTCGTAGGGGTTCGGTGCGACGGGGCGGTCGAGACTCATCGGCTCTCCTCGGCGTTCGACGGCACGGACGGCTCGACACTAGTCCGCGGGTTGGGCGGGTGCCAGCGCGGCCGGCCGGCCGGAGAGAATGGGCAGATGTCATCGCCCGCGACCGAACTCACCGCCCCGGACGTGCTGTCCCGCACGCTCGCCGCCATCGCGCCACTGGACCCCGGCGCGGTGGCCGACGCGCGCGCCCGGCAGAAGCAGCTGACCAAGCCGCAGGGCGCGCTCGGCGCGCTCGAGGATGCCTCCGTGCGGCTGTGCGGCATCCAGGGCACCTGCCCACCCGCCCCGCTGGACCGGCCGGCCGTGGCGGTCTTCGCCGGCGACCACGGCGTGCACGAGCAGGGGGTCAGCCCCTGGCCGCAGGAGGTCACCGCCGGGATGATCGCGAACTTCCGGGCCGGCGGCGCCGCGGTGAACGTCCTGGCGCGCCAGGTCGGCGCCGCCGTCCACGTCGTCGACGTCGGCGTGGTCGCCGATCTGGAGCCCGGGGACGACCTGTGGTCACGCAAGGTGCGCCGGGCCACCCGGGACCTGGCGGTCGGGCCGGCGATGACCCGCGACGAGGCGGTCCTCGCGCTGGCGCACGGCATCGAGGTGGCCGAGGCGCTGGTGGAGCAGGGCCACGACTGCCTGCTCACCGGCGATATGGGGATCGCGAACACCACGCCGGCCAGTGCACTGGTCTGCGCGTTCACCGGCGCCGACCCGGACGCTGCCACGGGACGGGGAAGCGGGGCCGACGACAGCGCGCTGGCCCTGAAGCGGAGGGTCGTCGCCGGGGCCCTGGCGGCGCGGCCACCCGGTGACGACCCGGTCGCCACGCTCGCCTCGCTGGGTGGCTTCGAGCACGCCGCCCTGGCCGGCTTCGTGCTGGCCGCGGCCGCTCGGCGGGTCCCGGTCGTCCTGGACGGCGTGATCGCCGGCGCCGCCGCCCTGGTCGCCGCCGCGCTCGCTCCGGCCGCCGTGGAGTACTGCTTCGCCGGGCATCTCAGCGTGGAGCCCGGCCACACCGTCGCCCTCGAGTCCTTGGGCCTGCGGCCGCTGGTCGACCTCGACCTTCGGCTGGGGGAGGGCTCTGGAGCCGTGCTGGCGTTCGGCATCGTCCGGGCGGCCGGGGCGGTCCTGGCCGAGATGGCCACCTTCGACTCGGCGGGAGTCGCCCGCAAGGACGGGCCGTGACCGACGGCACCCGACCGGAGCGGCTCGCCGCAGCCGACTCGCCGTACCCGCCGTATCCCTCGGGCCTGCGGCTGGCCGGCCGGCAGGTGGCCGTGGTCGGCGGCGGGCACGTCGCGCAACGGCGCGTCCCGGGCCTGCTGTCCGCAGGCGCGAT
>DASSVD010000230.1:0-23135 GCA_035706365.1 Nocardioidaceae bacterium
ACGTCGGTGCCGGTGTCGGGCAGGAACTGCCCCAGGACGAGCTGCGCCCCCAGTGCCAGCACCGACAGGCCGAGGCAGGCGAACAGGAACCGCCAGCGCAACCTCGGCTGCACCGAGGACAGCCACCGCGGCCGCATCCGGTGGATCACCCGCATCACGAACCAGGTGACCAGGATGCCGGAGCCGAGTGTGAGGTTGAGGTAGAGCAGCGAGGTCGGCCCGACCGCCGTCATCGTGGCGGCGTCCTGGAAGCTCTCCCAGAAGGGCCCGCCTTCGAGCCCGACGCCGATCGCCAGCACCGGGAGCAGCACGATCGGCGCCACCACGATCATGCCGACACCGACGATCAGGATCCCCACCAGCGGCTTCCACCAGCGGTAGTTCCAGGTGCGCAGCATGAGCGGGTACTCCCGCGGCTCCGGGTGCGGGAACCGCGGTAGCGACGGCGGCTGCCCCGGTGGCGGGAATGGCTGCCCGGGTCGCGGGTGCGGCTGCCCGGGTTGCGGGTGCGGCTGCCCGGGTTGCGGCGGGTACATCGCGGTCCCCCTCAGGACTCCTGGGCGTCGGCCAGCCTGGCCAGGGCCCGCTCGCGACCGAGCAGCTCCAGCGACTCGAACAACGGCGGGGAGATCCTTCGCCCGGTCACGGCCACCCGGACGGGGCCGAACGCGTGTCGCGGCTTCAACCCGAGCTCGTCGACCAGGGCGGTACGCAGCGCCTGCTCGATCGAGGCGGTGTCGAAGGTGTCCAGGGCTGCGAGTGCGTCGTGGGCCGCCTTGACCACGGTGCGTCCGTCCCCCTCCAGCAGCTTCTCCACGTCGGCCGGGTCGCGGGTGAACGCGGCCTCGTCGACGAACAGGAAGCCGAGCATGTCGACGGCCTCACCCAGGGTGACCATCCGCTCGTGCACCAGCGGAGCCGCCTTGGCCAGCAGCTCGCGGTGCGACGGGTCGACAGGGTCGGGCAGCACCCCGGCGCGTTGCAGGTAGGGCACCATGCGCTCGGTCAGGTCTTCCACCGTCAGGGCCCGCAGGTGCGCGGAGTTGATCGCCTCGCACTTCTTCAGGTCGAAGCGAGCGGGGTTGGGGTTCACCCGTCGGATGTCGAAGGCCTCCACCATCTCGGCCATGGTGAACACGTCGCGGTCCTCGGCGATGCCCCACCCGAGCAGCGCGAGGTAGTTGAGGACGCCCTCGGGGAGGAAGCCGCGCTCGATGTACTCGGTGAGTCCGGAGCCACGGTCACGCTTCGACAGCCGCTTGTTGCCCTCCCCCATCACGATCGGCAGGTGTCCGAAGCGCGGCGCCCCGGCCCCGATCCCGAGGTCGGTCAGCGCCTCGTAGAGGGCGATCTGGCGCGGCGTCGAGGAGAGCAGGTCCTCCCCGCGCAGCACGTGCGTGATCCGCATCAGCGCGTCGTCGACGGGGTTGACCAGGGTGTAGAGGGGATGACCGTTGCCCCGCACCAGCACGTAGTCGGGCACGTGCTCGGGCAGGAAGGTGATCTCTCCGCGGACCAGGTCGGTGAACACGATCGGCTGGTCCGGCATCCGGAAGCGCAGCACCGGTCGGCGGCCCTCGGCCCGCAACGCCGCGGCCTCGTCCTCGGTCAGGTCGCGGCAGTGGCCGTCGTACCCGCTGGTCTTGTTCTCCGCGCGGGCCGCCTCACGGCGCTCCTCGACCTCCTCCTGGGAGCAGAAGCAGTGGTAGGCGTGGCCGGCCTCCCGCAGCCGTTCGGCGATCTCGGCGTAGGTGTCGAAGCGCTCGGACTGCTTGTAGGGGCCGTAGGGTCCGCCGACCTCGGGGCCCTCGTCCCACTCGATGCCCAGCCAGCGCAGCGAGTCGATCACCGACGCGTAGCCCTCCGGGGTGTTGCGCGCGAGGTCTGTGTCCTCGATCCGCAGCACCAGCGTGCCGCCGTGGTGGCGGGCGAAGGCCCAGTTGAACAGTGCGCTGCGCACGTTGCCCACGTGCAGCGAACCGGTCGGCGAGGGTGGGAACCGGACCCGCACCTGCTCCGGGGCCAGGCCGCCGAGCACGTCGTCGGCCGGGCTTGCAGGGGACGCGTCAGTCACGGGTGACCACCTTGTTCGTCAGGGCGCCGATGCCGGAGATCGACACTTCGACCTCGTCGCCGGGCTGCATGGGGCCGACACCCTCGGGGGTGCCGGTGAGGATGACGTCACCGGGCAGCAGCGTCATCACGCTGGACACGTGCGCGACCAGGGTCGGCACGTCGAAGATCAGGTCGTTGGTGGTGCCGTCCTGGACCAGGTCACCGTTGAGGTGCGTCTGCACCCGCAGGTCGAGCGCGGCGGGGTCGTCGGTCAGCTCCGTCTCGATCCACGGCCCCAACGGGCAGAACGAGTCGAAGCCCTTGGCCCGGGTGAACTGCACGTCGGACTTCTGCAGGTCACGTGCGGTCACGTCGTTGCCCACGGTGTAGCCGTAGATCACCTCGGGGACCCGCTCCGGCGCGACGTCGCGGCAGATCCGGCCGATCACCACGGCCAGCTCCCCCTCGTAGTGCAGGTCGCTGGTCTGTCGCGGGTAGAACACCGGGTCGCCCGGGCCGACCACCGAGGTGTTCGGCTTGAGGAACATCAGCGGCTCGCTAGGCACGTCGTTGCCGAGCTCGGCGGCGTGAGCCGCGTAGTTGCGACCGATTCCCACCACCTTGCTGCGTGGCAGGACCGGGGCCAGGAGCCGCACGTCCTCGAGCTTGAACTGCTCGTCGGTCAGATGGACGCCGACATGCAGCGGGTCCCCGGCCAGCCCGACGATGACGGTGTCCTCAGAGGGAACCCCCAGCTCGTCGACCTCCCCGGTGACCACGCCGTACAGCGGGTCCTCTCCAGCGGTGAATCTCGCGATGCGCACGCGGCCGAGCCTACCCGCGGGCCGCCGCCCGGACCCTGGCTACCCTCGTCGCTGTGGAAATCGCGTGCCCGCCTGCAGCGCAGGTGCTCGACGAGGCGACGTGGCAGGTCCGCCGCGCCGCCCACGAGGCGCGCGTCGACGAGTGGACCGCACCGCATCTCGAGCGCCGGCGCCGCGGCGAGCCCCACCCGGTCGAGGACTTCCTGTTCACCTACTACTCCCACCGGCCCGCGGCGCTGCGGCGCTGGCACCCGGGTTTCGGAGTCGCGCTGACCGGGCCGTCGGCGGCGGACTACGTCGGGCTGAAGGGGTACGCCGAGGTCTCGACAAGCTCGACCGGCCGGGACGTCTCGACCGGCCGGGACGCCGGCGCGTTTGGGGTCTCGACAAGCTCGACCAGCCGAGACCTCTCGACCGGCCGGGACGTCGTGGCCGTCAGCGTCGACTACGTCCGCAGCCAGCGGCCGCTGCTCGAGGCGTTGTACCGCCTGCTGCGCGCCACGGCCGCCCGACCCGCGCAGCTCGGCTGCTTCGGGATGCACGAGTGGGCGATGGTCTACCGCCTCGGCCAGAGCGAGGTCCGGCACGCGGACTGGCCTCTGCGCCTCGGCCAGGACGGCACCGACGCGGTGGTCGAGGGGCACCGGATCAGCTGCTCGCACTTCGACGCGTTCCGCTTCTTCACCGATGCCGCCCGGCCGTTGAACCGGCTCCGACCGCGCAGTGACGACCGGGAGGCCTACGAGCAGCCGGGTTGCCTGCACGCCGGGATGGACCTGTACAAGCACGCCTACCGGCTCAGCCCCATGGTCGGCTCGGAGGTGGTCGCGGACTGCTTCGCACTCGCCCGCGACATCCGGGTGCTGGACATGCGGGCCTCGCCGTACGACCTGAGCGGCCTGGGCTACCCGCCGGTCCGCGTGGAGACGCCCGAGGGCAAGCAGGAGTACGTCGCCGCACAACGGGAGTTCGCCGAGCGTGGTGCGCCGCTGCGGGCGCGGCTGGTCGGCGAGTGCGAGCGGTTGCTCGAGGTGGCCTCCGCGAAAGAGGACTGATCGAGCCGAGGTCGCCGGTCGGGGGCGCTCAGGCGGACCCGGACGGTGCGTTCAAGAACCAGCGGTGGCCGAACGGGTCGCGGAAGACGGCCACGCGTCCCGGACCGGCCTCCTCGGGGCCGCGGTCCAGCACCGCGCCCGCCGCGCTGACTCGTGCGGCAATCCCGTCGACGTCGTCGACACGCAGGTGCAGGGTCACGGCAGCGCCCCGGTCAGACGCCGGCGCCTCGACGTGGATCTCCGGGTGCTCGTCCGCCATCATCCAGTGGGCGCCGTCCAGGTCCAGCTCGACATGTCCGATCCGGCCGTCCGGCATGACGACCGGCTCGTAGGTCACCGCGGCGCCGAGCTGCTCGACGTACCACGTGATCGCGGCGCGCGCGTCGCGCACCGCGAGGTACGGGGTCAGCTGAGCCATCCGTCCTCCTTCGCGTCCATCGCTGCTGGCAGCCTGGCGTGGAGACCGCCCCGGCGCAAGGCGTCGCATATATCGGAGGCCGACGGACCGCGGCGACACTAGGCTTCGCACCATGCCGAAGACGCCGAACCCGCGGCCGGGCCACGACGTGCTGTCCCGGTTCCTCAGCGACGACGGCCGCCTGGCGACCATGCCGACCAAGCGGAGCAAGCGCCTGCTCGTGCTGGACCACCTGTGCCAGCGGTTCGAACCCGGACGCACCTACACAGAGGCCGAGGTCAGCGCCGCGCTGGCGCAGGTCCACGACGACTACGCCGCGCTGCGCCGATACCTGGTCGACGAGCAGTTCCTGGCCCGCGAGGACAACGTGTACTGGCGCATCGGCGGCAGCGTCTGACAACCTGCAGGCGCCACTACGGCTGACGGGTGCTCTGATCGCACAGCGTGACGACTCGGTGCAGGAGATGGACTTCGGTACCTGCGAGGCCGACCGAGAGGTAGAGCGTCACGTCAGAGTCGTCGTGTCGCCCCGGCGCGGTGCCGGCGACCACAGCCCCCAGTGAACGCACGTGTTCGGCGTGCTCGGACGTGGCGACGATGCCGGGCGGGTCGTAGGCGTGCAGCTGCGCGGGAGAGTCGGTGACGACGACGCTGGCTGCCTCGACCAGGTCGAGTCCGAACTCCGAGGCGTGCTGTCGCTTGGGGCCCACGGTGGTCACGTGGGTGCCGGGCGCAAGCCACGTCGCCTCGATCACCGGTGCGCGACTTGACGTGGCAAGCACGACGATGCCCCGATCCCGCACGGCCGCCTCCGCGGAACCCACGATGGCGCAGGAGACCCCCAGCTCGTCGAGGACCCGGCGCGCAAACGCCTCGGCGTGAGCGGACGTCGGGGAGTAGATGCTCACGTGGTCGAGCTCGCGGGTCCCCGCGATCGCCCAGACCTGCCTCCACGCCTGGCTGCCGCTGCCGATGACGCCCACGGTGCCGGCGTCAGGGCGAGCGAGGACGTCGGCTGCCAGGCCCCCCAGCGCGCCGGTGCGAATCTGCCCCAGGGACGAGCCGACGGCGACGGCCAGCACCTGCGCGGTGCGGGCCGACTGCACGACCACGACCTGCTCTCCCGCCTCGATGCCGAAGGTGTCGTAGCTGCGGTATCCGAACCACTCATCCGCCAGCGCCCCGGTGGTGAAGACGAGTCGGCCTTCACCGAGGTCGGTGAAGGTGCGCGCGGGTGCGGCAAGCCGCCCCTCCTCGACCGCCAAGACGGCCTCCCGCATCCACTCCACGGCTCGTGGGGCGTCCACCGACCTCTCCAGCACGTCGTCGTCGAGCACGGTCGGTGTCCAGATCGCTCGGGTCATGCCCGGCAGCGTAGGAGCTCAAGCGGGCTTGAACTCAAGGCGCCGCGCGCCGACGCCGGCCGTCACCAACAGTCAGGAAGCCGGTCACGCCAGGGCGCCGAGGACTCCACCTGCGCCGACAGCCCGAACAGCCGGTGCTCCTGCGCCGGACGGGCGGCGAGCATCACCCCGATCGGCAGTCCATCCGCGGTCGTGTGCAGCGGAAGCGACACCGCCGGCATCCCGGTCAGGTTCCACACCGAGGTGAACGGCGTGAACCGCTTCTGGTTCTCGAAGTCGCGGGCGGGGTCGGCGTCGTCGCGGATCGCGCCGACCGGCAGCGGCGGCTGCGCCAGCGTGGGTGTGAGCACCGCGTCGTACGGCGCGAGCCGCTGCAGGGTCACCGCCGCGATCCGGCGCAGCTCTCCCACGGCCATCCCGAACTGCGGGCCGCTGATCGCCAGTCCGCGCTCCCGCAGCCACCGGGTGAGCGGCCGCAGCAGGTGCTCCGTGTCGGCCGGGACGGGAGTCAGCGCGGTGAGCACAGCCCAGCAGGTCTCGAACGCGCCGACCACCTCCGGCGGCACGGGGACGTCGATGTCCTCGACGTCGTGGCCGAGGTCGGTCAACAGCCGGGACGCCTGCTCGTAGGCGGCCAGGCACTCGGGGTGCACCTCGGCCTCCGCGATCACCGGGCGGGCGAACCGCCCGATCCGCAACCGACCAGGGTCGCGGTCGCACCACGCCAGGTAGCTCTCGCCCTCCGGCAGCGGCGGCGCCCAGAACGGGTCGCCCACCGCCGGGCCGGCCATCACGTCGAGGAGGGCGGCCGCGTCCCGGACGGTGCGGGCCAGCGGACCGGCGGTGCCCAGGCCGACCGGATCGCCGTACACCGGGCCGGCGCTGATCCGGCCACGGCTCGGCTTGAACCCGACCAGCCCGCAGCAGCTCGCCGGGATCCGCAGCGAGCCACCGCCGTCCGACCCCTGGGCAGCCGGGACCAGCCCGGCGGCCACCGCCGCTGCCGCCCCGCCGCTCGAGCCACCGGCCATCCGGTCAGGGGCGAACGGCGTGCGCGATGCCGGAGCCACGTCGGGCTCGGTGTAGCAAGGCGACCCGAACTCCGGCGTGCTGGTCTTGCCGAGACTGACCAGGCCGGCCCGTTCCAGCCGCAGCACCACCTCGTCGGAGACGTCGGGCACGAAGCCGGCCATCGTGGCCGAGCCGAAAGTGGTGCGCACTCCGGCGGTCTGGTTGAGGTCCTTGATCGCGGTGGGTACGCCCTGCAGCAGGGGCAGCTGCTCCGGGGCGACCTCGCTCATCCGGGCCTCGGCGACGGACGCCTGCGTGCGCGCGACCTCCTCGGTGACGGTGACGAACGCGCCGAGCTGCGCGGAGAGCCGGTCGATCCGGTCCAGGTAGTGCTCGACGAGCTCCGTGGGCGTCACCTCGCCGCGGCGGATCGCGGTCCCCTGCTCGAGCGCGGTCAGGTCGTGCAGCTGCGCCATCGGCTCAGGCGAGGCTGGGCAGCTTGGTCAGTGCGGCCGACACCTGCGCCTGGATGTCCGCGTCGGCCCAGTCGTGGTCGACGATCTGGTCGTGCAGGTAGGCGTCGTACGCGGGCAGGTCCAGGTGACCGTGGCCGCACAGCGCCGTGAGGATCACCTTGTCCTCGCCGGTGTCCTTGCAGCGCACCGCCTCCTCCACGGCCGCAGCCAGGGCGTGGGTCGGCTCGGGGGCGGGCACGATGCCCTCTGTCCGGGCGAAGAGGACACCGGCTGCGAAGCACTCGGTCTGCGGCTTGGCGACGGCGTCGATCTCGCCGGTCTCGTAGAGGTGGCTGATCAGCGGGCTCATCCCGTGGTAGCGCAGGCCGCCGGCGTGGATGGGGTCCGGCACGAAGTCGTGGCCCAGCGTGTGCATCTTCATCAAGGGGGTCATCCCGGCGGTGTCACCGAAGTCGTAGGCGTAGGTGCCCTGGGTCAGCGACGGGCAGGCGGCCGGCTCCACCGCCCGCATCTGCGGCGCCATGCGGCCGGCCCACTTCTCTCGCAGGAACGGGAACATCAGCCCGCCGAAGTTCGACCCACCGCCGGTGCAGCCGACCAGCAGGTCGGGCGTCTCCCCCACCGACGCCAGCTGCAGCAGCGCCTCCTCGCCGATGATCGTCTGGTGCAGCAGCACGTGGTTGAGCACGCTGCCCAGCGCGTAGTTGGTGGCCGGGTCCTGGGCGGCCTTCTCGACGGCCTCGCTGATCGCGATGCCCAGCGATCCAGTGGAGTCCGGGTGCTCGGCCAGCACGGCGCGGCCGGCCTCGGTCAGGTCCGAGGGGCTCGGGTGCACGGTGCCGCCGAAGGTCTCGATCATGATCCGGCGGTACGGCTTCTGGTCGTACGACGCCCCCACCTGCCACACCTCGCAGGCCAGGTCGTACTGCGCGCACGCGAACGCCAGCGCGCTTCCCCACTGCCCCGCCCCGGTCTCGGTGGTGAGCTTGGTGATGCCCGCCTGCGCGTTGTAGAACGCCTGCGGCACGGCGGTGTTCGGTTTGTGCGACCCGGCCGGGGAGACGCCTTCGTACTTGTAGTAGATCCGCGCCGGGGTGCCCAGGGCCTGCTCGAGCCGGTGTGCCCGGAACAGCGGGCTGGGCCGCCACAGCCGGTAGACGTCGAGCACCTCGCCGGGGATCTCGACATACTGCTCGGTGGCGACCTCCTGGGCGATCAGCGCCATCGGGAACAGCGGGGTCAGGTCGTCGGGCCCGACCGGCTGTCCGGTGCCCGGGTGCAGCACCGGCGGCGGCGGGGAGGGCAGGTCGTGCAGCACGTTGTACCAGCGGGTGGGCATCTGCTCCTCGTCGAGCAGGATCTTGTGCCGCCTGAGCTCTGCCATCGCCGGCCTCCTCGCCTCGGGTGTCAGCACCCTACGGCGCGGCCGCTCCGGCGGGAAGGGGCGCACGATGCCGGCGCAGACCGAAGGTGACCGCATCGACCAGTGCGCGCCACGACGCCTCGATCACGTTGTGGCCGACCCCGACGGTCACCCAGGAGCGCTCGCCGTCGCTGGTCTCGATGAGCACCCGGATGATCGCGTCGGTGCCGTGCCCCTGGTCGAGGATGCGCACCTTGTAGTCGATCAGCTCGAACTTGGCCACCTCGGCGTAGGCCTGCCCGATCGCCTCGCGCAGCGCGTGGTCCAGGGCGTTGACCGGGCCGTTCCCTTCACCGGTCGTGACGATCCGGCTGCCTCCGGCGTACAGCTTGATGGTGGCTTCGGAGACCGCCTCGCCACCGGGCCGCGAGTCGGTGATCACCCGCCAGGACTCGACCTCGAAGTACGACGGGCGCGCGCCCTCGACCTCCTCGAGCAGGAGCAGCTCGAACGACGCGTCGGCCGCCTCGAAGGTGTAGCCGCGCGACTCCAGCTCCTTGACCCGGTCGGTGATCCGGCTGACCAGCGGGCGATCGCCGGTCAGGTCGAAGCCGAGCTCGCGACCCTTCAGCTCGATGCTCGCGCGGCCGGCCATGTCCGAGATCAGCAGCCGCATGTCGTTGCCGACCACGACCGGGTCGAGGTGCTGGTAGAGGTTCGGGTCGACCTTGATCGCGCTGGCGTGCAGCCCGGCCTTGTGCGCGAAGGCGCTGGTGCCGACGTAGGGCTGACGCGAGGCAGGCGGCACGTTCGTGACCTCGGCGACCGCATGGGCGATGCGGGTCGCCTCGCGCAGGAGGCCGGCCGGCAGCACCTGCCGGTCGAGCTTGGCCTCGAGGTTGGCCACGACGGTGACCAGATCGGCGTTGCCGGTGCGCTCGCCGTACCCGTTGAGCGTGCCCTGCACGTGCGAGGCTCCGGCGTCGACCGCGGCGAGGGTGTTGGCGACCGCACAGCCGGTGTCGTTGTGACAGTGGATGCCGACGTGCACCGGGCTGTCGCCGGTCACCGTGCTGGTGACGTCGTGCACCACGTCGGCCACCCACGGGGGCAGCATCCCGCCGTTCGTGTCGCACAGGGCGACCACCTCGGCGCCGGCCTCCGCCGCGGCGCGCAGCACCTCCAGCGCGTAGTCGCGGTTGTCGCGGTAGCCGTCGAAGAAGTGCTCGGCGTCGAGGAACACCCGCTGACCCTCGGCGTGCAGGTGCGCCACGGTGTCGCGCACCATGGCGAGGTTCTCCTTCAACGTGGTGCGCAGCGCCAGCTCGACGTGGCGGTCGTGGGACTTGGCGACCAGGGTCACCACCCCGGCGCCGCTGTCGCGCAGGGCGGCCACGAGCGGGTCGTCGGCGGCGGCCGCCCCGGGGCGTCGGGTGGCGCCGAACGCCGCCAGCTGGGCGCGCTCGAGGTGCAGCTCGGTGCGCGCGCGTCGGAAGAACTCGGTGTCCTTGGGGTTCGCCCCGGGCCAGCCGCCCTCGATGTAGCCCACGCCGAGGCCGTCGAGCTGGCGGGCGATGGCCAGCTTGTCGGCGACGGTGAGGTTGAGCCCCTCCTGCTGGGCGCCGTCGCGCAGCGTCGTGTCGTAGACGTGGAAGGTGCCGGGGCTGACGCGGGTGTCAGGTGACGTCATGGGCGGGTCCTCGTTCGGGGGCGGGCAACAAAAAAACCTCCCGTGGGGACGAGAGGTCGGCGCGCGGGGAGTCCCGGCGCGCTAGCTGATAATGATGCTGCGGTGCTGCACGGTCCCGAGTGTGCCACGTCCGTCCGAGGCGTGGGCCACCAATCTCGCCATCCGGTCCGCCGACCCGTCGCCAATGTCCCGCCGTAGACCGTCGACCCGTCGCCAATGTCTCGCCGTAGACCGCCCACCCGTCGCCAATGTCCGCCGCAGACCGTCCCCGCGGTCTCACAGGTAGTCGGTCAGCCGACCGAGAAGCGTGCCCGGCCGCCACGGCGGGCCGGGCTCCGGGGACCAGTCGACCCCGTGGCTCTCCAGCAGCACCAGCAGGAGTACGTCGACCAGGGCGATCGCCGCGAAGGCCACCCAGCCCAGCCAGGCCCACCGGGTCAGGCCGGACCACAGGGCGCGGGTCGGCCGTCGCAGGCGCCGGGAACCCGGTCCCCACCACAGCGCGAGGCCGAGCACGCCCCCCGTGGCGAGCATGGCAGCCATCACCGGGGGCCGCAGCAGCAGGGCGACGAAGCCGGCCGCGCCGGCCAGGAGCAGCGCCCAGGCCAGGAGCAGCACCGTGCCGCCGCTGGCCACCAGGAGGTACCACGGTGTCGAGGCGACGGCCAGAGGACGGTCGTACCAGCGGCTGCTCCCCCGGCGCCACCGGCGGTCCTGGGTAGCCTCCTGGGTCCACGACAGCGTGCGCACCCCGAGGGCGAGGAACCCGAGCACGACGAGAGTCACGTAGGGAGCCGCAGCGAAGCCGGCCGTCACCCCGCCCCACAGGCCGAGCGACAGGCCGCCTCGCTGCATCCGGCCGAGAGCCGAGCGATCGCGGCCCGCCTGACTCCACTCCTGGCCCGGCGGGGCGTCGTTCTCGTCGCCTGGACGGAGGGCACCTGCGTTCGCCTCCCCCGACATCGGTGGCTGCAGCCGCGTCGGGGCGGGAGCCAGCCCGTCGAGCTGCTGCGTATGCGCGTCCCGGCCCAGGTGCTGGGTGTGCGCGTCCTGCCCGAGCTGTCGGGTCCGCGCGTCGGTACCCAGCTGGTCGGTGCGCAGACCTCCCGCGAACTGCTGGGGCCGCGCGTCGGCACCCAACTGCTCCGTGCGCGTGTCGGTGGCCAGCTGCTCGGTCGGGGCGCCCGCCGGCGCGAACGGGGGACGCTTCGTGCCGTCACGACCGATCGGGGCCGCGAGCGGCGCGAAGGCGGCCAGCGGCATGGTCAGGTCGCCACCGCGGGCACCGGCAGGTGCTGCCTCCGCGGGGCCGCGCAGCGAGGCCAGGACCGCCGCCATCTCGGGCCGGTCCTCGGGGTCGGGGGCGAGACAGCGCTCCAGGGTGGGCAGCAGCTCGCGCGGCACCTGGGACAGGTCGTGTTGACCGCGGCGGACCCGGTCCATGATCGCCATGGCCGGTCCGGTGCCGAACGGCGGTGTCCCGGTCGCCGCGAGCACCACCGTGGCGGCCCAGGAGTGCACGTCGGAGGCGGTGGTGGCGTCGTCGCCGTAGAGGATCTCGGGCGCCAGGTACCCCGGCGTCCCCAGCAGCCATCCGGTGTGGGTCAGCCGGGGGTCCTCGGCGACGCGGGCCAGGCCGAAGTCGATGAGCACGGGCGCGCGCCCCTCGAGCAGCACGTTGGACGGCTTGATGTCACGGTGCAGCACGCCGACGGTGTGGACCGCGATGACCGCCTCGGCGAGCCCCGCAGCGAAGTAGCGCAGGTCCTCGCCGCGCAGCGGGCCCTCCTGGCGGATGTGCTCGTGCAGCGAGAGACCGGGCACGTAGCGGGTAGCGACGTACGGCGTCTCGCCCCACGGATCGGCATCCAGCACCTCGGCCACCCGGCGACTGCGCACCCGCCGCAGCGACGCGACCTCCCGGCCGAGCCGCTCGCGCGCCTCGTCGTCGCCGATGATGTGCGGGCGCAGCACCTTGAGCGCGACCCGGCGGCCGTCGGTGGACTGGGCCAGGTGCACCACGCCCATGCCGCCCTCGCCGATCTTGGCGAGCAGTCGGTAACCGCCCACGCGCAGGTCGGCGGCGGAGGGGTTCCGTGTCGCTCCGGTCACCGGCCTACCGTAGCCGAACCGGGGTCGGCGACCGGCTCAACGCACCCGCCGCCGGCGCGCTCGCGCGTGTGCGACTCCTGGCTCAGACCACCTGGTGCATCCAGCCGAAGGTGTCCTCCGCGCGGCCGTACTGGATGTCCACCAGCGCCTCGCGCAGCGCCGTGGTCACCGGCCCGATCTCCTCGCCGCCCGCACCGCACTGGCCGCCGCGCCACTTGAGCAGTCCCACCGGGGTGACCACGGCCGCCGTACCGCAGGCGAAGACCTCGGTGATCCGGCCGGACTCGACGCCCTTGCGCCACTCGTCCACGGAGAACCGGCGCTCCTCCACCGGGTGACCGAGCTTGCCGGCCAGCTCGATCAGCGAGGACCGGGTGATCCCCTCCAGGATCGAGCCGCTCAGGGCCGGCGTGACGATGCTGCCGTCGTCGTGGACGAAGTAGAGGTTCATCCCACCGAGCTCCTCGACCCACTTCTGCTCCACGTCGTCGAGGAAGGCGACCTGGTCGCAGCCGTTGGCGGTGGCCTCCTGCTGCGCGATCAGCGAGCTGGCGTAGTTGCCGCCGGTCTTGGCCGCGCCCATCCCGCCGGCGCCGGCGCGGGTGTACTGCTCACTGAGCCAGATGGACACCGGCTTGACCCCGCGCGGGAAGTACGCGCCGGCGGGCGAGGCGATGACCAGATAGGTGACGTGCTGGGACGGCCGCACGCCGAGGAACTTCTCCGAGGCGAACATGAACGGCCGCACGTAGAGGCTCTTCTCACCTTCGGGCGCCGGCACCCACGCCTGGTCGGTGCGCACCAGCGCGTCCACCGAGGCCACGAAGTCGCCGACCGGCAGCTCGGGCAGCGCGAGGCGGTGGGCGGAGCGCATCATCCGCGCGGCGTTCTCCTCGGGCCGGAAGGTCCACACCGTTTCGTCGGGGTGACGGTAGGCCTTCATCCCCTCGAAGATCTCCTGCGCGTAGTGCAGGACCGCCGTGGCCGGGTCCAGGCTCAGCGGCGCGTAGGGGACGACGCCGGCGTCGTGCCAGCCGCGCTCGGGAGTCCACTCCGCCCGGAACATGTGGTCGGTGAAGTGGATGCCGAACCCCGGGCTGGACAGGATCTCCGCCAGCCGCTCGGCGCTGACTGGATGCTCGGTGGGCGTGACCTCGATCTGCAGGGCGCTGTCCATGTGATGCACGTTATCCGACCTTCGCGACGGGGATCCGGCTGACCTGGGCTGTGGCTTCATCAAGGTATGTCGGTGGAGCAGCACTTCCCACGGCCCGCAGACCGTGGGAAGTGTGGGCTCGGCTACATACCTTGGGGAAGCCTCACCCGGCTACGCGCGCTGCCACGGCGTCGCCGATCTCGGCGGTACGTCGGACCTGGCCGGGCTCTCGCGCGGCGAGGTCCTCGACCACGGCCGACTCGACCGCGCGGGCGGCCGCGTCCAGGCCGAGATGCTCCAGCAGCAGCGCACCGGACAGGATCGCGGCGGTCGGGTCGGCCTTCTGCTGGCCGGCGATGTCCGGAGCGGATCCGTGCACCGGCTCGAACATGCTCGGCGCGGTGCGGTCGGGGTTGACGTTGCCGCTGGCGGCCAGACCGATCCCGCCCGTGACGGCGGCCGCGAGGTCGGTGAGAATGTCGCCGAAGAGGTTGTCGGTGACGATCACGTCGAACCGCGCCGGATCGGTGGCCAGGAAGATGGTGGCCGCGTCGACATGCAGGTAGTCGACCTCGACCTCGGGGAACTCGCGGGCCACCTCGGCGACCAAACGGCTCCACACCGCTCCGGCGTGCACCAGCACGTTGGTCTTGTGCACCAGGGTCAGCCGATGACGCGGGCGCTTGGCGGCGCGGGCGAAGGCGTCGCGCACCACGCGCTCGACGCCGAAGGCGGTGTTGACGCTGACCTCGGTGGCGATCTCGGCCGGGGTACCGACCCGCAGCGCGCCACCGTTGCCGACGTAGGGGCCCTCGGTGCCTTCGCGCACCACGACGAAGTCCACGTCGCCCGGGTCGGCGAGCGGCGAGACCACACCTGGCAGGATCCGTGAGGGCCGCAGGTTCACGTAGTGGTCGAGCTCGAAGCGCAGCCGGAGCAGCAGCCCCCGCTCCAGCAGCCCCGGCGGGAGGTTCGGATCCCCGGGCCGGCCGCCGACCGCGCCGAGCAGGATGGCGTCGTGCTCCTTGATCTCGGCCAGCACCTGGTCGGGCAGGACCTCCCCCGTGGCGAGGTACCGCTCGGCGCCCAGGTCGTAGCGGGTGGACTCGAACTTGGCATCGGTGCCGGTGGTCACCGCGGCGGCCTCGATCACCTTGAGCGCCTCCGCGGTGACCTCCGGGCCGATGCCGTCGCCGGGAATCACGGCGAGCGTGAACTGCTGCGTCATGCGCCGGACTCTAGTTGTCGTCCGGGCGCTCGCCGCCGTTGTCTCTGCGGTCGAGACCTGCCTGGACGGACTGCAGTGCAGGCTCGTCGGAGGTGTGGTCGCGGTGCCGGGCGGGGCCCCAGTCGGGGTACATGTCGTACATAGCGTGCTCCAAGGGAATCGAGTGCGCCTCGCTGCGCGAGGCGCGGGTGCTGTCCTGGTCTCCCAGCGAGAGAGCTCGATCTCCGGAGCGCGGATCGCGCGCGAGGAGGGTGGTGCTCGGACGGAGCGATGCGGGTGGCCGCTTCTGAAGCTCGCTGCGGAGTTTTTCGTAAAGCCAGACGTGCCGAACTCCGCGGCGAGGTGGCCTTACCTAAGAGGCCTCGCCGCGGCGACCGATAAGTACGAAGAACGTCCGCATGATGCGCAAAAGCCTAACCTCGACCGGGCCGCCGCCTGCCGCCCTTTCCCCAACTTTTCACATGTTGAGACCGGCGTCCGAGGCGCGGATGGTCGTCCGGCCCCGCCGGAGCAGTGAGACACTGCCGCCATGAGTGCACCCCCGGAGCTGCCCGCCATCGTCTCGCGTGCCTTCGACGTCTCCCGTGCACGCGGCTACGCGTCGTTCTGCCGCAACGAGACCGGCCGCCTGCTGGCCACCCTCGCCGCCACCCGTCAGGGCACGCTGGCCGAGCTGGGCACCGGCTGCGGCGTGGGCACCGCCTGGTTGCGCAGCGGCGTGCGCGAGGGGACCCGGATCGTGAGCGCGGAGCTGGACGAGAAGCTCGCGGAGGCCGCCTCGGAGATCTTCGCCGGAGACGACCAGGTCGAGGTGCTGGCCGCCGACTGGTCGACGCTGCGCGACCGGGGCCCGTTCTCACTGTTGTTCCTCGACGCCCGCGAGCCCAAGGACAGCGGGGCGGACGCCGTGGTGGACCTGGTCGAGCCGGGCGGCGTGGTGGTCCTCGACGACTTCACTCCCTGCGCCTCGTGGCCGCCGATCTTCGCCGGTCGGGTGGACACCCTGCGCGAGGGCTGGCTCACCGACGAGCGCTTCACCACCGTCGAGGTGATGGTCGCCGAGGACGCCTCGGTGCTCATCGCGACGAAGCGCTGACCTTCGGGGGCAGCTCGACGATGAAGCGGGGCAGCAGCAGCTGCACGAGCGGGCCGATGGACAGCGCGTAGACGACCGTGCCCACGCCGACCACCCCGCCGAGCAGCCAGCCGACCGCGACGACGCTGAGCTCGATCGAGGTGCGGACGACCCGCACCGACCAGCCGGTACGGCGCACCAGGCCGGTCATCAGACCGTCCCGGGGCCCCGGGCCGAGCTGCGAGCCGATATAGAGCGCGGTGGCCACGGCGTTGAGCAGCACTCCCCCGACCAGCAGCGCGCCCCGGAGGGCCAGCTGATCCGGAGCAGCCAACAGCGCCAGCGCCACGTCGGTGACCAGGCCGATCACGACCGCGTTCGCGACCGTGCCGAGCCCCGGCATCTGCCGCAGCGGGACCCAGAGCAGGAGTACGACGACGCCGGTGGCGATCACCACCCCGCCGAAGGACAGCGGGAGGTGCCGGGCCACGCCGAGATGGAAGACGTCCCACGGGTCCAGGCCGAGCGTGCCGCGCACCATCATCGCCATCGAGACGCCGTAGAGCGTCAGCCCGACCGCGAGCTGCAGCAGCCGGCGTGGCATTCGGCCGGCGCGCAGCTGGTCGCGGGGGCCCAGGTTGGCCAGCTCGCGCCCTGGCAGGCCGTCCGCTGAGCGGCGGCGGGAACGGGCGAGGAGCAGGGGCGTCGAGGGCATGCCACCGAGTGTGCCGGTCAAGTGGCCTGGTCTGAAAGAGCCAATCGTGGGACAGTGGTCTGCATGGCACGCACGATCTCCGCGGCACGGGTGGCCAGTCTGCTCGGCTCCTCCCTGGAGCAGGGCCCGGCGTACCGCAGCCTCGCCGACGGGCTGCGCCTGCTCATCTCCGACGGTCGCATCCCGGTCGACACCCGACTGCCCAGCGAGCGCGAGCTCACCGCCCGGCTGGGCCACAGCCGTACCACGGTCACCCGGGCCTACGCCGTGCTACGAGAGCGCGGCTTCCTGGTCTCGCGCCGCGGATCGGGCAGCGTGGTCCGGCTCCCCGCGGCCCCCTCGGGAGAGCAGGACAACCTGCTGCGTCCCGGCGACGTCGCGCCCGACAGCATCGACCTGACCTGTGCCGCCTCCCCCGCCCCGCCGGGCGTGGTCGCCTCCTACGAGCGGGCGGTCGAGCAGCTTCCGACGTACCTGCCCGGGACCGGCTACTTTCCCTCCGGCCTGCCTGCGCTGCGCGAGGCGCTGGCCGCCCGCTACACCCAGCGAGGGCTGCCGACCGTGCCCGAGCAGGTGCTGGTGACCGCGGGGGCGCTGGCCGGCGTCGCCATCGCCGCACGGGCGCTGGTGCGGACCGGCGAGCGGGTGCTCCTGGAGAGCCCCACCTACCCCAACGCGGTGGCCACCTGGCGGCGTAGCGGCGCGCGGATCGCCGGCGCCGCGGTGGACCGGAACGGCTGGGACGCGGACGGGTTCACCACCACCCTGCGCCAGGTCGCGCCGGTCGCGGCGTACCTGATCCCCGACTTCCACAACCCGACCGGGATGCTGATGGCCGAGGACGAGCGCGCCGTGCTGGGCCGGGCACTGAGCCGTAGCCGCACGGTGACGGTGGTCGACGAGTCGCTCGTGGAGCTCGGCCTCGACGACGTCTCGATGCCACCGCCCTTCGCCACGTTCGCCGCCGACACGATCCTGGTCGGCAGCGCCAGCAAGGCGTTCTGGGGAGGCCTGCGCGTGGGTTGGCTGCGCGCCCCGGACGCCCGAGTCGGCGCGCTCGTCTCCTCGCGGCTCAGCCTCGACCTCGGCGCGCCGCTGCTCGAGCAGCTGGTGCTGACCGACCTGCTCGCCCGGCGCGAGCGGGTGCTGGAGGCCCGCCGCGACCAGGTGCGCACCTCCCGCGAGGCGCTGGTCCGAGCCTTGACCGAGCGGCTGCCGCAGTGGAGCTTCGCGGTGCCCGGCGGCGGGTTGGCGCTGTGGTGCGAGCTGCCCGCGCCGGTGTCCTCGGCGCTGACCACCGCCGCCGAGCGCCAGCACGTGCTGCTTGCTGCGGGCCCGAGCTTCGCTCCCGAGGGCGGGCTGGAGCGCTGGCTGCGCCTGCCCTACACCGAGACACCGGAGCGGCTCACCGAGGCGGTGGACCGACTGGCGCTCGCCTGGGAGGACGCGCTGCAGCATCGCGCGCTCGGCGCCGGGCGCTCCCCGCTGGTCGCCTGAGCCGCCCGGCAGCGCAGCCGCGTCGCGCCCCTGCCGTCCCGGTCGCGTGGGCGACCGGGGCGGCAGCCGTCGCGGGATCTGGCCGGCGTCGCCTCAGCGCGACGCGGTGCCCTCGGTGTAGTCCGCGTCGTGCGACTTCACCCAGCTCATCAGCTTGCGCAGCTCGCGGCCGGTCGTCTCGATCGGGTGCTGCTCGGCCTCGGCGCGCAGCTTCTTGAACTCCGGCGCACCGGCGTCTTGGTCGTCGATGAACCGCTGCGCGAAGGCGCCGTTGCGGATGTCCTCCAAGACGTCGCGCATCCGGTCCTTGACCGAGTCGTCGATCACGCGCGGGCCGGACACGTAGTCGCCGTACTCGGCGGTGTCGGAGATCGACCAGCGCTGCTTGGCGATCCCGCCCTCGTACATCAGGTCCACGATCAGCTTCAGCTCGTGCAGGCACTCGAAGTAGGCGACCTCGGGCTGGTAGCCGGCCTCGGTGAGTACCTCGAAGCCCTTCATCACCAGCGCGGACATGCCGCCGCACAGGACCGCCTGCTCGCCGAACAGGTCGGTCTCGGTCTCCTCGGTGAAGGTGGTCTTGATGCCGCCGGCGCGCAGACCGCCGATCCCCTTGGCGTAGGCCAGCGCCAGGTCCCACGCCTTGCCGCTGGCGTCGTTCTCCACCGCGACAAGGACGGGCACGCCACGACCCTCGGCGTACTCGCGGCGGACCAGGTGACCGGGGCCCTTCGGCGCCACCATCGCCACGTCCACGCCGGCCGGCGGCTTGATGTAGCCGAACCGGATGTTGAAGCCGTGGCTGAAGAACAGCGCGTCGCCCTCGACCAGGTTGGGCTCCACCGCCTCGGTGTAGAGCGTGCGCTGCACGTGGTCCGGGGCGAGGATGACGATCAGGTCGGCCTCCTCGCACGCCTCGGCGGGGGTCAGCACGCGCAACCCCTCCGCCTCGGCCTTGGCCCGGCTCTTGGACCCCTCGGGCAGGCCGACGCGCACGTCGACCCCGGAGTCGCGCAGGCTCAGCGCGTGGGCATGACCCTGGCTGCCGTAGCCGAGGACCGCCACGTTGCGGCCCTGGATCACCGACAGGTCGGCGTCGTCGTCGTAGTACATCTCAGCCACAGGGGCTCTCCTTCGTTGTGATCAGTGCGTTGACGAGATAGCGGGGTGGCGAAGCATCGGGTACGCCGGGCAGCCGCGCCCGGGTCACCCCACGGCGGGAGGCGCCGGGACCGGTACGGGGCGCAGGGTGCGGTCGGTGATGGAGCGTCCGCCACGGCCGATCGCAACCATGCCGGACTGCACCAGCTCGCGGACTCCGAACGGCTCGAGCACGCGCATGAACGCCTCGAGCTTCTCGGCGTTGCCGGTGACCTCGATGGTGACCGCCTCCGGCGCGACGTCGACCACCTTGGCCCGGAAGAGCTGGACGGTCTCGAGCACCTGCCCGCGCGTGGTGGCGTCGGCCTTGACCTTGACCAGCAGCAGCTCCCGGGCGACGGAGGCCTGGCCGTCCAGCTCGACGATCTTGATCACCTCGACCAGCTTGTTCAGCTGCTTGGTGACCTGCTCGAGCGGGGACTCCTCGACGTTGACCACGATCGTCATCCGCGACACCTCGGGGTGCTCGGTGGGGCCGACCGCCAGCGAGTCGATGTTGAACCCGCGCCGGCTGAACAACCCCGCGATCCGGGCCAGCACGCCGGGCTTGTTCTCCACCAGGACGGAGAGGGTGTGCTTGCTCATCTGGGTCTCCCTCACAGGTCATCCTCGTCGAACTCGGGAGCCATGTCCCGGGCGAACTTGATGTCGTCGTTGCTGGTGCCGGCCGCGACCATCGGCCACACCATCGCGTCGCGGTGCACCCGGAAGTCCACCACGACCGGGACGTCGTCGATCTCCATCGCCTTGGTGATCGTCGCGTCCACCTCGCCCGGCGAGTCGCACGAGAGCCCCACGCAGCCGTAGGCGTCGGCCAGCTTCACGAAGTCCGGGATCCGCCGCGTCGCGGTCGCGCCCGCCGCCTGGACCCGCTGCAGGTCGGTGTTGGAGTAGCGCTCGTTGTAGAACAGGGTCTGCCACTGGCGGACCATGCCCAGCGCGTCGTTGTTGATCACCGCGACCTTGATCGGGATGCCCTCCATCGCGCAGGTGGCCAGCTCCTGGTTGGTCATCTGGAAGCAGCCGTCGCCGTCGATCGACCACACCGTGGCGTCGGGGCGGCCGACCTTGGCGCCCATCGCGGCGGGCACCGAGAAGCCCATGGTGCCCAGGCCTCCGGAGTTGATCCAGGTGTTGGGGTGCTCGTAGCCGACGAAGTGGGTGGCCCACATCTGGTGCTGCCCGACGCCGGCGACGTACACCGCCTCCGGGCCCGCGATCCGGCCCAGCCGCTCGATGACGTACTGCGGCGCCAGCGAACCGTCGGTGGGCTGGTCGTAGCCGAGCGGGTACTTCTGCTTCACGCCGGCCAGAAACTGGACCCAGGCCTCGTAGTCGCCGCTGTTGCCGGCGTCGGACTCGCCCTGGAGGGCGACCACCAGGTCGGCGATCACCTCGCGGCAGTCGCCCACGATCGGCACGTCGGCATGGCGGTTCTTGCCGATCTCGGCCGGGTCGATGTCGGCGTGGACCACCTTCGCGTTCGGCGCGAACGAGTCCAGGTTGCCGGTGACCCGGTCGTCGAAGCGGGCCCCCAGGCTGATGATCAGGTCCGAGCGCTGGAGCCCGGCGACCGCGGCGACGGTGCCGTGCATCCCCGGCATCCCGAGGTGCTGCGGGTGGCTGTCGGGGAAGGCGCCGCGGGCCATCAGCGTGGTCACCACCGGGATCCCGGTCATCTCCGCGAGCACGCGCAGCTCCTTGGCCGCGCCGGCGCGGATCACGCCGCCGCCGACGTAGAGCACCGGGCGGCGCGACTCCAGGATCAGCTTGGCCGCTTCCCGCACCTGCTTGGCGTGCGGCCGCGTCACCGGCCGGTAGCCGGGCAGCTGCAGCTCGGTCGGCCACTCGAAGGTGGTCCGGGCCTGCAGCGCGTCCTTGGACACGTCGACCAGCACCGGCCCGGGACGGCCGGTCGAGGCGATGTGGAAGGCCTCGGCCACGGTGCGCGGGATCTCGGCAGGGTCGGTGACCAGGAAGTTGTGCTTGGTGACCGGCATGGTGATGCCGCGGATGTCGGCCTCCTGGAAGGCGTCGGTGCCGATCGCCCCGCTGGCCACCTGGCCGGTGATCGCCACCAGCGGGACCGAGTCCATGTGCGCGTCGGCCAGCGGGGTGACCAGGTTGGTGGCGCCCGGTCCGCTCGTGGCCATGCACACCCCGACCTTGCCCGTGGCGGCGGCGTACCCCTGTGCGGCGTGCCCGGCGCCCTGCTCGTGGCGGACCAGGATGTGCCGGATCCGGGTGGAGTCGAACAACGGGTCGTAGGCGGGAAGGATGGCGCCGCCGGGGATGCCGAATACGTTCTCGGCTCCCGCGGACTCCAGTGCCCGGATCAGGCTCTGCGCGCCGGTGACCTGCTCGCTCATAGTGACCTTCCTCGTGGTTCGACCCCGTCGTTCCAACAAAAAACCCCTCGGCCCGGTGGGCAGGCGAGGGGTGACGCGACCTGGTGGCTGGTGTCCAGCCGCTCAGCAGGTGCGTCGCGTGCGTACGAGAATGTCCAAACGCATGGCACATACCGTCGCGGTTCGACCGTTCCCTCGTCAACCGAGTCTCCCATGCGTCCCATCATGCAAGACAGCGATCTTGCATGATGGGCGCCTGGCGGTGGTGCGCGTGCGGGACGGTCAGCCGCAGATCGCCCCGTGCGCCGCGGACTGCACCACCTTGGCGTACTTGCCCAGCACGCCTCGCGTGTACTTCGGCTGCTGCGGCGCCCACCCGTCGCGCCGTGCCGCCAGCTCCTCGGGGTCGACGGTCACGTCGAGGGTCCGCCGGCCGACGTCCAGCCGGATCGGGTCACCGTCGCGGACGAAGGCGATCGGGCCGCCGTCGACCGCCTCGGGGGCCACGTGACCCACGCAGAGCCCCGTCGTACCGCCCGAGAACCGGCCGTCGGTCAGCAGCAGCACGTCCTTGCCGAGTCCGGCGCCCTTGATCGCGCCGGTGATGGCGAGCATCTCCCGCATCCCCGGCCCGCCCTTGGGCCCCTCGTAGCGGATCACCACCACGTCCCCCGCCGTGATCCGCCCGGCGGCCAGCGCGTCCATCGCCGCCTGCTCGCCGTCGAAGACGCGCGCGGTGCCCTCGAAGACCTCGTCGTCGAAGCCGGCCGACTTCACCACCGCACCCTCCGGCGCGAGCGAACCCTTGAGGATGGTCAGGCCGCCGGTCTTGTGGATCGGCCGGGCCAGCTCGCGGATGATCGTGCCGTCCACGTCGGGCGGCGCGATCTCGGCGAGGTTCTCCGCCATCGTCCGGCCGGTGACGGTGAGGCAGTCACCGTGCAGCAGGCCCGCGTCCAGCAGCGCCTTCATCACCACCGGGATGCCGCCGACCTTGTCCACGTCGTTCATCACGTAGCGTCCGAACGGCTTGAGGTCGCCGAGGTGCGGCACCGTGTCGCCGACCCGGTTGAAGTCGTCGAGGGTCAGGTCCACGTCGGCCTCGCGCGCGATCGCGAGCAGGTGCAGCACCGCGTTCGTGGAGCCACCCAGCGCCATCACCACCGCGATGGCGTTCTCGAACGCCTCCCGGGTCATGATCTGGCGGGCGGTGATGCCGTTGCGCAACATCCCGACGACGGCTTCGCCGGAGCGGTGCGCGAAGCCGTCTCGCCGTCGGTCCACCGCCGGCGGCGCGGCCGAGCCCGGTAGCGACATGCCCAGCGCCTCGCCCACGGAGGCCATCGTGTTCGCGGTGTACATCCCGCCACAGGCCCCTTCCCCCGGGCAGATGGCCCGCTCGATGCGGTCCACCTCGTCGCGGGTGATCCGACCGGCCAGGCAGGCACCGACCGCCTCGAAGGCGTCGATGATGGTGACGTCGCGACCGTCGACCTGGCCGGGCATGATCGACCCGGCGTAGAGGAACACCGAGGCGAGGTCGAGCCGGGCGGCGGCCATCAGCATGCCGGGCAGCGACTTGTCGCA
>DASSVD010000231.1:0-11471 GCA_035706365.1 Nocardioidaceae bacterium
GGTCGGCACCGGGCAGGCGAAGGGCACCCGCGAGTACCTCGTCATCGAGTACGCCGCGTCCAAGCGCGGCCAGCCCGGCGACCGGCTCTACGTGCCCGCCGACCAGCTCGACCAGGTCACCCGCTACGTCGGCGGGGAGCAACCGTCGCTGGACCGGCTCGGCGGAGCGGACTGGGCACGCCGCAAGGGCCGCGCGCGCAAGGCGGTCAAGCAGATCGCCGCCGAGCTGATCAAGCTCTACGCGGCGCGGCAGGCCACCCAGGGGCACGCGTTCGGCGCGGACTCCCCGTGGCAGCGCGAGCTCGAGGACGCCTTCCCGTTCGTGGAGACCCAGGACCAGCTCACCACCGTCGACGAGGTCAAGCGCGACATGGAGCGCCAGGTCCCGATGGACCGGCTGGTCTGCGGCGACGTCGGCTACGGCAAGACCGAGATCGCGGTGCGTGCGGCCTTCAAGGCGGTGCAGGACGGCAAGCAGGTCGCCGTGCTGGTGCCGACCACGCTGCTGGTCCAGCAGCACTTCTCGACTTTCGCCGAGCGGATGTCCGGTTTCCCGGTCGTGCTCAAGGGGCTGTCCCGTTTCCAGACCGACGCCGAGGCGCAGGCGGTGCTCGACGGGCTGGCCGAGGGCAGCGTGGACATCGTGATCGGCACGCACCGGCTGCTCAATCCCGACATCAAGCTGAAGAACCTCGGCCTGATCATCGTGGACGAGGAGCAGCGCTTCGGGGTCGAGCACAAGGAGCAGATGAAGCGGCTGCGCACCAGCGTCGACGTGCTGGCGATGTCGGCGACGCCCATCCCGCGGACGCTGGAGATGGCGATCACCGGCATCCGGGAGATGTCCACGATCACCACCCCGCCCGAGGAGCGGCACCCGGTGCTGACCTACGTCGGTGCCTACGAGGACCGCCAGGTCACCGCCGCGGTACGCCGCGAGCTGCTGCGCGAGGGCCAGGTCTTCTACATCCACAACCGGGTCAGCACCATCGAGAAGGCCGCCGCCCGGATCCGGCAGCTGGTGCCCGAGGCTCGCGTCGCGGTGGCGCACGGCCAGATGGGGGAGCACCAGCTCGAGCAGGTGATGGTCGACTTCTGGGAGAAGCGCTTCGACGTGCTCGTGTGCACCACCATCGTCGAGTCCGGGCTGGACGTGTCCAACGCGAACACCATGGTCATCGAGCGCGCCGACATGCTGGGCCTCTCCCAGCTGCACCAGCTGCGCGGCCGGGTCGGGCGCGGCCGCGAGCGGGCGTACGCCTACTTCCTCTACCCGGCCGACAAGCCGCTGACCGAGACCGCGCACGAGCGCCTCGCCACCCTCGCCCAGCACTCCGACCTCGGCGGCGGCATGGCGATCGCGATGAAGGACCTGGAGATCCGCGGCGCCGGGAACCTGCTTGGCGGGGAGCAGTCGGGGCACATCGCCGACGTCGGCTTCGACCTCTACGTGCGGCTGGTCGGCGAGGCGGTGCAGGAGTTCCGCGGCGGCGCCGGCGAGGACGAGGAGCTCGTCGAGACCAAGATCGAGCTGCCGATCGACGCCCACCTTCCGCACGACTACATCCAGAGCGAGCGGCTCCGGCTGGAGATGTACAAGCGGCTGGCCGAGGTCCGCGCGGACGAGGACGTCGACCTGATCCGCGAGGAGCTGGTGGACCGGTACGGCGAGCCTCCCGCCGCGGTGGCCAGCCTGCTGGAGGTGGCGAGGTTCCGGGCGCGGGCCCGGCAGGCCGGCCTGCGCGAGGTCACCCTGCAGGGCAAGTACGTCCGCTTCGCCCCCGTCAACCTGCCGGACTCGGTGAAGGTGCGGTTGGACCGGATGTACCCGAAGTCCGTGGTGAAGGCGGCCGTGCGTACGATGCTCGTGCCTCGCCCCACGTCCAGGGTCGTGGGCGCGCCGCCGGTGCGCGACGAGCCGCTGCTGGCGTGGGCGCGGGCCGTGATCGACAGCGTCATCGACCCCGCCGGGGCCGCTGCACCGCAGAGCTAGGAGACGTTTGTGACCGTTGCAGGGACCCGCCGCACTCGTGGCGACCGGACCTCCGGGAGTCATCCCGCCCCGCGCCGGGCGAGCCGCACCCGTCGCCTGGCCGGGCTCGCCGCGGCCGCCGCGCTGCTGCTGTCCGGCTGCGGTGGGCTGCACCCCGGAGCGGCCGCCGTCGTCGGATCGACCACGATCGGGCACGAGTCGGTCGACGACCTGGCCGCCGCGCTGTGCACGGCCAACGTCAAGGGCGCGCAGGCGAGTGGCGCACCGCAGGACTTCGCCACCCGCGGGACGCGTCAGGGTGCGCTGCAGATCCTGCTGGACGCCCGGCTCTCGCACCTGTTCGGTGAGGCGCGCGGCGTCGAGCCGGACAGTGCCCTGGTCTCCCAGGCGCTCGCGCAGAACGAGCCGCTTATCCAGGCGCTGCCCGCGGAGCAGCGCGACGCCTACCGGGAGGCGCTGCGCGAGTACGCCTCCGGCCAGGTGATGCTGATCGAGATCGGCCGCCAGTCGCTGCGCGAGCAGGGAAAGACCGGCGTCACCGACGACGAGGCGCTCGCGGAGGGGCAGCGGCTGCGGCAGAAGTTCGTCCAGGACCTCGACATCGAGGTGGACCCGCGCTACGGCGACTACACCAACGGCACCCTGAAGCCCGGCGGCTCCTCGCTGTCGGTGGCCGAGTCGAAGTCGGCCCGTGCCGGCGACACCGCGCAGCCGGGTCCGGCGTTCGTCGCCGCGCTCCCCGCGTCGCAACGATGCAGCTCACCCTCCTGATCACCTCGCCCCGGGTCGCACCGGGGCTGCTGACCTGGGCGGCCTGGCAGGCGATCGCAGGCGCCGAGCGGGTGCTCGCCTCGACCGAGCGCGCGCCGCTGGTCCGGGCGGTGGTCGCCGCGGGGCACCGCGTGGAGGTGCTGCCCGACGTGCTCTCCACCGGCACGGGTGCCCTGCTCGACCTGTCCGGTGAGCGGCTCGTGTGGCTGGCCACGGACGAGGAGGCCGAGCGCCTGCCGACCGAGCTGGCGACCGCCCTGGTGGAGGGGGACACGGCCGCGGAGGTGGAGGTGCTGCACGGCTCCTACGACGTGCCCGGCGCCAGGCTGCTGGACCTGGTCACGGTGATGGACCGGCTGCGCACCTCCTGCCCCTGGGACCGCGAGCAGACCCACCGCTCCCTCGCGCGCTACCTGCTCGAGGAGTCCTACGAGACGCTCGAGGCGATCGAGACCGGCGACTACCCACACCTGCTCGAGGAGCTGGGCGACCTGTTGCTGCAGGTCTACTTCCACGCACGCATCGCGGCCGAGGCCGGCGACGCCGGCTTCACCATCGACGACGTCGCCGGCGGCATCGTGGACAAGCTGGTGCACCGGCACCCGCACGTCTTCGCCCGGCCGGCCGATGCCGATCCGGTGTCGGTGGACGACGTCGAGGCGAGCTGGGAGGTGCTCAAGGCGGCGGAGAAGTCGCGCACCTCGGTGCTCGACGGCATCCCGGTGGCACTCCCGGCGCTGGCCCTCGCCGACAAGGTGCTCGGCCGTGCGGCCAAGGTCGGCGTCCGGCCGGTCGAGACCCCCGGGCCGGTCGAGACCCCCCGGCCGGTCGAGCCTGTCGAGACCCTCGGAGACCGGCTGCTCCGCCTTGTCGTCGAGGCTCGGGCCGCGGGACTGGATCCCGAGCAGGAGCTCCGGGCCGCCGTCCGTCGCCTCGCCGACGCCGTTCGCGCCGCCGAACGCTGAGCCGCCCGGCCGTCGACTCCGCTCACACCAGCGCCTCGCCACCTCCCTCGGCCAGCGCAGCGGCCACCTGCTTCCGGTGCGACGCGACCAGGTCGGGACCGACCGGTGGCAGTACGTCGTCCCAGAACGCGAGCACCGGTCCACGGCCCTGCATCATGCCGAGCGGGCGGGCCAGGAAGTGCATGTGGAAGTGGGCGCTGCCGTCACCCCACCGGGAGAAGTGGGTGCGGGCCACCCCGTCGAGACGCTGGATCGCGCCGGCCAGCCGCTGGATCATCTCGCCCATCGAGGCGAGGACCGGGCCGTCGAGCTCGTGCAGCATCAGGTGTCGGTTCGGCGCCAGCCCGGCCACGAACGGGAGGCCGAAGCTGGGCGGGCTGCCCACGTGCCAGTGCTCGTCGCGCCAGATGGCCTCGCGGGTACCGGTGGTGCAGTGGAAGCACTCGGTCGGGTCCAGCAAGCCGTGCCGCGGCCGCTCGGGGACCTGCATCGGCTCGAGGGCGGCCATCCGCACATCGCCCTCGAACGGGACGAACGGCGACTCGAGCAGCGGTTGCGCCGAGACGCGCTCGCCGATCGGGACGCCGGCGTGCCAGGCAGAGCGGGCGGGTGCGGTCTCGTAAGCGCCGTCGTCGGCGGGGTCGGCTGACATGGCGAGGAGTGTGCCACGAGGGGCGAGCCCTGCCCGGTGATGCGGCCGGGCGCGGTTAGGCTGGGGCCGACCGAGATCGAGCAACACGAGGAGCAGCATCAGTGGCGTCCATCGAGGCTGTCGGCGCGCGGGAGATTCTCGACTCCCGCGGAAACCCCACCGTCGAGGTCGAGGTTGCCCTCGACGACGGGACCATCAGCCGGGCGGCCGTCCCGTCCGGCGCCTCGACCGGCGCGTTCGAGGCGGTGGAGCTGCGAGACGGCGGCTCCCGCTACGGCGGCAAGGGCACGGAGCGCGCGGTGCAGGCGGTGCTCGACTCGATCGGCCCCGAGCTGGTCGGGTTCGAAGCCTCCGAGCAGCGCCTGGTCGACCAGCGACTGCTCGACCTGGACGCCACCCCCAACAAGGCGAACCTGGGAGCGAACGCCATCCTGGGTGTCTCCCTCGCCGTGGCGCGCGCCGCCGCGGACTCCGCGGAGCTGCCGTTGTTCCGCTACCTCGGCGGGCCCAACGCGCACCTGCTGCCCGTGCCGATGATGAACATCCTCAACGGCGGCGCCCACGCCGACACGGGTGTGGACGTCCAGGAGTTCATGATCGCGCCGATCGGCGCGGCCACCTTCCGCGAGGGCCTCCGGCAGGGCGCCGAGGTCTACCACGCTCTCAAGGGCGTGCTGAAGGACCGTGGCCTGTCCACCGGGCTCGGCGACGAGGGCGGCTTCGCGCCGGACCTGCCCTCCAACCGCGACGCGCTGGACCTGATCGTGGCCGCCGTGGAGAAGGCGGGCCTGACCATCGGCGAGGACATCGCCCTGGCCCTCGACGTGGCCGCCACCGAGTTCTACACCGACGGCGCCTACCAGTTCGAGAAGCAGGCGCGCTCGGCCGACCAGATGCAGGCCTACTACGCCGACCTGGTCGACGCCTACCCGATCGTGTCCATCGAGGACCCGATGAGCGAGGAGGACTGGGCCGGCTGGGCCACGGTGACCACCGCTCTCGGCGAGCGGACCCAGATCGTCGGCGACGACCTGTTCGTCACCAACGTCGAGCGGCTGCAGCGCGGCATCGACGAGCGCTCCGCGAACGCGCTGCTGGTGAAGGTGAACCAGATCGGCTCGCTCACCGAGACGCTCGACGCCGTCGATCTGGCGCACCGCTCGGGCTTCCGTTGCATGATGAGCCACCGCTCGGGCGAGACCGAGGACACCACCATCGCCGACCTGGCGGTAGCCACGAACTGCGGCCAGATCAAGACCGGCGCGCCGGCCCGCTCGGAGCGCGTGGCGAAGTACAACCAGCTGCTGCGCATCGAGGAGGAGCTCGACGACGCCGCACGGTACGCCGGTCGCGCCGCGTTCCCCCGCCTGCTCGACGCCGATCGCTCCTAGGCCCACCGTGCCCGACAACCGCTCCTCCGCACGCGGACCTGCCCCGTCGAGCCGCGCGCGTAGCGCATCGCGTGGGGCAGACCGCCGGGGTGCTCGCGCGACGTCCCGACCGGGCGCCCGGCCGGGCAGCGGTCACGGACGGAGCAGCGGGAGCGGACGCGCACGCCAGCACGGCGTACCCCCGCGCTCTGGCCGGCCCGCTGAGCCGCGCCGCCCTCGCTTCACCGGCCGCGCCGTCGTGCTGGTGCTCGTGCTCGCGGTGCTCGGGGTGTCCTACGCCTCCAGCCTGCGCGCCTACCTGGAGCAGAAGCATCACATCGACGGCCTGCGCACGAGCATCGCCGAGTCACAGGCCGCGATCGACACGCTCGAGCGGGAGCAGAAGCGCTGGAAGGATCCCGCCTTCATCGAAGCCCAGGCTCGTGAGCGGCTCGGCTGGGTGAAGATCGGGGAGACCAGCTACCAGGTGATCGACGAGGACGGCGAGCCTCTGTCCGGGGACGACTCGTTGACCGAGGCACCCGTCGACGACGGGTCCCAGGGCCGGGCCTGGTGGCAGCGGGTGTGGGGGTCGGTCGAGGCAGCGGGCACGCCGCCCCAGGACAAGCCGGAACCGGTCGACCGGATCCGGGCCCCGCGCCCGGCCGACCGGTGAGTGCGGAACCGCTGCGGCCCGGCGACGAGGAGGCCGTCGGCCGGCAGCTCGGCCGTCCCCCGCGCGCCATCCACGAGGTCGGGCACCGGTGCCCCTGCGGCAACCCGGACGTGGTCACCACCCAGCCCCGGCTGGAAGGCGGCACCCCCTTCCCGACCACCTTCTACCTGACCTGCCCGCGAGCGACGTCGGCGATCGGCACCCTGGAAGCCTCCGGGTTGATGCGGGAGATGACCGAGCGGCTCGAGCAGGATCCGGGGCTCGCCGCCGCCTACCGCCGCGCTCACGAGTCCTACCTCGCCTACCGCGCCACGCTCGGGGAGGTTCCCGAGATCGCCGGTGTCTCCGCCGGCGGCATGCCGGACCGGGTCAAGTGCCTGCACGTGCTGGCCGCGCAGGCGCTGGCCCAGGGCCCGGGAGTGAACCCGCTCGGCGACGAGGTGCTGGAGCGGCTGGGGGAGTACTGGTCCGGCGGGCCGTGCGTGGAGCCCGAGGATCCACAGGATGTCCAGCATCGCGCGGGAGAAGGCGACACGGCCTCGAACCCCGGGGCCGGCCGGTGAGCCGAGTCGCGGCCGTCGACTGCGGCACCAACACCATCAAGCTGTTGGTCGCCGATCTCGACCCGGCGACCGGGGCCGAGCACGAGCTGGTCCGCGAGATGCGGATGGTCCGGCTCGGGCAGGACGTGGACCGCACCGGACGGTTCGCGGAGCAGGCGCTCGAGCGGGTGTTCGCGGCGGTCGACGAGTACGCCACGACGATCGCGGCCCACGACATCAGCGCGCTGCGGTTCTGCGCCACGTCGGCGGCCCGCGACGCGGAGAACGCCGAGGTGTTCCTCGGCGGCGTCGAGCAGCGGCTCGGCGTGCGCCCGGAGGTGGTCACCGGCGAGGAAGAGGCACGGCTGTCGTACGCCGGCGCGACCCGCGCCCTGTCCCCGGACCACCGGCCTCCCCACCTGGTCGTCGACATCGGTGGAGGGTCGACCGAGCTGATCCTTGGCGACGGGCACGGGCAGGTGCGTGCTGCGCGGTCGTTGGACGTGGGGTCGGTGCGGCTGACCGAGCGGCTCCTGCGGTCCGATCCGCCGACCGGCGACGAGCTGCGGCAGGCGGCGACGACCGTGGATGCGGCACTGGACTCGGTGGCCGGGCAGGTGCCCCTGGACGGAGCTCGCACGCTCGTGGGCGTGGCCGGAACGATCACCACCGTGGCCGCGGCCACCCTCGACCTGCCCGGCTACGACCGGGCCGCCATCCACCACGCCGACCTTCCGGTGGACCGCGTCCGCGCGGCGATCTCCCGGCTGGTGGCGATGACCCACGACGAGCGCAGGGCTCTGCCCTACATGCACCCGGGCCGTGCCGACGTGATCGGGGCGGGCGCGCTGATCCTCGACCGGATCCTCGAGCACACCACCACGGCCAGCCTGCTCATCTCCGAGGCCGACATCCTGGACGGCATCGCCTGGTCGGTCGCCTGAGAGGGTGGGGGGCATGGGACAGCAGGTGGGACCGGAGCGAGGCGACGTACTTCCGCATCCGGTGACGGGGCAGCCGTTCGCCTCGCCGGTCCCGCCAGGCACGGGCTGGCCGGAGGACCCGGCGACACCGACCACCCCGGTCGCGCGCACCCCGGCGGCGGTACGCCGGCTGGCTCGCTCCGCCGACCTCGACGAGGTGGACGCCGCCAGCAGCACCTGCCGCGCATGTCCGCGGCTGGTTCGGTGGCGCGAGGACGTCGCCGAGACCAAACGCGCCTCGTTCGCCGCAGAGCCGTACTGGGGGCGCCCCGTGCCGGGCTGGGGCGACACCGCGCCAGGCGTCCTGATCATCGGGCTCGCCCCGGCGGCCAACGGCGGCAACCGCACCGGCCGGATCTTCACCGGCGACCGGTCCGGCGACTGGCTGTTCGCCGCGCTGCACCGGGTGGGGCTGGCGACCCAGCCCACCTCGATGCACGCGGGCGACGGGCAGCGGCTGGTCGGCACGCGGATGATCGCCACGGTGCGCTGCGCTCCGCCCGACAACAAGCCTTCCGTGACGGAGCGGGACACCTGCTCCCCGTGGCTGCTGCGTGAGGTGTCCCTCATCGCGCCCACCGTGCGCGCCGTGGTCTGTCTCGGCTCGTACGGCTGGGACGCCGCGCTGCGTACCTTCCGCGCCCTCGGGTACGCCGTGCCGCGCCCCAAGCCGCGGTTCGGCCACGCCGCCGAGGCGATCGTGACCTCGCCGGACGGGACGCCGGTGCGGCTGCTGGGCAGCTACCACCCCTCGCAGCAGAACACCTTCACCGGCAAGCTGACCGAACCCATGCTGGACGCCGTTCTCGCCCGGGCAGCCGCGATCGCCGGTCTCGTGGAAGGATCCGACGGGTGACCACGTTCGCGATCACTGTCCTCGGCCACGACCGACCCGGCATCATCGCCCGGACCACCGGCATCCTCGCCGACCTCGGGTTGAACCTCGAGGACTCCTCGATGACCCTGCTGCGCGGCCACTTCGCGATGACCCTGATCTGCGCCGGCCAGGTAGGCGGGTCCGAGGTCGAGCAGGCGCTGGCGCCGCTCGGCGAGGACGGGACGCTGACGGTGTCCGTGCGCGAGGTGCCGGTCGAGGACGCCTCGGAACCGGTGGGTACGACGTACGTCCTCACCGTGCACGGCGGGGACCGTCCCGGCATCGTGTCCGCGGTCGCCGCCGAGGTCGCGCGGGCGCACGGCAACATCACCGACCTGACCACGCGGTTGGCCGGCGAGATGTACCTGCTGGTCGCCGAGGTGGACCTGCCGCCGGCGGCCGACCTCGACGAGCTGCGCGCGGTGCTGCGGGCAGCGGCGGAGCGGCTGGGCGTCGACGTCCATCTGCGACAGGTCGAGAGCGACGACCTGTGACCTCGAGCCTGGTCGACGATCCGGTCGGCCGGTGGACCGAGCACGCTCTCGGCGTCTCCGGGCGCGTGCTGGACGTGGTGCGCACACCGGCGGCCGTGCTGTCGCGACCGAGCAGCCCGGTGGATCCGCGCAACGCGGACGTCGTCCAGCTGGCCGCCGACCTGGTGGCCACGATGCGGGTCTCACCCGGCTGTGTCGGTCTCGCGGCGCCCCAGGTCGGGGTCGCGGCGACGGTGTTCTGCGTCGACGTCTCCGCGCACCCGAAGACGCGCGCCCACCACGGAACCTTCGTGCTGTGCAACGCGGTGGTGGTCGAGGCCTCGCGCAACCAGAAGGCCCGAGAGGGATGCATGAGCGTCCCGGACCTCACCGGCGACGTGAAGCGGGCGTCCCGGCTGGTGGTGCGCGGTGAGCTCCCGGGCGACGCGGAGCCGGTGGAGATCGAGGCCGAGGCCTTCGAGGCGCGCGCCCTGCAGCACGAGATCGACCACTGCGACGGCCTGCTCTTCGTCGACCGGGTCGCCGGCGCGCACGCGATCCACCGGCGCAAGACCTATCTTTGACCTGCCCGGCCCCCGTATCCCAACGGCAGAGGAAGAGGTCTTAAAAACCTTTCAGTGTGGGTTCGAGTCCCACCGGGGGTACCACTGCTGGCTCGACGGGAGCCACGGCCTCGCACCGCACCACGATTCGGGAACAGTCCGCTCGAGCCGGCCGTTCTTCGGTTGGGCATCCGTACGATGGCAGGGATCCCGTGGCCGCCAGGTCGGTGGCCACCACCGGCCTCCAAGGAGGAGACCACACGATGCAGAGCAGCAACCCGGTGTTCGCCCGGTCCGACGGCTTCAACGGCCGTGGGTCCACGAACATCTACGGAAACCAGACGTACGCCGGCAACGGCGGGAGCCACACCGGCTACGGCACGCAGACCGGCTACTCCGACCCGTCGACCTGGAGCACCGGCGCGCCGCCGGGGGCCCCTGCGCAGACCCGGCCGATGACCATCGACTCGGTGGTGCAGAAGACCGGCATCACCCTGGGCCTGGTCGCGCTGACCGCCGCGCTGACCTGGGTGTTCCTGCCGCCGCAGATGCTGACCCTGGCGTGGATGGGCGGCGCGTTCGCCGGCCTGGGCATCGCCTTGGTCCTCTCGTTCAAGCGCAGTATCTCGCCGGGACTGGTGCTGACCTACGCCGTGGCCGAGGGGTTGTTCGTCGGGGCGATGAGCAAGACCTTCGAGTCGCTCTACGACGGGGTCGTGGTGGGGGCGGTGATCGGCACCGTGGCTGCGGTGGCCGGCACGCTCGCGGCGTACACCTTCTTCGACATCACCGTGGGCCAGAAGTTCCGGACCTTCGTGGTGGCAGCGATGTTCGGCTTCGTCGCGGTGACCCTGCTGGACTTCGTGCTGAAGCTCTTCGGCCACGCCATCGGCTTCAACGGGTTCGGCACCCTCGGCTTGGTGATGAGCTTCGTCGGGCTGGGTCTCGGCGTGCTGATGCTGATCCTCGACTTCGACTTCGTCGAACGCGGCGTCGCCGCGGGGCTGCCCGAGGTCGAGTCCTGGCGGGCAGCCTTCGGACTGACGGTGACGATCATCTGGATCTACATCGAGATGCTGCGGATCCTCGCCATCCTGCGCGGCCAGGACTGACCCCTCGACCCGGTCGGTCGAGCCTGTCGAGACCTTTCGGCCGGTCGAGCTGGTCGAGACCCGAGCCCCCGTGGACCCCTCCGCCCCCACCGATGGAGGGTCGTTCACGGGGGCTCGCGCGTGCTCGGACCCCGGATTTGACTCCGCCCGCACGGTTGCGTAGTTTTCTCGTCGTCGCCACGGAGCGGCGGGACGCAAGGCCTACGGGCCGGGCGGCCGGCCCCGGGGCGAAACCCACTCCCTCTCAGCACGAGATGGCTCGGGCGCGCGCAAGCGTCCTCGGATCATCCCGGCGCAGAGACGTGTGTGGGGCCGGGAGGCCCCGGAGGCGGATTTGCCGCTGAGGCCGGTAACCGGTAAGGTTGATCGGGTTGCCCCGCGGGCTGGTTGTGAGGCTGGTTTGTGGTGTGCGTTCGATGTTTGAGAACTCAACAGTGTGTTTGATAGCCAATGAATTAGTTTGATTCGTAACGCCCCGTGGACGGGTTGCGATG
>DASSVD010000232.1:0-17469 GCA_035706365.1 Nocardioidaceae bacterium
GATGCGATAGAAGCGCTGGCCGGTGAACTGGAAGTTGTAGCGCTGCATGTCGATGCTCCAGGACCTGTCTCCGACGACGTAGATCCCGCGCTCCACCCCGCCGATCAGGTCCTCGGTGCTGGGCCCGGGCGCTCCGCCTGCGGCGTCCGGGGCCGGCTGCAGCGACACGTTCGCCATCCGCTGGATCGGGATGTGGCCGGGCGAGTCGGCGTACGCACAGCCGTTGGAGCGGTCCAGGTCCAGCAGGGTGGCGCTGGAGCGGTCCAGCTGGTAGCCGACCAGCACTCCGTCCTTGACCAGGTCCCACTGCTGGGCCTGGACCCCCTCGTCGTCGTAGCCGACCGTGGCAAGCCCGTGCTCGACCGTGCGGTCACCGGTCACGTGCATCACCGGCGAGCCGTACTGGAGGCTGCCGAGCTGGTCCACGGTGGCGAAGGACGTGCCCGCGTAGTTCGCCTCGTAGCCGAGCGCCCGGTCCAGCTCGGTGGCGTGGCCGACCGACTCGTGGATGGTCAACCACAGGTTGGAGGGGTGGATCACCAGGTCGTAGCGGCCGGCCTCCACCGTCGGGGCGCGGAGCTTCTCGGCGAGCAGCTCGGGTAGCTGCGCGAGCTCCGCATCCCAGTCGCGGACGCCGTCGGTGAGGTACTCCCAGCCTCGACCCGCCGGCGGCGCGATGGTCCGCATCGAGTCGAACCGACCGGTCGACGCGTCGGTTCCGTGCGCCTGCGCCTCGGGGTCCAGCCGGACCCGTTGCTGGGTGGTGGAGGTGCCGTTCAGGTCGGTGTAGAACTTGTTCTCCAGCACCATCTGCACGTCGGCCGTGGCGTGGGCGACGCCTGGGGCGGCGAGCAGCCGCGCGGACCAGTCGCACAGCAGCGCGGTCTTGTCGGCGAGCGGCACGGAGAATGGGTCGACGTCGTACGACGAGATCCACGTCGCGTCGGCATGCACCGGCTCGGGCGCCAGCCGGACCGGACGCGTGGTCATCGCGGCGGCCACCTGCGCGACCCTCACCGCGGTCTCGGCGACCTGGATCGCGCCCTCGCGGGTGAGCACGACGCCGGAGGCGAAACCCCAAGCCCCGTTGAGGATCACCCGCACGGCGAACCCGACGTCCTCGGTCTCGGAGGCCCCCTGCACCCGCCCGTCGCGCACCCCGATGTGCTGGTAACGCACTCGCTCGAACCGGAAGTCGGCGTGGCTGACGTGGAAGTCCTGCGCCCGGGTGAGGGCCGCCTCGGCGAGCTTGCGGTAGGGGAGCGCGGTGAAGGCCGGGTCCAGCCGCGCATGGCCGCCACGGGCCGGGTCCGCGCGGAGGGACGGATCGCCTGAGCTCATGGGGCCGAGCCTAGGCGCCGACGCGGCGAGGGTCACGGCGGCGCACCGCACGGGTCGGCGGTGTGCCGGGATCAGAGCGGCTCGACGGCGTGCACCACGACCCCGTCGCCGATCGGCTCCACGCGAAGCTTGACCTCGCGGCCTTCGTAGTCCTCGAACGCTCCGGCCGCTGCGCGGGCGGTCAGCTCGTCGTCCAGCAGGAGCGGCTCCCCGTTCAAGCAGTAGCCGGCGTCGCAGCTCGACCAGATCCCGGTGGGCCTATCCGGCGGGGGGGTGGGAGTACCCGAAGTGCTCGGGTCGGAGTCGGGCGACGGGGAGCCATCGCCGGTTTCGGTAGGGCTGGGGTCGCTCGGGCTGGGATCGGTCGGTCCGGGGTCACCGGGGCTGGGATCAGTGGGGCTGGGGACGGTCGGTCCGGGGTCAGTCGGGGTGGGCCCGGTCGGACCGGGGTCGCTGGGACCCGGGTCAGTGGGCGTCGGGTCAGTGGGCGTGGGCCGGTCGGGACCGGGGGTGCCCGGCGACTTGGGGCCCTTCGGGTCCGGAGACGGCTCGCGGCCGGGCTCGTGCTGAGTCGGCGGCGGCGTCCACGGGCCGGTGCTCGGCTCGTCGGCCGGTCCGCTCGGCCAACTGTCGGGCTTGCCGTCGTTCCGAGAGCCCTTCTCTCGGTCCTTCTTGCCCTCTTTACCCTTCTTGCCCGGCTCGGAGATGCCGTCGGTGCGGCCGTGGCCGTGCTTCGCAGCATGCTTGGCCGCCCGGTCGGTACGGTCCAGCACGCCGTCGTCGATCACGGTGACCACGGTGCCCGGAGCAACCGGGGTGGTGGCCTCCGAGACCGAGAAGTCGCCGGTGCGGTAGCTGGCCTCGTAGCCCATCACCAGCGCGGCGTAGGCGCTGGAGTTGTTGTAGCGCAGCAACGCCGTGCGCATCTGCGTGGGGTCGGTCAGGTCGCCACCGCCGGCGCAGAGGTACACCGCGGCCGCCAGCGTCGCGTCGTCGATGTCGTTGGGAGACTGGACGCCGTCACCGTCCGCGTCGACGCCCGCAGCCGACCAGGTGCTGGGCAGGAACTGCATCGGTCCGACGGCGCGGTCCCAGACGGTGTCCTGGTCATAGAGCCCAGCGTCGGTGTCGTGGATCTCGGCGACCGGGCCGGCGCCGTCGAGGGCGACGCCGATGATGAGCGGGTCGGAGACGCCGTCCGTGCCCAGCGTGGCCCCGCCGTACCGACCGTGGTTCGACTCGACCCTGCCGATCCCGGCGAGCAGGGTCCACGGGACTCCGCAGGAGGGGGCGACGTCGGCCATGATCGAGGCCGCCCGCTTGTAGGCGGTGAGCGCGGCCAGCGGGATGTCGTAGCTGCCGAGGCCGCTCTCGGTGACCGTGCGGTCACCCTTGGGCGCGGCTACGGTGACCGCACCGGGCGTGCCGGACTGTCCGGGCAGGTCGGTGGGCTGCGGATCGGTGCTCGTACCCGGCGGCGTGGCGCTGATCGCGGCGTCGGCCACCGGCGCGATCACCAGGGGCGGACGAGCGGCCGGACGCGAGGGCTGCTGGTCGCCCTGCAGAGGGAGGCTGGCGGTGTTCAGCACGAGGGGAACGGCGGCCATGGCCACGAGGGCAAGGCCATGGACCCTGCGGCTCGAACCCCGTCTCAATGGCATGCGACTTCTCTCCCGTGGCAACTCGGTTCGACCCTACGGGGGACAGCCGTCCCCGGGAAGCGGAAACGGAGAAATGGCGCACTCACCGGGGTGCCCGCTGGCTCAGCCGGGTGGTACGCCACCCCGAGGGTGGGGGGAGTTCGCTGCGCCGGATGGAGGAGATCACGTGCGACCGTCGACCTCCTGGGCTCGATGCAGCCGCTCGTCCATGCCCATCCAGTCCGCCGGGAGTACGTCGAAGCCTGCCGCACGCGCCGCGTCGCAGACCTCGGGATCGTCATCGACCAGGACGGATACCGCAGTCTCGCCGGCGAGCTCGCGGAGGATCTCGACCTTGGTGATCCGCGCGGGCCGGAAGTCCCCGGGCCGACGCAGCCGCAGCTCCCCGGCCGGCAGGGCGTGGTGCTCCAGCCACGCGAGGGTGTCCGCGCGACAGCGCTCCGGCCGGCCGGACAGGTAGACGACGCGGCACACCTCGGCGAGACGTCGCACCGTGTCCGCCCCCTGCGGCAGCAGCGGATCCGCCGGCGCCGCGGCGAAGAAGGATTCCCAGTCCTTGGGCTGCTGCTCCACGAGGTGGAGGCGGTGCCGCACGTCGGCGAGCACGCCGTCGATGTCCACCGCGGCGACGGGGGCCGTCCGGCGCGCCGCGGACGCGTTCACACCGGCACCCGCAGCGCCTCGACACGGGACCCGTCGCGCCCCTTGCGAACGTGCAGCTGGGTGGGGATGCGGGTGCGCATCTCGGGGACGTGGCTCACCACGCCCACCGCGCGTCCGCCGTCGCGCAGCGAGTCCAGCGTGTCCATCACGTCGTCGAGGGTCTCCGGGTCGAGCGATCCGAAACCCTCGTCGATGAAGAGGGTCTCGATGGCCACCCCTCCGGCCTCCCGGGTGACCACGTCGGCCAGCCCCAGCGCCAGCGCGAGGGAGGTCACGAAGGTCTCCCCGCCGGACAGCGTGGCCGGGTCCCGCGACTCCCCGGTCCACTGGTCCCGAATGCTCAGGGACAGGCCGCCGCGGGTCTCGCCGACCCCGCGGGACGCGGCGTGCTCGAGGGTGAAGCGCTGGTCGGTCATCGCGCCGAGCCGCTCGTTGGCTGCCGCTACCACGTCGCGGAGCCGGGAGGACAGCACGTAGGCGGACAGCCGCATCTGCAGGCTGTTGTCGGGGTGCTTTCCCTCCGCGAACGTCGACATGGCCCGCGCCACGGCATGGGCGGCACGGTCCGGCTCCCAGTCCGTGAGGGCCTGCTCGAGCGCCGTGGCGAGCTCACCCAGGCGGGCCATGACGTTGCGAGCGGCGCGTGCGGTCGCGGTGACCTCGGCAAGCCGGTCCTCGGCGTCGCGGCACCGGGCGGCGGCGGCGTCGACCTCGGGCACGGGCTCAGCCAGGGCACTCCGCACGTGCGGGTCCTCCAGCACCGCGGTGACGCGGGCCCGTGCCTGGTCGTGGTGACGCAGCCCGTCGTCCAGCGTCTGCGCCTCGTCGGGGGAGAGCGCGGCCCCCAGCGCGGCGGCCACGTCGTCGAAGCCGTGCTCGCGGGCGGTGGCCTCGGCGGTCTCCCAGGTCTCGCGACCGCGTCGACCGGCCTCGTGCGACCGGCGGAGCGCCTCGAGCGCGGTCGCGACGACCTGCCGTCGAGAGGTGGCCTGCTCGATGAGTGACTCGATGCTGTCGTGGCCGTCCAGGGCGGCGCTCAGGGCTTCCTCCGCGGCCAACCTGCGCCGTTCGTGGTGCTGCTCGTCCTGCTCGGCCCGGGCCAACGCGGCGTCCTGCTCGGCCCGTCCCTCACGCACAGTGGTAGCGCGGCGCTCGAGCTCGTCGACCCGATCACGCGCCACCTCGATGGCGGAGTCCGCACTGCGCGCGTCCTGCAGCTGCGCACGCAGGTGCGCGCACTCCTGGTCCAGGTCTGTCACGTCGCGGCCGGCGGCACCCTCGCGCGCCACGGCGAGGTTGCGCTGCACCGTGGCGACCGCCTCGGCCTGCGCCTGCCGGTGGAAGTCGGCGGTCTCGAACTCCTCGCGTGCCGACTCCTCGTCTCGGCGCGTGGGGGCGCCCGGCGCCGGCCGGGCCACCCGGGGGTGGTCGGTGGCACCGCAGACCGGGCAGCTCTGCCCGCTCGCCAGCGCGGCGGCCAGCTCCGCGGCCATCCCGCTGATCCGCGCCTCGCGGATCTCGTGCATCGCCTCCCGCAGCTCCTGCGCGCGGTCGACCCGCTGGCGCAGCAGGTCCTCGGCTGTGACCAGCTCGACGCTCAGGTCGACGGCGCGTCGGGCCGCCTCGAGGCGACCCTCGCCGCGATCGAGGCGCTCGGCCAGCTCGGGCGCCGACGCGGCGGCCGCGCGCAGCAGCTCGAGCCGCTCCCGGGCCTGCTCGGTCTGGTCGGGGAGGCGGCGCAGCTGCTCGTCCAGCGAGGACCGCTGCTCGCGGGCCCGGGCTACGCGACCCCGCGCACGATCACGGTCGGCGCGGGCGCGGTCCCGGTCGTCCTGCAGCGGCAGGAGTGCACGGGCCGCGGCGACCTCGTCCGCGGCCACCGTCTCGATCTCGACCAGCAAGGCCTCCGATATGGCCGCGTCCTCTGGGAGGTCGAACGACTGCCGTACGCCCTCGGCAGCCTCGCGCCAGGCGCGGTCGCACCGCTCCAGCAGCCGGTCGGCCTCGCGCGCGAGCCGGGCGAGGGGAACGACGTGCCCGGCCCGGAGCGCCCGCTCCAACCGCGTGCGCTCCCGGTCTCGCTCCGGCTGGTCGCGGTCGAGCGCCTCGAGCTCGGTGGCGGCGCTGCCGTGCCGCTCACGCAGGTCGGCGTGGCGGCGCTCCGTCTCGAGGTGCTCACGCGCCGCCGCGGCGTCGTCGGCTGCCTGTTCGAGCGCTGCCTCGGCGTGACGCCGGCGCGCGTCAGCACTCTGCGCGAGGTCGCTCGCCCAGGAGCGCAGCTGTCCGGACTCCGCCGGCTGGTGCAGGTCGTGGACGTCCCATCCGTCGGGCAAGGGCTGGTCGGCCGCCTCGCAGGTGCGGCTGACCAGCGCGGCCACCGCGTCGTGGTGGCGCTGGTTGCGAGCGCGCAGCGCCTGCCGATGGGAGACCAGCCAGCGCTCCACGTCCTCGAAACGGCCGGTGCGGAAGAGCCGCTGCAGCACCTTGTGACGCTCGTCGGAGCGGGCCCGCAGGAAGGCCTGAAACCGGCCCTGCGGCAGCAGCGCGACCTGGGTGAACTGCGTGACGGTCATCCCCAACAGGTCGGTGACCAGCTGCCCGGTCTCGTCGAGCCGGCTGGACAGGTGCACCCATCCCTCGTCACCGCGACGCTCCTCGAGAATCACCGAGGCGTGGGCCGTGGTGGTGCCACTTCCGCGCCGCTTCGGACGCAGCCACGCGGGCGTGCGGCGCAGCCGGAGCCGGCGCCCCGCGACCGTCACCTCCAGCATCACGCTCGGCGGAGTGGTGGGGTCCGCGTGGTCGCTGCGCAGGCGCTTCGCAGCGTTGCGGTCCCCAGGCACCTCGCCGTACAGCCCGAAGCAGACGGCGTCGAGCACGCTGGTCTTTCCGGCGCCGGTCGGGCCGCAGAGCAGGAACAGGCCCGCGTCGCTGAGCGTGTCGAAGTCGATCCGCTCGGTGCCGGCGAACGGACCGAACGCGGCGATCTCGAGAGCGTGGATCCGCATCAGCCACCGACCAGCCGGTCGGCCTCGCGGTCCGGACGGCACGCCTCGCACGCCTGCGCGAGGAGGGCCGCCTCCTCCGACGACGCGGGCACGCCGCGCAGCTCGCGTACGAAGTCGAGGGCGATCTCGTGGTCGGACCGCCGGACGTCGTGCGTCGTGCCGGGGACCGCTGCGGGCGCCACGCCGTGCGGCTCGAAGGTCAGCACCAGCGCGTGCGGGAACCGCGCGCGCAGTCGGTCCATCGCCTGGGTGGGCCGGACGGGGTCGGTCAGCACCGCCTGCACCCAGCGGTCCTCGGCGGCGGCCAGGCGCGGGTCGTGCAGCAGCTCGTCGATCGTGCCGCGAAGCCGGGCGAGTCGGCGGGGGACCGGTGCCTCGACGAACTCCACGGCCTCCAGGCCCTGTCTGCCCAGCTCGACCAGCCACGAGCCCTTGACGTGGTCAGCCTCGGAGAAGGAGTAGGCGAGCGGGGAGCCGCTGTAGCGGACCTGCTCGGTCAGCACGTGCCGCCCGTGCAGGTGACCCAGCGCGGCGTAGTCCACCCCGGTGAAGGTGTGCGTGGGCACCCGGGCAACGCCGCCGACCGAGATGTCCCGCTCGCTGTCGCTGGGCTCGCCGCCGGCGACGAAGGCGTGCGCCATCGCCACGGAGCGGGTGCCCGCCGGTCGGGTGGCCAGGTCCCCGCGGACGCGGCGCATCGCCTCGCCGAGCACGGCGGCGTGGCTGCGCTCCTCGAGCTGCCACGGCTCGCGCAGCACCTCGGGCTCCAGGAAGGGCAGCGCGTAGACCGCGACCTGCCCGAAGGCGTCCTCGAGCAGCACCGGCGTCGCGCAGTCGGAGGCGACCGTACGGAAGTGGACGCCCGCCGCGTCGACCAGGCGCGCGTTGAAGCCCAGACGGCGCGCGGAGTCGTGGTTGCCGCTGGTCACCACGACCCGGGCGCGCGACGCGGCGAGCCGGCTGAACGCCTCGTCGGCCAGCGCGACCGCGTCGACCGGGGGCAGTGCCCGGTCGTAGACGTCGCCGGAGACCAGCACCAGGTCGACCTGCTCGCTCTCCACGGTGTGCACCACGTGGTCGACGTAGGCCGCCTGCGCGTCGAGCAGCCCCTCGCGGTGGAAGGACCGCCCGAGGTGCCAGTCGGAGGTGTGGAGGATGCGCACGACGACGACGCTAAACGGCGGCACCGACAGTCCGCGGCAGGCACGCGGGTCAGCGACGTACCCGCTCCGGCTCGGCATAGACGACACACCGCCGGTCGCGGGCGAAGCCCACCACGCACAGGCCGGCTCTCTGGGCCAGCTGCACGGCCAGGCTCGAGGGGGCGCCGACCGCGACGATCACCGCCACGCCGGCGTTGACCGCCTTCTGCACGAGCTCGAAGCCGATCCGGCCGCTGACGCACAGCAGCGGCAGGCCGGGGTGCTCTCCGGCGAGCAGTCGCGCGCCGACCACCTTGTCCACGGTGTTGTGCCGGCCGATGTCCTCCCGGACCACCACCGCCGTACCGTCCGCCTCGAGGAGCCCGGCCGCGTGCAGACCCCCGGTGCGGGCGAACACCCGCTGCGCCTCGCGAAGTCGGTCGGGCAGGGAGACCGCGACGTCCCACGGCACGCTGAAGCCTTCCCACCGCCGGGCCGACCCCTGGTCGGCGTCGTGACCGCAGGACAGCACGTCGTCGATGCTCTGCTTGCCGCACACGCCACAGGCCGAGCCGGCCCCGGTGCCGGAGAAGCGCTCGGCCGGGTCGTGCCGGGGCGGGCGGGTCAGCTCCGCGGTCACGACGTTGAACTCTTCCTCCCGGGAGAGCGTATTGTCTGTACAATACGCAACCGTATGTAGATCGCCAGCAGTTTCGATGACCCGTTCCGCGGCGAGGAACCCGGCCGCCAGCTCGAAGTCGTGCCCGGGCGTGCGCATCGTGACCGACAGCCGGCGCGCGGGCGTGCCGGGCCAGGCCACCCGGATCTCCAGCGGCTCCTCGGTGGCCAGGCGGTCCTCGTGCACCCGGTCCGCGTCGGCGACCATGTCGTGGACCCGCACCCGGGTGGAGGGGCCAGGGCGTCGGGGAAGGGTCACGCCGACCAGCCTATATTTGAGGCGGGCAGCGACCACCGGACGCGTGGGAAGGACACTGAGTGCGCAGGCCACCTCCGGATCCCCCGGACGACGACGGCTGGACCTCGGAGGTCTCCTCCGGGTTCGCGCTGGCCGGGTTCCTGGCGCTCGTGTTCGTCGCGTTCACCCTGCTGGCGATGGGTCCGCTGGCGAAGTTCGATGCCTACTTCAACCTCGCGCCGCCGCCCAAGCAGTGGGTGCCCTTCCTGCACGTGCTCGACCGGATCGGACAGCGTGCGATCTGCCTGCCGATCCTGGGGGTGATCGCGTTCGTCCTCGCCCGCAGGCGCGAGTCGTGGCGCCCGGGCGTGGTGGCGGCGGTGTCGGTGTTCATGCTGAACCTGGTGGTGCTGATCCTGAAGCTGGGCTTCGGTCGCGAGGGGCCGCACAGCTCGGATCCGTCGTTCTTCAACGGCGGGATGGCCTACCCCTCGGGGCACAGCTCGAACATCGTGCTGGTCTACGGGCTGATGGCCTACCTGGTCAGCCGCTACGGCGGTCCACCGCGGCGCACCCGCGTGACGCTGTGGGGCATCGTGGTGGTGCTCTCGGTGACGATGGTGATCACGTCACTGTCCCTGGACTGGCACTGGTTCGCCGACCTGGTCGCCGGGCTCATCGTGGGTGGCATCGTGCTGCAGCTGACCGTCACGCTCGACCACCTGGTGCCGCAGACGGCGTTCGCCCACGGATGGCGCACCGGGGTGGACGAGCTTCGGGCCCTGCTCCCGTGGAGGCAGGGCCCGAAGGTGACGCCGGAGGGTCCCTCCGGAACCGGGGGAGAGGGGCCGGCCTAGCAGCCGCTGCCGAAGGCGCGCCGGACGCCCAGCGCCCGCTGCAGGTCGTCGGTCTCGTCCACCAGCACGCGACGGACGCTGAGGTCGAGATCTCCCTCCAGCGCCGTCCGGGCCAGCTGTACGGTGTCCTCGCTCACCGCCAGCGCCGGGAAGAACTCGCGCGCGGCGTCGGCGAGCACCCAGCCGGAGTGCACCTCGGGCAGCGAAGGCAGTGCGGCGAAGTAGCGCGGCACGTAGTCGGCGGTCAGCTGCTCCTGACCACGCTGCCACATGCCGATGCCGGCAGCCTCCAGCTCGTAGTTGGACACCTTCACCTCGCCGGTGAAGCGGCTCCAGGCGTACGCCTTGGCCTCCTCGTCGGGCAGGGCGGCGAGCGCCTTGGTGTGCTCCACCTTCGATTGCGCGGTCGTCTCCCGGTCCAGGTGCTCCTGCAGCTCCGCGCGGTCGACGGCGCCGAGGACGGCCAGCCGGACCAGCAGCCGCCACCGCAGGTCCAGGTCGACCACCGCGCCCTCGGGCAGACGCTCGCCGAGCAGCCACGAGCGCAGCAGCGCCGGGTCGGTGCACGAGGCGGCGGCCGCACGCAGTGCCGCCAGCTGCAGGCCGGACTCCGGCGGGGCCGTGCGCGCCCGCTGCGCCGCGGCCGCGTGAACGCGCGCCCGGGCATCGGACGGGTCGTCGAGGTAGCGCGCGGCCACCACGTCCACGCCGAACCGGGCCAGGGACGCGACGGCGAGGTCCTGGGTCTCGTGCGGAAGCCCGGCCTCCAGCACGTCGATCGTGACGGCGGGGGAGAGCAGCGCGTTCTCGCACGAGTCGCGCACCGCGTTCCACACGGACGCCCGCATCAGTGCGTCGTCCATCGCCGGCAGCAGCTCCGGCAGCGCGGCCACCGACACGTCATCGAGGCTCAGGCGCGCCCAGGTCTGGTCCCGGGCGTCGAGCACCAGCGGCTCGTCGGCAACCTGGGGCAGGCGGACGGTGGGGCCGTCGACGGTGATCGGCTCCACGAGCCAGCCGGTGCCCGGCACGTGCCGCGCGACCGAGGTCGCGTGCGTGCGGTCGGCCGGATGGTCGGCCGGGGGCTCCCGGTGCAGCACCGCGCCGTCGCCGGTGCGCTCGGCCCGCAGCAGGTCCAGGCCCGGCGTACGAAGCCAGCCGTCCGTCCACGCCGTCAGGTCGCCGGCCCCCGCGGACTCCCACGACGAGAACAGGTCGTGCATGGTCGCGTTGCCGAAGCGGTGGCGCGCGAAGTGGTCCCTCACGCCGGCGAAGAACACCTCGTCGCCGAGCCGGGCGGCGAGCTGCTTGAGCACCGCGGACCCCTTGGCGTAGCTGATCCCGTCGAAGTCCTGCAGCGCCGCGTGCGCGTCGGTGGCGCCGTTGCCGGCAACCGGGTGGGTGCTGGGCCGCTGGTCGCACTGGACCCCCCACCGCTTGCGCACGAACGCGACGTCGACCCAGGCGTCGGTGAACTCGGTGGCGTCGTGGGCGACCCGGTTGCCCATGTACTCCGCGAAGCTCTCGTTGAGCCACAGGTCGTCCCACCAGCGCGGCGTGACCAGGTTGCCGAACCACTGGTGGGCCATCTCGTGGGCGATCGTGGTGGCGCGGGTGGTGCGCTCGTAGCGGGTGACCTTCGAGGTGAACACCAGCGGGTCCCGGAAGGTGACGCAGCCGGGGTTCTCCATCGCGCCGGCGTTGAACTCCGGGACGAACGCCTGGTGGTAGTCGCCGAACGCGTAGCGCACCCCGAACAGGCGGTGGAACTCGTCGAAGCACTGCCGGGTGATGGTGAGGATCTCCTCGGCGTCCTTCTCCAGGTGCGGAGCGAGCGAGGCCCGGCACTCCAGCCCCAGCCGGATCCCGTCGTGCTCGTCGCGCACCACGTGGTAGGGCCCCGCGACCAGAGTGACGAAGTAGGTGGACAACGGCACGGACTCGGTCAGCTCCCACTGCCCCGGCGCGACCTGCTCGGCCCGGGCGTTGCCCACGACCACCCAGTCCTGCGGGGTGCGCACGTGGAAGGTGTACGGCGCCTTGAGGTCCGGCTGGTCGAAGCAGGCGAAGATGGAGGGCGCAGCGTCGAGGAACGACATCGCGTACGTGTAGTGCCTGCCGTCGGCCGGGTCGACCGCGCGGTGCAGCCCCTCGCCGTCGTTGCGGTAGCCCATCACCGCCTCGACCACGAGCTCGTTGTCACCGCGCAGGCCGGCCAGCGGGAGCCGCCCGTCGGCGAGCGTGGCGACGTCCAGAGGGCTGCCGTTGAGCCGGGCGGAGCGCAGCTCACGGGGCTTGACGTCGACGAACGTGTCGCCAGCGCGATGGGCGGTGAAGCGGATGGTGGTCGTCGAGTGGAAGCTGGACTCGTCACCGGACAGGTCGAGCGTGACGTCGTAGGACGCGACGGTGATCAGGTCGGCGCGGCGTCGCGCCTCGTCGAGGGAGAGGGAGCGCATGGCGGTCACCCTAAGCGAGCACCCGCGGGGCGCGCGCGGCAACGCGGCCGGGGAACCGCCGCGCGCGCGGACGCGTCTGACCGACATGCGTGAGGGACATGGACGAGCGGCGCAGGCTGGCCGGCTGCACAACCGGCTGGCCGGCCGTCGGGCCGCTCGGGCGCGTGCCCGGAGAAGGCCAGGATGGCTCGCGGCGCTGCTGGTCGTGGTCCTGGCGGGCGCGTGCGGCGGCCAGAACGGCACCGGCGGGTCCGGAGGAGGATCCGGTGACGGCTCCGCCGGTGGGGCGGTGCTGTTCGGCGACTGTCGTACGTCGGACCCCGCCCTGGCCCAGGCGCACCGGGTCGCGGTGGCCGACCTGGACGGCACCGGCCGTCCGGAGAAGGTCGGGTTCGTCCCGGCATCGGCGGACGGGCCCTGCGCCGGCGCGCTGGTGGCGACGGTCGGCGGGACGACCCGGGCCGTCCGGGTGGACGACGTGCGGGGCCCCCTGCAGTCGGCCACGGTGGTGCACCTGCGTGGCTCGGGCCAGGAACTGGTGATGCTGCGCGGGAAGAACCATCCGCGCGGCGGCTACCTGCTGCACCTGTACGCCGCCGGTTCCGGCGGGCTGTCCGAGCTCCTCGTCGACGGCCGGCCCGTGCTGGGCTTCGTAGCCACAGACGGGGGAGCGGCCCCGGCGACGGCCACCTGCACCCCGGGTGGCGGCATCGCGACCTGGCGGGCCACGGCGCACCAGCCGCCGGGGATCGTGCTCGCGTGGGACGTGCGGCGCAGCACCTACGAGGTGGAGGGCACGCAGCTGCGGCGTACCGACCAGCAGTTGGTGCGCGAGGCGGTTGCCGACCCGCTGCTGCGTGAGCAGATGCCCGCGCTGTTCGACCAGGAGGCCTACTTCGCGGACTGCCGCACCGCCGCCTGACCGGACGCGGAGTCGACCTCGAGTCCGAGGAGCGTCGGCAGTTGCGCCATCGAGGGCAGCTCACCCGCACCCGCCGCGGCCAGCGCACCGGCCGGAGCCAGCCCGCCGGTGAACCCCAGGACCGGGATCCCGGCCGCCACCCCGGCCGCCACCCCGTGCACGCTGTCCTCGACCACCACGCAGTCCACCGGGGCGGTCCCGGTGCGCGACGCGGCGTGGAGGAACAGGTCGGGCGCGGGCTTGCCGTGCGCGACGTCGTCAGCGCTGAAGATCGCGGGCTCGAAGCGCGCGAGCAGGCCGGTGAGGCCCAAGGTGAGACGGATCTTCGCGTGGGAGCCACTCGAGGCCACGCAGTAGCGGAGGCCGGCCTCGTCGAGGCGGTCCAGTGCCTCGCGCACTCCCGGCACGGCGGTCAGCTCACGACGGAACCGGTCGTGGATCTCCCGGGTGGTGACCTCGTCGAATCGTCGAGCCATCGCAGTCCCCAGTCGGGCGGCGACGTCGTCGAGCTGCGCGTTCGCCGCACGCCCCATCCAGCGCTCCACCACCTCGGCGGGGGTGTGCGGCCAGCCCAGCTCGGTCAGCACCCGCGCCTCGACGTCGACGGTCAGCCGCTCGGTGTCCACGAGGACGCCGTCGCAGTCGAAGATCACCAGGTCGGGTCGGCGTACCAGCACCGCACCACCGTAGTGCCAGCACGTGGCCCGGGCCCGCATGGGCGCGGCAGAAGCGGGTAAGGCGAGAGGGTCGTGATCGACGCAGTCCAAGGAGGTTGAGATGCCCGCGAAGGACGAGTTGCCCTCGACGTTGCAGCGTTCGCCCAAGAAGGCTCAGGAGACCTGGTCGAAGGCGCACGACTCGGCGGTGGAGGAGTACGGCGAGGGGGAGCGGGCCCACCGCACCGCGTTCGCCGCGCTCAAGCACGGCTACGAGAAGGTCGGCGACCATTGGGAGGCCAAGGGGGCCAAGGGCCCTTCGGACAAGCAGGCGAAGAAGTCCCAGAAGTCCGCCCGACGTGGCGGCGAGACTGCCGAGGGCGTCGACGCGAACGCCTCCAAGGCGCACCTGTACGACGTAGCCAAGCGGCTCGACGTCGAGGGTCGCTCCTCGATGACCAAGGACGAGCTCGTGGACGCGATCAAGCGGGCCAACGCCCGGGAGTCGCGGCAGAGCCGGAGCTGAGCCGCGTCACGTGTTGGCGCCGCGTGCGCTGACCTCCCAGACGTCCTCGATCCGGTCACCACGGACCACCACCAGCTGGTCGGCGAGGTTGACCGCGCTGCACACATGGTTGGGCACGACGCGCAGCCGCGTTCCAAGAGCGGGGAGCGCCGCCTGCGGCCAGCGGACGGTGGCATGGTGCTCGGAGAGCGCGGTGATGCGCGCGGCGGGGTGGTCCAGAAGGCGGCCGTGGCCGCTGGCCCATGATGCTCGGTCGGCGCCCAGGCACTTGCTGCCGGCGTCGAGGATCACCGTGTCGGTGCCGTGGCTGACCACGGTGGCCGCGGCGGTGAGGGCGATCGCGTCCCAGCCGCAGGTGCCCAGCTCGAGCTGCTGCGCGTCACCGAACACGTAGACCCCTGGGCGCATCTCGGTCAGCACCTCGCCGCCGGTGTGCGAGGCGCTCGGCGTGGACCCGCCACTGACCACGCGGGCGGCCACGCCGTACTCCTCGAGCGAGGCGACCGCACGGGTCAGCTCTCTGGCCTCCTCCGCGGCGACGTCGCCGGCCTCACCCGGCGCGTAGCTGTGACCCGGAAAGGTGAAGACTCCGCGCACGTCGAGTCCACAGTGGCTGGCCGCGACCGCCACTGCACCGGCACGAGCGGGGAGTACGCCGGTGCGGTGGTGCCCGGTGTCGACCTCGACGAGGACGCCGACCCGGTTGCGGAGGTCACCGAGCTGAGCCGCCAGGGCGTGCGCACCCTCGGTCGAGTCGACCCCGACCGTCAGGCTCACCCGCGCGGCCAGATCCCGCAACCGGCTGCCGCGCGCCGGGTCGGCCCAGACCGGGTAGGCGATGAAGATGTCGTCGAAGCCGTGGTCGGCGAAGACCTGCGCCTCGCTGACGGTGGCGACCGTGATTCCCGCCGCCCCCTGGTCGATCTGCAGCCGCGCGACCTGCGGGGACTTGTGCGTCTTCACGTGGGGACGCAGGGCGAGCCCGCGTTCGCGGGCGTGCTGTGCCATGGCAGCGAGGTTGCGGTCGAGCACGTCCCGGTCGACGAGCAGGACCGGCGTGAGCAGATCGTGCGGGACCAGCGGCCCGGGCCGCGGTCCAGGGTGGGGGTCCGGTGTCGGCATGCGACCTCCTGGGGGTGGGCTGTGCCAGAGTGCGGGCATGACCAATCGTGACCGTACGCCGCCGCCCGCGAGTGCGGATCCCGACGCGCGCCACGTCGAGCTCGAGCGGCTCGGGCTCGGTCGCTACCGGGCCACCAACGTGCGTGGCGGGACGTTGCTGATCACCAGTGGCACCACCCGGACCGGCGACGAGGACCACACCGCGTTCACGCCGGTGGAGTTGCTGCTGGTTGCGGCCGCCGGCTGCACCGCCGCCGACGTCGACCACATCACCGCCAAGCGCGCCGAGCCCGACCGGTTCCAGGTCCGCAGCGCGGCCCGCAAGGCCCGCGACGAGGGCGGCAACCACCTGCGCGACCTGCAGATCGACCTGGAGGTGGAGTTCCCGACGGGGCCAGGAGGAGACGCCGCGCGGTCGATCCTTCCGGACGCAGCGGCCCGCTCCCACGACCGGCTGTGCACGGTCAGCCGAACCCTGGAGCGGGGCACTCCCGTGCAGACCCGCGTGGCGGGGGAGCAGGCGGGGCGCGGCAGTCTGGCCGACCTGCAGGGGCGCACTGAGCGGCTCGAGCTGCGTGCCTACCGGCCCGAGGACCTGGCCGCGTTCGCCGACCTGCACGCCCGAGAGGACGTGACCCGCTACCTGCCCTGGCCGGTGCGCGACGCCGACGCTGCCCGGGCGGCTCTGGAGCGTCACCAGCGGATGCGGCTGGACCGTGACGGAGACGGCATCACCCTGGCGGGGTTCGAGCCGGACACCGGCCGGCTGGTGGGGGAGTTCGTGCTGATCCTTCGCAGCAACGAGCATGGCGGTGGAGAGCTGGGCTATCTGCTGCACCCGGATTTCCAGGGGAGGGGACTGGCCACCGAGGGTGCCCGGGCGGCCCTCGAGCTCGCCTTCGAGCGGTTGCGGTGGCGTCGCGTCATCGCCCGCATCGACGCACGCAACACCGCATCGGCGCGGGTGCTGCAGCGCCTGGGCATGCGCCACGAGGCCCACCTCGTGCAGAACGAGCTCTTCAAGGGGGAGTGGAGCGACGAGGACGACTACGCCATGCTGTCCGCCGAGTGGTCCGCGTCGCGACCGGCGCACGTAGTGACCTGGTGTGAAGGGAATGTCGATGGCTGAGGTAGTGCTGTTTCCGCACGCGCAGGGGTTGACCGACGGACTGCGCTCGTTCGCGCGCAGGCTGGAGGGCGCGGGGCACGTCGTGCACCTGGTCGACCTCTACGAGGGGCGCACGTTCGACACGCTGGAGGCGGGGATCGACCATGCACAGTCGATCGGCTTCGAGGCCCTGCTCGACCGCGGGGTGGCGGCGGCCGAAGGCCTGCCCGCGCCACTGGTCTACCTCGGCTTCTCGCTGGGTGTGATGCCGGCGCAGAAGCTCGCGGAGACCCGCCCGGGCGCCGCCGGGGCGGTGTTCTTGCACGCCTGCGTCCCCGTCGAGGAGTTCGCACCGAGGTGGCCGGCGGACGTGCCGGTGCACGTGCACGGGATGGACCGCGACCCGTTCTTCGCCGACGAGGGTGACCTGGACGCGGCTCGTGCGCTGGTGTCCGGCCTCCCTGACGGCCAGGGGGAGCTGTTCGTCTACCCGGGTTCCGGACACCTGTTCACCGACGACAGCCTGCCCGACTTCGACGCCGAGGCCGCGCAGCAGGTCACCCGCCGGGTGCTCGACCTGCTGGCCGGAGTGTGACCGAGCCGCAGGACCCGGAGGAGCGGGCCTTCCAGGACCTGTACGGCCGATGGGCACCGTTGACCCGCGAGGCGTTCGCCCGCGAGATGCAGGGGTTCGACCGCCCCTGGTGGGTGGTCGGCGGGTGGGCGGTGGAGGTCGCCACGGGCTTCCAGCGCCCTCACGAGGATCTCGACGTGTCCATGCTGGCCCGCGACGTGCCGGCGTTCGTCGAGTTCGTGCGCGGCCGGTGGCACGTCTGGAACAACGTCGGCGGAGTGCTGCACCCGCTGGGGGAGCGGTGGTCCACGGTGGACGAGCCCGGCAGCCAGCTGTGGCTGCGCAGCGACGCCTCCTCGCCGTGGGTGGTGGACATGCCACTGACCCCTGACGTGTCCGGCGACTGGTCGCACAAGTACCTGCCCGGCCAGGTGGCACCGGTGGAGGAGGTCACCTGGATCGCCGACGACGGCATCCGGTACCTGCGACCCGAGATCGTGCTGAGCTACAAGGC
>DASSVD010000233.1:0-4287 GCA_035706365.1 Nocardioidaceae bacterium
GCGTGCCCGATCTTCCCCGGCAAGCGCTACGAGGACTGGCCCGTCGACGATCCGGCAGATCGGCCGGTCGAGGAGGTCCGCCGGGTCCGCGACGACATCGAACGTCGGGTCCTGCGGCTTCTGGAGGAGCTACGCCCGTCGGCGGATCAGCCGGCAGGCTGAGCCCGGATCGACCCCTCGATCCGGCCGACGAACGCACGCACCGACGCGTGGTCGAGCGTTGGTGTCGGTTCACAGCGCTGGCGTTCCAGTGCGGCCGTGATGAGCTTCGCGTCGTCGGGCGAGTCGGTGTGTGCGAGCGCCCACCGTCCTCCGGCGACCTTCGACACGAGTCGGTCTTCTACGGCGAACTGCCAGGCCCGGCAGGCGTTGAGCACGGCGTACTCGCCAGAACCTTCATCGGCTGCCCACGCCAGCTCGCGGGCGAGTTGACCGAGAACAAGGTTTCGGGGTACCTCGGCGAAGACGTCCCGGGTCGAAGCGCCGGGGCCGATGAGCCGTCCGGCGGCGCGACACACCGAGAAGTGCAGGACCAGGTCTGCGTCTCCGTGGACGCTGCATCCATCCACCACCTTGATGTCGCCCGGTCCCGTGGTGACGTGGAGCTCGAACGGAGGTCGGGCCGTGGGATTGGCGGCCACGGAACGCTGGACGACGCTCAACTCCAGACCTGTGGCCGGGCAGGCGAGCGCAGCACCGGCGAAGGCGTCGGCGAGGGCGGCCCTGTCGCCCGCGGGAAGCCGGCCCCCGCAGACCAGAATCATGTCCACGTCGCTGCGACGGCCGTCGAACCCGCCCAGCACCGCCGAGCCGTGAAGGTAGGCGCCGACGAGCCGAGGCCCCAGCACACGGCGAGCCGCTGCGGCCACCGCGCCCGTGTACGTCTCGATCGCCGGGTTCACGCAGGCCACCGTACGGCGGAGCTGGTGCGCGGGCGGCTAGTCTCGCGGCCGTGAGTCGCGTGGTGTTCATGTGCGGTCCGGCAGGCTCGGGCAAGACCACGTATGCCAGGCGGCTGGAAGAGCAGGGGATGACCCGGCTGTCCTTCGACGTCGAGATGTGGCGGCGCGGCATCGACGTCGTACCCCTGCCGGCGGACCTGCGCGCCGAGATCGAGGACTCGCTGCGCGAGCGCCTGCTCCGGCTCGTGGAGCAGGGCGCCGACGTCGTACTCGACTTCTCCTTCTGGTCGCGCGCAATGCGAGAGCAGTGGCGCCGGGTACTGGAGCCGGCGGGCGTGGTGCCGCACACGGTCTACCTGGCCACCGACCGCGCGACCGTCCTGCAGCGGCTGGGCGACCGCAGCGGTGACCACCCCGACGACTTCGCGATCCCGGATGACCTCGCTGCGCACTACTACGACCACTTCGAGGTGCCCACCGCCGAGGAGGGGCCGTTGACGGTGGTCCGGTAGACGTGCCGACCCCTACTTCAGCAGCCGGGACAGCCGCCGGTCGGCCAGCGGCTTGCCGCCCGTCTGACAGGTCGGGCAGTACTGCAGCGAGGAGTCGGCGAAGGACACCTCGCGCACGGTGTCGCCGCAGACCGGGCAGGGTTGGCCGGCGCGGCCGTGCACGGCGAGGTGGCCCTTCTTCTCGCCCTTGAGCTCGGCGGCGGCCAGGCCGCGCGAGCGCTCGACCGCGTCGCCGAGGACCGTGCGGATCGCGTCGTAGAGGATCTCCAGCTCCTCGTCGGTCACCGAGGACGCCGCCTTGAACGGCGACATCCGCGCCGCGTGCAGCACCTCGTCGGAGTAGGCGTTGCCGATCCCCGCGATGGTCGACTGGTCGCGCAGCACGCCCTTGAGCTGGGAACGCCCCGCGTCGGCGAGGATGCCGCGGAACACCTCGCGGGTGAACGCGTCGTCCAGCGGGTCGGGCCCCAGCCGGGCGATCCCGGGCACCTCGGCGGGGTCGCGCACCACGTAGAGCGCCAGTCGCTTCTGCGTCCCGGCCTCGGTGATGTCCAGGCCCGCGCCGCTGTCGAGCACCACGCGAGCGGCGATGGGGGACTTGTTGCTCGGCTTGGGCGGCGTGGCCGGCACCTCGTCGCGCCAGCGCACCCAACCGGCCCGCGACAGGTGCAGCACCAGGTGCAGGCCGCCGGCGGCGATGTCGAGGAACTTGCCGTGCCGCGTCACCGACTCCACGAAGCTGCCGTGCAGGGCGGTCAGCGGCGGGTCGAACGTCTTCAGCGCGCTGAACGCCGCGACGTCGATCCGCGCAATCGCGTGATCGGCCAAGCGCCCGCCCAGATCCTGGGCGAGCGCCTCCACCTCGGGAAGCTCGGGCACGCGGCCAGTCTAGGACGGCCGGGGACCGACGGAGCCCAGGCCGCGGGCCCATCGCCTGCGTGCGCGGAGTCTTGCCAGCGCTACGACACGCTACGTATGTCTAGGGGGCAGGCTAGAGAGAGGGATACTGTGCCAGCGTGGACCCGATCCGGAACCCGTACGCACCCGGCGCCGGTCAACGGCCCCCCGAGCTGGCCGGCCGCGACCGCGAGCTGCGCCAGTTCGAGGTGACGCTCGAGCGCGTGGCGGCCGGTCGCCCGGAGCGTTCGATGGTGCTCTCCGGGCTGCGCGGCGTGGGCAAGACCGTGCTGCTCAACGCTCTGCGCAGCCTCGCGGTCACCCGGGCGTGGGGCACGGGCAAGATCGAGGCCCGCACCGACGCGTCGCTGCGGCTGCAGCTCGCGCAGGCGGTGCACGCGGCGGTCCGTGAGGTGGCGCACCGGCACCGTGACCCGGAGCGGGTGGACGCGGTGGCCGGCGTACTCAAGTCCTTCGCGTTGCGCACCCGCGCGGACGAGCGCAAGGGATCGCGGCCGGTGGCGCTGCTCGGCAACGACGTACCCGCCACCAAGGGGCGCGCCGACTCCGGCGACCTCGAGCTGGACCTGGTCGAGCTGTTCACCGACGTCGCCGAGCTCGCCGGGGACCTGGGGGTCGGGATCGGGCTGTTCATCGACGAGATGCAGGACATCCCGCCCCAGGACCTCGCCGCACTGTGCGGCGCCTGCCACGAGATCAGCCAGCAGGGCGCGCCACTGGTCGTCGTCGGGGCCGGGTTGCCGCACCTGCCGGTCGCGCTGTCGGCTTCCAAGTCGTACGCCGAGCGGCTGTTCCGCTACGTCGTGGTGGACCGGCTGCCTCGGGAGATGGCCGACCGCGCGCTCCTCGTCCCCGCGAGCACCGAGGAGGTCGACTACGAGCCGGACGCGCTGGACGAGCTGTACCGGCTCACCGACGGCTACCCCTACTTCGTGCAGGCCTACGGCAAGGTCACCTGGGACGTGGCCGTCGGCAGCCCGATCCGGGTCAGCGACGTGCACGAGGCGTCCCCGGAGGCCGAGGGGGAGCTGGCGATCGGCTTCTTCGGTGCCCGCTACGACCGGGCCACCCCCGCGGAGCGCGACTACATGCGGGCGATGGCCGAGCTGGGCGCCGACAACGGCGACGCCCCGGTCGCGACCGCCGAGGTGGCCGCGTCGATCGGTCGCAAGCCGCAGAGCCTGTCGCCAGCGCGCGACGGGCTGATCAAGAAGGGGCTCGTCTACTCCTCCGAGCGCGGCACCGTCGCCTTCACCGTGCCGCACTTCGGTGCGTTCCTGCGCGCGCAGAACTGAATCTCGCGGCGCGGCCCGTGCCGCGCGCGGGCGCCGAAGATGCCACGATGGAGTCATGCAGCCCACCGCCACCGGGCGCCCCCAGGTCGTGGCACATCGTGGCTCCAGCCACCTCAAGCCTGAGCACACCCTCGACGCGTACGTCGCTGCGCTCGACGAGGGGGCCGACGCACTGGAGTGCGACGTACGACTCACCTCCGACGGCCACCTGGTCTGCGTGCACGACCGCAAGGTCGACCGGACCGCCAACGCCCGCGGGGTGGTCTCCACGATGGACCTGGCCCAGCTGCACGAGCTGGACTTCGCCTCGTGGAAGAACCCGTGGGCAGACCTCGACGACGAGGCGCCCGACGTGGACGACGAGCGCGGTCGGGTGCTCACCCTGCGCCGGCTGCTCGAGGCGGTCGCCGACTACGACCGGCACGTCGAGCTCGCCATCGAGACCAAGCATCCGACCCGGTACGGCGGGCTGGTGGAGCGCAACCTCGTGGAGCAGCTCGACGAGTTCGGCTGGGCCGGCAAGGGGTCGCCCGCGCGGATCATGAGCTTCTCCTGGGTGGCGCTGAACCGGGTGCAGAAGCTGGCGCCGGACCTGGAGATCGTGATGCTGATCGAGCGGCTGGTCTCCTGGAAGCTGGCCAAGAAGCAGCTGGTGGGCCG
>DASSVD010000234.1:0-2140 GCA_035706365.1 Nocardioidaceae bacterium
CTGCCGGTGCGCAACCCCGACATCGTGGCGATCGGCCGCCACTACGGCACCGTCGTGCGCACCTGCCGCCCCTACGACCCGGCGTCCAAGGGCGGGGTGGAGAACGCGGTGAAGGTCGCCAAGCGGGACCTGGTGCCCACCGAGGTGAACCTGCGCCCGGCCTATACCTCCTGGGGCGAACTGGAGGAGGCGTGCGACGCCTTCACCGCCGAGGTCAACTCCCGCGTCCACCGTGAGTCCCGGAAGGTCCCCGCCCAGGCCCTGGCCGAGGAGCGGCTGCGGCTGCACCCCGTCCCGGAGAGCCCCTACACCGCCGCGTTCGGGCAGACCCGCAAGGTCCACGAGAAGGAGGCCACCGTCAAGGTCGACGAGGTCCGCTACTCGGTCCCGCACACCCTGGCCGGACAGCGGGTCTGGGTCCGCTACCACGGCCAGGACCTCGTGGTCACCGCGATCGTGGACGGCACCGCCCTCGAAGTCGCCCGGCACACCCGCTCCACCCCGGGCAATCCCTGCATCCACGACGAGCACTACCCCGCCTCCGTCCGCGGCCTGCTGAGCGCGAAGGCGACCAACCCGGCCGAGGAGGAGTTCCTGGCACTGGGCCCGGGAGCCGAGGCATGGCTGGCCGAAGCCGCTGCCGCCGGGGTGCGGCTGATCGCCACCCGCATGGCCGAGGCCGTCGCGCTGGCCAAACTGCGCGGCACCGCGGCAGTCGACCGGGCGCTTGGCACCGCCGCGCTCGCCGGCCGGTTCGCCGCCGCCGACCTGCGCAAGATCCTGGACCACCAGGCCGACCAGCCTGGCCCCCACACCGCGACCCGCGCGGGCGAGGACCACAGCCTGCAGCCGGGCACCGGCGCCTGGAGCGGCTTCGGCGGCCGACCGTGAGCGCCGCCGACTACGACACCGACAGCGGCGAGTGGGCCCGCATCGCGCTGCGGGTCTGGCTGGTGACCGATCTGCAACGCACCCTGCGCGCCGCCCGGCAGCAGCTCTTCGAGCACGCCGAGCACGCCCCCGGCCTCCCGGCCCTCCTGGAGGACCTGTCCTACCAGGCCGGACTGCTCGGCTGGCACCTGCACCAGCACCGCACCCAGCCCGCCCACGACACCAAGACACCCACTGCCAAGGAGCCCTCCCGATGAGCATCGACACCCCGGCCCCGCCCCGGCTCGCGGCCCCCGCAAGTGCCGCAGCAGCCGTCTCCGGCGCCGCCTACGACGAAGCGATCGAGCTGACCCGCCGCCTCAAACTCCCCCACATCCGCCGCGCGATGGCCGAGGTCATCCCCACAGCCAAGGCCCAACGCTGGGACCCGGCCGAGACCGTCAAAGTGCTGCTGGCCGAGGAAGCCGCCGGGCGCGCGGCCGCGAATCTGCGCACCCGCCGCACCCGCGCCGCGTTCCCCACCGGCAAGACCTTCCACATCTGGAACGAGACCGCCTCCTCGATCCCCGTCCCCACCCAAACCGCGCTCCGCACTCTGGAATGGATCGCCCGCCGCGAGAACCTCTGCGTGGTCGGCCCCTCCGGGACAGGAAAGAGCCACTTCACCGAGGCCCTGGGGCAAGCCGCCGTCGACGCCGGAATGACGGTCGCCTGGTTCACCATCGAAGACCTCGGCGGCCTCGTGCGCCGACACCGCGTCGACGACTCCGTCAGCAAGGCATTCGCCCGCCTGACCCGCACCGACCTGGTCATCGTCGACGACATCGGCCTGCTGCCGGTCTCCGCCGACGCCGCCGAGGGCTTCTACCGCCTGGTCGACGCCGCCTACGAGAGACGCAGCCTGGCCGTCAGCTCCAACCTGCACCCGTCCGGCTTCGACGAGATCATGCCGAAGACCCTCGCCACCGCGACCGTCGACCGACTCCTGCACCACGCCCACGTCGTGGTCACCGCCGGTGACAGTCACCGGCTCACCGAAGCCACCGGCGGGCACGGGGTCGTCCCGCTCAGCTGAAGCACCACCCCCCGAGATCTACTGCCAGACCGGGGAGAAACGCTGTCCACCAGCGGGGAGATTCACTGTCCGCCAGTGGGGAGTTCCTACTGTCCCTTGACAGTAGTCGCAGACCGTGGAGTACGACGCCTGGTCGAAGGCGTACTCCTGAGCGAGACGCTGGTAGACCCTGCG
>DASSVD010000235.1:0-50646 GCA_035706365.1 Nocardioidaceae bacterium
CAGACGCAGGGTGTGCCCTGCTGGATCCCACCGACACCCTGCAGCCGGGCGTCCCCTTCGCTCCCCCCGAAGGCGACGCCGGCACAGGAATGGTCGCGACGAACTCCATCGCGCCGCACACCGGCAACGTCAGTGCCGGGACATCGATCTTCGCCATGGTCGTTCTCGACCAGAGCCTCCGTAAGGTGCACGAGGAAGTGGACATCGTCGCCACCCCGGTCGGGCAGCCCGTGGCGATGGTGCACTGCAACAACGGCGCCAGCGAGTTCGACGCCTGGGTCCGGGTCTTCGCCGCCTTCGCGTCCGCCGCCGGCACGCCTCTCGACGACGCCACCGCGTTCGCCACCTGCCTCGACGCAGCCTTGGACGGCGAGCCGGACGGAGGAGGACTGCTGGCCTACAACTACGTGGCCGGCGAACCCGTGACCGGTCTGCCCGAAGGCCGACCGCTCGTCGCGCGCACCCCCGCCAGCCGGCTCACCCTGGCCAATTTCATGCGCACCCAGGTCTACAGCGCGTTCGGCACGCTGAGCCTCGGCCTGCGAACGCTGGCCGAAGAAGGTGTGCACGTCGAGTCGATGCTGGCCCACGGTGGCATGTTCCGGACCGCAGGTGTCGCCCAGCGGTTCCTAGCCGCGGCCTTGGACACGCCAGTGACGGTGCGACCCACTGCTGGCCAGGGCGGCGCCTGGGGTTGCGCGCTCCTGGCCGACTACGTGCGCACCGGCGCCCGGACCTCGTTGCACGATCACCTCCAGCACGCGTTCTCCGGTGAAGCGATGGACACGGTCGCCCCCGACGCGGCGGACCGGGCGGGCTTCGAGCACTTCCTCGCTCGCTACGAAGCCGGACTCGCGGTCGAACGCGCCGCAGTCAACGCGCTGAGCTGACACAGACCACGAACTTCTACGAAGAGGCAACCATGTTCCTTCCCGACGAGGTACGCAGCACCGTCGAGTCCCTGCGCGCCCAAGTGGCCGACCTGCACTCCGAGCTCACTCGCTGGGGATTGGTGGTGTGGACCGCCGGCAACGTCTCCGCACGAGTACCCGGCCATGACCTGATGGTGATCAAGCCTTCCGGCGTCTCCTACGACGAGCTGAATGCGTCGACGATCGTGGTCACCGACCTGCACGGCACCCTGGTGGAGGGCGAACGACAGCCGTCCTCCGACACCGCGGCACACGCCTACGTCTACCGGCACATGCCGGAAGTCGGCGGAGTCGTACACACCCACTCCACCTATGCCTGCGCGTGGGCCGCCCGGGCCGAGCCGATCCCGTGTGTGCTCACCATGGCCGCCGACGAGTTCGGCGGCGAGATCCCCGTCGGGCCGTTCGCGATCATCGGAGACGACTCGATCGGTCGCGGCATCGTCGAGACCCTCAGCAGCAGCCGGTCCCGCGGCGTACTGATGGCCAACCACGGCCCCTTCACCATCGGCACGGACGCCAGGGACGCAGTCAAGGCCGCCGTCATGCTCGAGGACGTGGCGCGCACGGTCCACACCGCCCGCCAGCTAGGCGCCCCGCAGCCCCTCCCCGACGACGCTGTCGACAGCCTCTTCGACCGCTACCAGACCGTCTACGGCCAGGCCGCACAGGCCCGCTGACCCAAGGAGTCACCCATGCTTCAGCCCACGCACGCAGTCTGGTTCCTCACCGGCAGCCAGGGCCTCTACGGCGATGAGACCCTGCAGCAGGTCGCCGACCAGTCGGCCGACATCGTCGCCCGGATCAATGCTGACGCAGCACTGCCTCTCGAGGTCGTCAGCAAGCCGCTCCTGACCGACGCCTCGGCGATCCGGCGGGTGTTCCTCGAGGCCAACTCCGACGACACGTGCGTGGGTGTCATCACGTGGATGCATACCTTCAGTCCCGCCAAGATGTGGATCTCCGGCCTCGACGCGCTCCGCAAGCCGCTGTTGCACCTGCACACCCAGGCAAACCGCGACCTGCCCTGGGACAGCATCGACATGGACTTCATGAACCTGAACCAGGCTGCGCACGGTGACCGGGAGTTCGGCTACCTCGGCGCCCGGCTTGGCGTGGCGCGCAAGGTCGTCGCCGGCCACGTGTCCAACCCGGCCGTCCAGGCACGCATCCGGACCTGGACGCACGCCGCCCTCGGTCGCGCCGCGATGGCCACCACCCGCCTTGCCCGCTTCGGCGACAACATGCGGAACGTCGCCGTCACCGAGGGTGACAAGGTCGAGGCCGAGCTCCGCTTCGGCGCCTCCGTCAACACCTACGGCGTCAACGACCTCGTCGAGGTCGTCGACCAGGTCGAGGACAAGGTCGTCGACGAGCTGATCACGGAGTACGCCGACAGCTACGAGGTCGCCGCTGAGTTGCTCCCGGACGGTGAGCGCCACGACAGCCTCCGCCATCACGCTGCCATCGAGGCGGGCCTTCGACAGTTCCTCACCGAGGGTGGATTCTCCGCGTTCACGACCAACTTCGAGGACCTCGGAGGCCTGCGCCAGCTTCCCGGCTTGGCCGTCCAGCGGCTGATGGCCGACGGCTACGGCTTCGGCGGCGAAGGCGACTGGAAGACCTCACTCCTGCTACGCACCCTCAAGGCGACGGCCGCGGGACTTCCCGGCGGAACCTCCTTCATGGAGGACTACACCTACCACCTCGCTCCCGGCGAAGAGTTGATCCTCGGCGCCCACATGCTCGAGGTCTGCCCCACCATCGCCGCGGCTACCCCCCGGCTGGAGATCCACCCGCTCGGCATCGGCGGCCGCGAAGATCCGGTCAGGCTCGTCTTCGACGCCTCACCGGGCGACGCGATCGTCGCCGGCATGGCCGACATGGGTGACCGTTTCCGTGTCGTGGCCAACGAGATCGAGGTGGTTCCGCCGTTGGCGGACCTACCGGCCCTCCCGGTCGCGCGCGCAGTCTGGAGCCCGGCCCCAGACCTGGCGACCTCTGCCGAGTGCTGGCTCACCGCGGGCGGCCCGCACCACACCGTGCTCTCCTCCGCCCTGACCAGCGAACACCTGGCCGACCTGTGCGAGATGACAGGCACCGAGCTCGCGCTGATCGACGCGGACACCACGACCCGGAGATTCACGCAGGAGCTCCGATGGACCCAGGCGTACCACCGGCTGGCGCAAGGTCTGTGACCCCGACTTCTCCACCCGGACAAGGAGTGTAGCTGCGGGCGCCTGCGGCACCGGCCCATTGCAGCGACGCCGGCCCGACAGGGTGGCACCAGCGGTCAGCTGGAAGCCCCCGCCCGACGCTTGTTGTACACGTCGAACGCCACGGCGAGCAGCAACACCAGCCCCTTAACCACCATCTGCATCTGCTGCTCCACGCCCATGAGCTGCATCCCATTGCTCATCACAGCCATGATGAGCCCTCCCGCCATGGCGCCGACCACGGTGCCCACCCCGCCCGTCACCGCGGCTCCGCCGATGAACGCCGCGGCGATCGCGTCGAGCTCGAACATCTCCCCCGCTGAGGGCTGCGCCCCGTTCATCCGAGACGAGAAGATGACGCCCGCCACTGCCGACAGGAATCCCATGTTCACGAAGATCCAGAAGTTGACCTTCTTGACCTTCACCCCGGACAGCATGGCCGCCGGCTGGTTGCCGCCGATCGCATATACCTGCCGGCCGAACACCGTCCGGTTAGTGACCAGCCCATAGACCAGCACGAGGACGGCCAGGATGATCAGCACGATCGGCAGGCCTCGGGCGTGCGCGAGCTGCCAGGCGAAGACCATGACCACCACACCGACGGCGAGCACCTTCAGGCCAAACAGCGGGAGACTCTCGACCGGCTGCTCGTAGCGGATGCGGGCCGAGCGGGAGCGCCAAGCGTGGAGCGCGTAGCCCGCCACCGCGATCCCGCCGATCAGCAGCGTGAATACGTCGTAGCCGTATCCGCCGAGCAGTCCGTTCAGGAAGCCGTTGGCGATCTTCGTGTACGAGCGGGGAAATGGCGAGAGAGAGACGTTGTCCAGCACTTGCAGGGTCAAGCCGCGGAACAGCAGCATGCCGGCCAGCGTGACGATGAAAGCCGGGATGCCGACGTAGGCGACCCAGATGCCGTGCCAGGCACCGACAGCGAGGCCGACGACGAGCGCGGCTCCCACGCCGACCCAGAACGGATAGCCGTGCCCGATGACCAGGTCGGCCGAGACCGCGCCCGTGAGCGCGACTACCGACCCGACCGAGAGGTCGATATGTCCCCCGATGATCACGATCACCATGCCGATGGCGAGCACCAGGATGTAGGAGTACTGCAGGACGATGTTGGTCAGGTTGCCCGGACTCACCGAGGTCCCGCCCGTGAGGATCGCGAACAGGGCGACGATCGTCACAAAGGCGATGTAGATGCCGCTTGTGCGGAGGTTGGCGGTGAGCAGGCCCAGCAGGCTAGCCCGCCCGGACGCGTCCTCGCTCCGCTGCGCGGCATTCGGCGCGGGGACGATCTCCTCGGTCTGCGGGACGGTCTTGCTCACGCCGACACCTCCTTGTCCTGGGTCATGAGCTCCATCAGGGTCTCCTGCGTGGCCTCCTCAGCGGGGAGCTCCCCGGTGATCCGACCGGACGCGAGGGTGTAGATGCGGTCGCAGATGCCGAGCAGTTCCGGCAGCTCCGACGAGATGACGACGACGGCCTTCCCGTCCGCCACCAGCCGGTTGACGATCGTGTAGATCTCGTACTTCGCGCCGACGTCGATGCCCCTGGTGGGCTCGTCCAGAATGAGCACCTCGGGGTCGGTGTAGAGCCACTTGGACAGCACCACCTTCTGCTGGTTGCCGCCCGAGAGCTTGCCCACGACGGACATGACCGTCGGGGCCTTGATGTTCATGGAGCGCCGGCTGGCCTCGGCGACCTTGGTCTCCTCGTTGCCGTTCACCCACCCGCGCCGGGACAGTTTGCCCAGAGCGGCGGCGGTCACGTTGCGCCGGATGTCCTCGATGAGGTTGAGGCCGTAGCGCTTGCGATCCTCGGTGGCGTAGGCGATTCCGTGGGAGATGGCCTCCGGCACGTTGCGTGCCTGCACCTGTTCGCCGCGCACGAACAGTCGGCCCGTGATGTTGCGGCCCCAGGACCGTCCGAAGATGCTCATGGCCAGCTCGGTGCGTCCGGCCCCCATCAGCCCGGCGATGCCGACCACCTCCCCGACGCGGGCAGTGAAACTGACGCCGTCGACGACCTTGCGGTCCTGCGTAGGGTGCCAGGCGGTCCAGTCCTCGACTCGCAGGACCTCCTCCCCCGGGTGTGACTCTCGGTGAGGGTAGTAGGCGTCCAGGTCGCGGCCGACCATCCCCCGGATGATGCGGTCCTGGTTGACCTCGCCGGCGGCCACATCGAGCGTCTCGACGGTCTGTCCGTCGCGAAGGACGGTCACCCGGTCGCCGATGCTGATGATCTCGCCCAGCTTGTGCGAGATCATGATGGAGGTGATGCCGCGCTCCTTGAGGTCGCGCAGCAGTTCCAGCAGGTGCGCGGAGTCGCTGTCGTTCAGCGCCGCAGTGGGCTCGTCGAGGATCAGAAGCCGCACGTTCTTCGAGAGCGCCTTGGCGATCTCGACCAGTTGCTGCTTGCCGACACCGAGCTGAGCGACCGGCGTCTCCGGGTTCTCGTGAAGGCCGACGGACTTCAGCAGCCCCGCTGCCTCCGCGTGCGCGCGGTTCCAGTCGATGAGGCCGCCGCGGCCGCGTCGCTCGTTGCCCAAGAAGATGTTCTCGGCAATCGACAGGTACGGGACGAGCGCCAGCTCCTGATGGATGATGACGACGCCGACGCCCTCGCTGTCGCGGACACCGTGGAAGGCGACCGGACGCCCCTCGTAGATGATCTCGCCGTCGAAGCTGCCCGCTGGGTAGACGCCGGAGAGCACCTTCATCAGGGTGGACTTGCCCGCCCCGTTCTCCCCGCAGATGGCGTGGATCTCGCCGGTGCGCACGGCCAGATTGACGTCGTCAAGCGCCCTGACGCCTGGGAAGGTCTTGGTGATTCCGCGCATCTCCAGGATGTGGTCGTCCATGGGACTCCATCGCTCGTGCTGGCGGTTACAGGACTGCTCCATACGGTGCCCGGCGGGCCCGACGGCGAGGATCTGCGCCGGGCCCGACCGGGTCTTCGGGTGCTGGTGTCAGTCGGTCTGCCCGGCCGCGACCTCGTCCTCGGTGTAGTAGCCGGAGTCGATCAGGACCTCCTTGACGTTGTCCTTGGTCACCGTCTCCACCGGAAGCAGGTACGACGGAACCACCTTCACGCCGTTGTCGTACGTCTCGGTGTCATTGGCCTCGGGCTTCTCCCCCTTCAGGAAGGCCTCCGCGGCATTGACGGCCTGCTCGGCCAGCAGCCGAGTGTCCTTGAAGATCGTCGAGTACTGGACGTCGTCCTCGATCAACTTGACCGACGCGATCTCGGCGTCCTGACCGGTCACGATGGGCATCGACTTCCCGTCGCTGGTGATCGTCGGGCCGTAGCCGGCGTTCTGCAGGGCGGTGATGATGCCGCGGGACAGCCCGTCGAAGGGTGAGAGCACACCGTCGAGCTTCGTGTCGCGGTTGTACGTGGAGGTCAGCAGGTCCTCCATGCGCTTCTGCGCACCCTCCTGCGACCAGCGCAGGATTGCCGCCTGCTCGATGCTGGTCTGGCCGGACGGGACGACGAGGGTGCCGTCCTTCATCAGCGGCTGCAGCACAGACATGGCGCCATCCCAGAAGAAGTGCGCGTTGTTGTCGTCGAGGGAGCCGGCGAACAGCTCGATATTGAAGGGCCCCTTCGCATCGGTGCGCTCACCGCTCTCGTCGAGGACGCCCAGCCCCTTCAGTAGCGACTCGGCCTGCGCGACACCGACCTTGAAGTTGTCGAAGCTGACGTAGAAGTCGACGTTCGGGGTGTCGCGGATCAGCCGGTCGTAGGAGATGACCGGAACGCCCTGCGACCCGGCGGTGGCCAGCTGCCCGCTCAGGGCCGTGCCGTCGATGGAGGCGATGATCAGCGCGTCGGCACCCTGAGTGATCATCGAGTCGATCTGCTGCGCCTGCGTCGGGATGTCGTCGTTGGCGTACTGGAGGTCGACCTTGTAGCCCTTCTCCTTCAGCTGCTCCTTCACGTTATTGCCGTCAGCGATCCACCGCTCCGAGGTCTGCGTCGGCATCGACACACCGACCGTCAAGTCCTCCGAAGCCGCGTCTTCGGTGTTGCTGTTGCTACCGGCACCCTGTCCACCGCAGGCCGTCACGGCGAGCGCCATCACGGCACCCAACGCACTCAGGCACAGCCTTCTGCTCATCTGCTCTCCTCGTTCACGTCTCTGCCGCCGGACGTTTCGGCGCCGCCCGCGACGATGCGGACCCCACAAATGTGAGCGCTAACGTGCAAGGCGTCAAGAGTTTCGCCCGCTTTGGCCATCACGTTCCCGTAACGAGAGCGCAACGACCGGCGAGCGAGACAGGGAGCGCCGGGGACGGCTCGGCTTCGGGGCAGCGGATCTGGCGGCTCAGCATGACCGACACCGCCGTGGTGCGGCCGGTCTGGGCATACGTACTCGGGACTTCGTCACTGTCCAGGGAACGTGCAGGCGTAGCACAGGCCTGCCGAGTGAGAGTGAGGGTGGCCTAGTCGGGCCGACGGGACGACCGACGCTCCCGGGCAGTGCTACCGCCTGCCCCTGATGCGGGCCGAGAGAGCCCGTTGACCGGCCGACGTGGTGGAGCTGAGGGGATTCGAACCCCTGACCTTCTCATTGCGAACGAGACGCGCTACCAACTGCGCCACAGCCCCAGTGCGCCGAACCCGGCGCGGTCAGAAAACATATCACCCCGTGTCGGCGGTGCCGAATCGGGTCAGGAGCCCACCGCGCGCTGCTGCTCGGCCTCGATGGCGGTGTCGTCGTGCGCAGCCGTCGCCTCCTCGACCAGGCGGGAGTCGGCCTCGGTGCGGCCCGAGGTCCACGTGCCCGGCTCGGACAGGTCGATGGTGCGCACGGTGCGGCGCGCGCGCGGCTTGGTGACGTAGGTGGGCAGAGTGACCGGCAGCGGATCCCACAGCGAGCCGCCGTCAGCGGTGGGCACCGAGACGGCCACCGCCTCGAGCTGGGTGGCGTGCGCGGCGGCGATGTCGGCCTCGGCGGGCGATCCCGCCGCTGCCGCCGCGGCGAGGGCCGACGCGGACAGCGTGACCGTGTCCTCCTCGGCCGAGACCTCCTCGAAGCCCTGGTCGTTGCGCGCGCTCCGCGGGGTGCCGTACGCCGCGTCCACCCGGATCGCGCGTCGGGGGGCCACGGCGGGCTCGCCGGCCGAGTCGTCGGCCCCGCTCGGGGCGGTGTCGCGCAGGTCCCAGTCGGCGGCGTTCTGGCGACGGACCTGGGTGCGGCACAGCACCAGGAACGCGATCGTCAGGGCGACCGGGACGGCCACGCTCCACCAGGGCAGGAGGCTGAAGGCGGCGGCACCGGTGACCAGCACGTCGAGGCCGAGCAGCATCAGCAGCACGGTGCGACGACGCTTGGCTGCGGCCCTGGAGGCGGCCCTGGAGGCGGCCCTGGATGCGGCGGCACGAGCCGCGGGTCGCTGCGGCTGCACCTGCGCGGGGCGCGCCGGCAGCACCACGCGGGCAGCCTCGCGCGGTGGGGTCACCACCAGCCGGGAGTCGCGGCGGTTCACCGGCTCGCGGCGGGCCAGGACCCGCATCGCGGTGGAGAACCGGTCGACCGACCGCGTGCGAGCGATCTCGTCATGGTGCTTGAGTGCCTTGGGCACCAGGTAGACGGCCCACGCCAGAGCGAGTACCACGAAGATGATCCCTGACAAGTCCACGCTCAGACCATAAGAGCGGCGTGTCGACCCGACCCGCAGGCAGCCCGGTGTGTCGCGAGATCACTTGTGTGACTGGTGTGAATCTCTGGATTCTCAGCCCGGCCGGGTCTTCCACCGCCGCAGCAGCCCTCCCGCGCACTCCTCGACGGTCAGGGCGAAGAGCCGGTGGTCGCGCCAGTCCCCGTCGATGTGCAGGTAGCGCGGCGCGTAGCCGATCTCGCGGAAGCCGAGCTTCTCCACGACCCGCAGGCTGGCCGCGTTCTCCGGCCGGATCGCGATCTCGATCCGGTGCAGCCCCATCTCGAACAGGCAGTGGTCGACCGCCAGCGCGACGGCGGTGGGCATGTACCCGCGGCCGGCGTACCGCACGTCGATCCAGTAGCCGATCGAGGCGAAGCGCGCCGAGCCACCGACGATGTTGCTGACCGTGACCTGGCCGGCGAACGCGTCCTCGACGGTGAGCGCGAACGGCAGCGCCCGACCCGCACGGGCCTGCCGGTGCAGGTCGCGCACGAGGCTCCGGAAGGAGCGTGGCGCCGAGGTGTCGCCGACCGGGACGGTGGCCTCCCATGGGCGCAGCCACTCCGCGGTGCGCGCGCGCACCTCCCGCCAGGCCCGGCCGTCCTGCAGCGAGAGGGGCCGCAGTTCCACCGGGCCGGAGCGCAGCCGCGTCGGCCAGCCCCGTCTCAGTGGTCGCTCCCCGCGATCTGCTGCACGGCGTGCACCAGCAGCGGCTCCAGCACCGCAAGCCCGTCCTTGACTCCACCGCGCGAGCCCGGCAGGTTGACGACCAGCGCCTGCCCGGCCACCCCGGCCAGGCCGCGTGAGAGCGCGGCGGTCGGCACACCCTGCGCGATGCCGTGCGCGCGGATCGCCTCCGCGATGCCCGGCACTTCGCGGTCCAGCAGGGACCGGGTCATCTCGGGCGTCAGGTCGGTCGGGGTCAGGCCGGTGCCACCGGTGGTGATCACCGCGTGCGCCCCCTGACCGACCGCCGTCCGGATCGCCTCGGCGACCGGCTCGCCGTCATGCACCACGACCGGTCCCTCGACGGCGAACCCCAGGGCGGTCAGCGCCTCGACGATCAGCGGCCCGCCGGAGTCGGCGTACACCCCGTCGGCTGCTCGGTTGGACGCGGTCACCACCGTGGCTCTCAGCGACTCCACGAGCCGCTCTTCCCACCGGTCTTGGACTCCACGCGCACGTCGCTGATCACCGCCTTCTTGTCCACCGCCTTGACCATGTCGACCACGGTCAGCGCGGCCACCGAGACCGCGGTAAGCGCCTCCATCTCCACCCCGGTGCGCTCGTTGGTGCGCACCGTCGCGGTGACCAGCACCGCGTCGTCGGCCACCTCCAGGTCCAGGCTCACCCCCGACAGCATCAGCGGATGGCACAGCGGCACCAGGTCCGGGGTGCGCTTGGCCGCCATGATCCCGGCCACCCGGGCCACGCCGAGCGCGTCGCCCTTCGGCACGCCCTCGCCGCGCAGCAGCGCCAGCACCGTCGGGGAGACCAGCACCCGACCCGACGCCACCGCGGTCCGCTCGGTGGCCTGCTTGCCGGAGACGTCCACCATCCGGGCGGCACCGGACTCGTCGACGTGGGTCAGCCGCTCACCGGCGTTCTCGCTCATCGCAGTCGCCCCCAGCCGCCCTCAGAAGTCCCGGTCCAGCACCAGGACCCGCACCTGCGTGCCCGGCTGCACCGAGGTGACGTCCTCGGGGACCACGATCAGCGCGTTCGCCTCCGCGAGGTCGCCCACCAGGTGCGAGCCGTGACCGCCGACGGGGGCGACGTGCGCACCCTTGGCGTCGATCTCGAAGCGGGCCCGCACGAACTGCCGCTTGCCCGACGCGGAGGAGAACCCCTGGTCGCACAGCGCCCGCACGACGGGACGGCGGTAGGGCAGCCGCCCCATCATCCGACGGATCGCCGGGACCACGAACACCTCGAACGAGACGTAGGAGCTGACCGGGTTGCCCGGCAGCGTGAAGATCGGGGTGGCGTCCTCCCCCACCACGCCGTAGCCCTGCGGCTTGCCCGGCTGCATCGCGACCTCGCCGAAGTGAACCGTGCCCAGCTCGCCGAGCACCTCCTTGACCACGTCGTACTGGCCCTTGCTCACCCCGCCGCTGGTGACCACCATGTCGGCGCGCACCAGCTGGTCGCTCAGGGCGTCGCTGAACTCCAGCGGGTCGTCGGAGACGATGCCGACCCGGTAGGCGATCGCCCCGGCGGCGCGGGCCGCCGCGGCGAGCATGTAGGAGTTCGCGTCGTAGATCGAGTCGTGGCCCAGCGTCGTCCCCGGCTCGCGCAGCTCCGACCCGGTCGACATGATCACCACCCGTGGACGCGGGCGCGCCCGCACCTGCGAGCGGCCCACGGAGGCGAGCAGGCCGAGCTGGCGCGGACCGAGCACGCTGCCGTCCTCGAGCAGCACGTCGCCGGTGCGCACGTCCTCGCCGCGGCGACGGATGTGCTGACCGGGCGAGGGCGCCTGGCTGATCCGGACCGTCGCCACGCCGGCGTCGGTCCACTCCACCGGCACCACCGCGTCGCAGCCCTGCGGGATCGGCGCGCCGGTCATGATCCGCACCGACGTCCCCGGCGAGAGCGCGAACAGCCGGGTCTGCCCGGCCGCCATCTCACCGACCACCGGCAGGTGCACCGGGTGGTCGGCGGTGGCGGTGGCGACGTCGTCGAAGCACACGGCGTACCCGTCCATCGCGGAGTTGTCGAAGGACGGCAGCTCCATCGTGGCCGTGATGTCCTCGCACACCGGAAGTCCGAGCGCCTCCAGCAGGGGCTGCTCGTAGGGCGGCAGCGGGAGCAACGAGTCGAGGATGTGCTCGACGTGCTCGTCGACGCTGCTCGTCCGGTCGCGCTGCAGGGGGTGGGCGGCCATGGGAAAACCCTAGCCCTGCCCGAGGACGCAGCCGGGCTCGATGTGCCCCGGCGCGCCCTCGTCCTCGAGCACCGCGTCGCCCCGGACACCGACGTCCGCGCCGAAGGTCCAGTCGCCGTGCACCACCAACGACTCGGCCCGGCGCAGCGAGGGGGCGCCGTCCGGGAAGCGGGCGTCGAAGTCGCCGATCAGCTTGTAGTGCCCGCTGTCCAGGTCGACGAAGGGCACCCGTGGCGCGCGCAGGTCGAGCACGTAGTCCTCGCCCAGCTCGTAGCAGTCCGAGCGCAGCACCAGCAGGTCGTTGGTGGTCTTCACCGGCACGAACCGGTCCCGGCCGACCTCGATCGTGCGGGCGTCGTCGAAGACCTCGATCGCGGCGCCCATCGCGGTCTCGATCTGGACCACCTCGGGGCTGGACGGGTCGGCCGGGTCCACGGTCTTGGTGTTCTTGATCAGCGCCAGCCCGAGGATCCCGTCGTGGCGGTCCAGAGCGTCCTTGATCGCACGCAGGTCGATCCACAGGTTGTTCGTCGAGGCGTACTTGTGCCGGTCCAGGTCGGCCAGCGCCGCCTTGTCCTCCTCCAGGGTCTGCGCGGTCTCGCGCAGCACGATCCGGCCGTCCTCGACCCGGGTGGCGAAGTGCCCGCCCTTGCGGTCGGAGGCGGTACGGCGTACCGCCTCGATCGCGAACGGAGCCCCGGACCCCGCGAACCAGCCGGCCACCCGCGGGTCGGCGACCGCCCCGAGGTTGTCGGAGTTGGACACGAACACCTGCGTGTAGCCGGCCTCGAGCAGCCGGTCGATCAGCCCGGTGCCCCGCATCGCGGTGTAGATGTCGCCGTGACCGGGCGGGCACCACTCCAGGTCGGGGTCGGCCGGCCAGCTCACCGGGGTGAGGTCGTCGGCGCGCAGCTTGGGCTCCTTGTTCTGCAGGAACTCCAGCGGCAGACCCTCGACGGCCAGCTCGTCGTAGCCGGCCAGCGCCGCCAGCGTGTCCGCGGAGGTGCGGAAGCTGTTCATCAAGATCAGCGGCAGCGACACGTCGTAGCGGCGTCGCAGCTCCAGCACCTGCCGGACGATGATGTCGAGGAAGGTCAGGCCGTTGCGCACCTCCAGCAGCGACTTGGCGCGGTCCATCCCCATCGACGTGCCGAGCCCCCCGTTGAGCTTGATCACCGCAGTGCGGCCGAGCGCGTCTCGGCCCTGCTCCTCGGGGATCTCCAGGCCGGCCAGCGACTCCATCTCGATGGTGGTGATGCTCGACTCGGGGATCATCCCGGTCTCGCCGCCCTCGACCAGCCGGTAGTAGTGGCTGAACACGTCGATGGCCACCGGGTCGACCCCGGCCTTCTCCATCTTCTCCCGCGCCTGCTGCAGTCCCTCGTCGCTCATGACAGTGATCGTAGGGCGTGCGCGGGTGCGGCTCCCGCCTGGTCGCCGGTCGGGTCCTAGGGTGCGGTCATGCAGCTCGACCCGGTAGCCGCGGCGAAGACGGCAGTGCGCGACCAGGTGCTCACCGCCCGCAGACGCCGGTCGCTGGCCGAGATCGGTGAAGCCTCCGCGGCGCTGGCCACGCGGCTGCTGGACACACCGGAGGTACGCCGCGCCGCCACGGTCGCCTGTTACGTGTCGGTGTCCACCGAGCCGGGGACGGGCCCGCTGCTGGACGCGCTGCAGGCCCGTGGCCGCCGCGTCATCCTGCCGATCCTGCAGCGGGACGGTGACCTGGACTGGGCGGCGTACACCGGGCCGGACGCGCTGGTCGCCGCCGGCCGCGGTCTGCTCGAGCCGGCCGGGCCGCGGCTCGGACCGGACGCGGTCGCCACCGCCGACGTGCTGCTGTGCCCGGCAGTGGCCGTGGACCGGGCGGGGATGCGCCTGGGCCGGGGCGGCGGCTCCTACGACCGCGCGCTGGGCCGGGTCCCGGTGGGCACCTTCGTCTGCGCGCTGCTCTACGACGGGGAGCTGCTCGACGCCGTGCCGGCGGACGACCACGACCGCCGGGTCAGCGCCGTGGCCACCCCGAGCGCGGTCACCCGCCTTCCGGCGCCACCAGGGTGAGCGTGTCCTCCGCGGCCGCGTCGACGGCCTCGCGCGAGTAGGCCCACGGCAGCGTCTCGCCGGCCACCCACAGCTCGGTCTGGTCGACGTAGTGGCCGTTGAAGGCGTGCCCGGAGGCGCCGGTCAGGTTGATCCAGCGCGAGTCGTCGAAGTCGGCCAGCGAGACCACCATCCGCATCGACGGCGCCGCGGTGACCGTGTAGTCGTCGGCCGCGGCGTCCCAGTGGGTCGCGTCGACGATCGAGCCGCCTCCGCCGACCTCGTAGCCGCCGCGGTTGAACAGCCAGCGCACCGCCCCGATGTCGGACTGGCCGACCGACTGGTTCTCCAGGTCCAGCCGGTGCTGATGACCCCACGTCCAGCTGCCGGCCCGGCGCGCCTGACGCCGGGTCAGCTCGTCGCGGGCGGCCACCATCGCCCGCTGCAGGATGGTGTCGCGGGTCTCCACGACGGTCTCGGTGCTCACGTCGTCCCACCACGGGTTGTCCGGGTCCGCGAGCAGCCGGCGCATCACCTCGAACCAGCGGCCGTCCCCCTCGGGCCACAGCGACTCGCGCAGCTGGTCGTGGAAGGTCAGCGCGAGCGTCTGGCGCCACACCGCGTTGTAGTACGCCGCCGCGGCCGAGTCGGCGGTCTCCTCGTAGTCCCAGTCCTGCAGCAACCGCTGCCCCGAGGACAGGTACTGCGAGGGCAGCAGGATGTCGAGCAGGTAGGGCACGAACGTCGGGGCGAACCCGTTGCGCGTGTCGAGCTGGATCCGGCTCATGTCCGCGACGCTGAGCCGGGCCTTGTCGTCGAGTAGATCCAGGATCCGCTGGCTGCGGTAGCCGTAGGACCAGGTGTTGGTCAGGTAGTAGGGGTAGGCGTCGTCGATGACCGCCTGGTTCGCGGTGACGACCATCCCCTGCTCCGGGTCGAGCACGCTGGGCAGCGCCGCGAACGGCACGTAGTTCCCGGTCCAGTCGTAGGCCGGCAACCAGCCCGGGGACGGGTAGTCGCCGGTGTTGCCGGACTTGCGGATCGGGATCTGCCCCGGCGCCTGGTAACCGATGTGGCCCTCCCGGTCGGCGTAGACCAGGTTCTGCGCCGGGACGGCGAAGTCGGCCGCGGCGGCCCGGAACTCCTCCCAGCTGCCTGCCGCGTCGAGCTCGAAGATCGCGTCGGCGGTGTTGTCGGGCTGCAGCGCGGTCCACGCCAGCGCCACGGCGTACCCGTTGCCGCGCGGTGGTGAGCCGTCGGGGACCCGACTGTTCGCGCCCACGGTGGACAGCTCCGCGGACACGTCGGAGAGCAGTGGGCCGTGCCGGGTCGAGCGGACGGTGAAGCTGAACGGCTCGTCCCGCCCGAGCACCTCGATGATCTCCTCGCGCCGCTCGAGCGGGACGAGGCGGCCGTCGTAGCGGTAACGCCGGCCTTCGATCTTCTCCAGGTAGAGGTCCGTGACGTCCGGGCCCAGGTTGGTGAAGCCCCAGGCGATCTGCTGGTTGTGCCCGATCACCACGCCGGGCAGGCCGGCGAAGGTGAAGCCGCTGACGTCGAACGGGCACGCCGGTCCGACCTGACGGCAGTGCAGGCCCATCTGGTACCAGATCCCGGGGACGGAGACGCCGAGGTGCGGGTCGTTGGCCAGCAGCGGCTTGCCGGTCGTGGAGTGCTCCCCGTCGACGACCCAGCTGTTGCTGCCCAGTCCGGTGCCGTGGCCGAGCAGCTCGGGCAGGTCGGACAGCGTGGCGTGCAACGACTCCAGCGCGTCGACCATCCCCGGGCTCAGCGCCGGCCGGGAGGGCTTGCGGCTGCCGCTGCGCCGGGCCTCCTGCTCGAAGACGCCGTCGACCACGCCGCCCTGCTGCACGATCGGCTGGTGGCGGCGGTAGGGGTACGGCGGGTAGAGCGCGGAGATCTCCTCGGGGGTGTGGTCCACCGACGCGACCGCCCGCTCGATCTCCTCCTCCATGTTGCCGCGCAGGTCCCACGCCATCGCCTTCAACCAGGCGACCGAGTCCACCGGCGTCCACTCCTCCGGCGTGTAGTCGAGCCCGTTGAGGGCGAGCACGGTGTACTCCAGGGACATCTCCGACGGGCTGTGCCGGTCGATGTAGGCGTTCACGCCCGCGGAGAACGCGTCGAGATAGCGCCGGGTGTCGGGGTTGAGCAGACCCAGCTCCTGCTGGGCGACCCGACGCCACCCCATGGTGCGGATCGTCTTGTCGGTCTCCAGCGCGGCCGGGCCGAGCAGCTCAGACAGGCGCCCTGCGGTGACGTGACGCCGGAAGTCCATCTCGAAGAACCGGTCCTGCGCCTGGACGAACCCCTGGGCGTAGAACAGGTCCTCTGCGGTGTCGGCGTACACCTGCGGGATGCCGTGCTCGTCGCGCAGCACCGTGACGTCGGCGGAGAGCCCGGGCAGCTCGATCTCGCCGTCGGTGGTCGGGAAGGAGCGGCGTACCACCATCGTGCCGGCGACCAGAGCGGCCAGCAGGACCAGCGCGAGCACCGCCGCGACGTACGTCGCCCAGCGCGCGGGCCTCGGCCAGCCGCGGAAGCCGGTTCGTCCCGCCGGGTCGCCCGCCGCGCCGGCGCCGCCCTCGCCCGGTTGCGGGCTGGTGCCCTGGTGCGCGCTCGGGGGCGGGGCGGAGGTGTCGGACACGGCCGTCATTGTGCCGCACCGACCCACGGCGTCCGCGTAGGTGGGAGACCTCGGAACGGCGGCTGGGGCGGGAAGTTTGCGAAACACACCGGTGTTGCGATAATTAGCAGTCGCAAGAGGCGAGTGCCAACCCCGCGAATGCGGACGACCGACCGGAGGACGAGCGTGCCGACCTACCAGTACGCGTGCACCGAGTGCGACCACGCCTTCGAGCAGGTGCAGAGCTTCAGCGAGGACTCGCTGACCGTCTGCCCGCGCTGCGAGGGCCGGCTGCGCAAGATCTTCAACGCTGTCGGGGTGGTCTTCAAGGGGTCCGGCTTCTACCGCACGGACAGCCGCAACGACGCGAACGGGTCCGGTGCGTCCGGCTCGGGAAGCTCGAGTGGGTCCAGCGGGGCTGGCAGTTCCAACGGCTCCAGCTCCAACGGCTCCGACGGCGCCAACGGCAGTGCGTCGGCGTCGAGCAGCAGCGGGTCGGCCGGCAACGGGTCCGGCGGCTCAAGCGGCTCGGGCGACAGGGGCTCCGGCACGAGCAGCACCACCAAGGCGGCCGCCGGGGCGGCCTGATCCGACCGGCGGCCCGGGCCGGGCCCGCCTGCCTGTGGACAGTCGCGCGCACGGGACGCGTCGACTGCCTAACCTCGAGCAGATGAACCGCGTGTCGTCCTCCCTATCCCGGGTCCGTCGGGCCGTCCTCGCCCGACGCCGGCTCCTGGCCGGCGTCCTGGTCGCCGTCGCCGTCGCTGCCGGCCTGCAGGCCGCGTCGGCGCCACCGCCGCGCCGCGTGCCCGTGCTGGTGGCGGCGCACGACGTCGCCGGCGGCGTCGTCCTGCACGCCGACGACCTGACCCGGGCCCGCTTCGCGCCGGGCACCGTGCCCGACGGGGCCGTGCGCCGGACATCCGCGGTGGAGGGGCGGGTCACCACGACGCCGGTGCGCGCCGGCGAGCCGGTGACCGACGTCCGCCTGCTGCGCGGCTCCCTGCTGGACGGCTACCCGGGAGCGGTCGCCGCCCCCGTCCGGATCGCCGACGCCGGGGCGGTGGGCCTCCTGCGGGTGGGCGACCGGGTCGACATCCTGGCTGCGGATCCGCGCGGCGAGTCCGAGACCCGCGTCGTCGCCGCGCGGGCTCCGGTGATCGCGCTGCCCGGGGACGGGCGTGACTCCGCGAGCGGCACGGTCGGCGGAGTCGGGGCCAGCGCAGGCGGCCTGGTGGTCCTCGCGGTCCCCGCCGACACCGCCCGGGAGCTGGCCGCCGCGGCTGTGCAGGACTATCTCTCCGTGGTGCTGACCCAGTAGTCTGCGATCGCCCGATACCCGAACAAGGGGGACCAGATGCTCAAGGGTTTCAAAGAGTTCATCATGCGAGGCAACCTCGTCGAGCTCGCCGTTGCGTTCATCATCGGTGGCGCCTTCGCCACCGTGGTCACCAGCTTCACCGCGGTGATCCTGTCCCTGATCTCCAAGATCACCGGCGAGGGGGTGAACTTCGACGACTGGAAGCCCGGCCAGGTCCCCGTCGGCGCCTTCGTCACGGCGCTGATCGCGTTCTTGATCATCGCCTTCGTCGTCTACTTCTTCGTGGTGACCCCGTACAACAAGCTGCAGGCCCGCCGCGCCCGGGGCGAGGAGCCCACCCCGCCTTCGGAGGAGGTCACCCTGCTCACCGAGATCCGCGACCTGCTCGCCCGTGACACCACCCGCGACACCACCGGCACCGGCGGCCCGTCCCTCTGACCGTGCGGCGACCCGGGGCCTCGATCGCGGAACGCTCGTGGCCCCATGCGCCTCTCCGGTCACCCGCGCCCCTGGAGACCCTGTTTCCCCAAGGTCTGTAGCCGAACCCGTGCTTCCCACGATCAGCTGGTCGTGGGAAGCACGGGTTCGTCATGGGAAGTCAGGCTTCCGCTCCCGTCACGCCGATCGCGCACGCGCTGTGCGGCCCCCAGCGGCTCCGGCCGGGATCCAGGCCGGAGCGCCGCGCTGCCCACGGCGTACTCCCCCTTCCCATGGTCAGCTCGCCGTGGGAAGTGCTGCTTGACCTACAGACCTTGGGGAAACCGGGGCCGCTGGGGCACGCGGGACGAGTGAGGCGGCCCGAGCGCGCCCGGCGGGGGAAGAGCCGTCAGCCGCCGTGGTGCGGGGGCACCTGACTGCGCAGCCACCGGTCGTGCGCGTCGCCGCCGTCGTGCTGGGCGGCGTCGCCGAAGGCGCGGGCGAGTCGGGCACGCCGCTCTCGCTCCGCTTCCTGGTCCCCGCCCTTCGACTCCCCCGTCGACTCTTCCTCCATTGCGGTCGGCGCGTCGCGTTCGGCGGACGCTGCGGAGTCGGTGCCGGCGTCGGGATCAGCGGGCTCCGCCTCCGCCTCCGGCTCGGACCGACTGCGTCGACCGATGGGCTCGTCGGGTTGCGGGTTCATCGGGCGGCGCGGTGCTCCTCGGTCACGACGTCGAACCAGGACGCGTCGAAGTCCCGTCGTCGCGGAACCCAGCCGGTCTGCGCGGTGAAGTGCTCCGCGCTCACGCGCAACGACCGGGTCAGCGGCTCGAGGCGGGCTCCGGCCAGCCGGCGCAGCCAGGGGCCCATCGTCGCGGCCGAGCTGCGCCCCACCGCCTCGGCGTACCCGAGCACCAGCTCCTCACGCCGCACCGGCTCGGCGCCCACGTTGTAAACGCCGGAGGTGACACCGAGCGCGGCCAGCACGGCCGAGCCCAGGTCGTCGGTGTGCACCAGGTGCACCCACCCGCGGGGATCGCCGGCCGCCACCGGGCCGCCGTGCTGGGCGGACCGCAGCCAGTAGCGGGTGAGGCCGTCGTCGCCGACGATGGTGCCCAGGCGCAGCACGACGCCCGCGCGGGAGCGGCAGGCGTACTCCTGGACCAGGGACTCCGCGACCGACGCCGGCTCGGTCGCACGCGTGATCATCAGCGGCGACTCCTCGGTCACCCACTCCTCACCCTGGTCGGCGTAGAGGTAGGACACGCTCTCCTGCACGATGCGGCGCACACCGACGGTGCGCGCGGCGTCCACGACGTTGCGCACGCCCACGGTGCGCAGCCGGTCGTTCTGCCGCCAGGCGCCCGGCAGTACGCCGGCGAGCCCGACCGGGATGTGCGTGGCCAGGTTGACCACGGCGTCACATCCCTCGACCAGCCGCACCAGGCTCTCCGGGTCGAACATGTCGGCCGGCCGGGCACGGGCCCCCAGGCTCTCCAGCAGCCCGGCCTTGGCCGGCGTGCGCGCCAGGCCCACCACCTCGTGGCCCTCCGCGACCAGGCGGCGCACCGCGGCACGCCCGATCACGCCCGTGGCACCGGTGATCGCGACCTTCACGCTCACGCCCTTCTTCCCCGCCCCACGCACGGCGACGACGCCGCGCCCGTTCACTGGCCGAGCCGTCCGCTCCCCGCCGGCCCACAGCGTAGTGTCGTATAACGGATCGATAACAGCAAGTGGGCGTGTCCCCCGGCTCGTCCGGAAGCCGCGGCAGCGCGTCCGCTGGGCGGGCAGCAGCCTCAGCGCAGGGAGTCGTAGAGCGCCACGGTCTGTGCCGCGATGGCGTCCCAGGCGAAGGACTCCACCGCCCGCGCCCGGCCCGCGCGCCCCATCTGCTGCGCGCGGGCGGGGTCGGCGGCGAGCGCGTTGACCGCCTCGGCCAGGGCTGCCTCGAAACGGTCGGGGTCGCCGGGGTCGAGGTCGACCAGCACCCCGGTCTGCCCGTCGACGACCACCTCGGGTATCCCGCCGACGCGGCTGGCGACCACCGCGGTCTCACACGCCATCGCCTCGAGGTTGACGATGCCCAGCGGCTCGTAGACCGACGGGCACAGGAACGCCAGTGCGTGGGTGAGCACCTGGCGGACCTGCTCGCGGGGCAGCATCTCCGAGACCAGCACCACCCCGTCCCGGGAGGCCCGCAGGTCCGCGATCGCCTGGTCGGTCTCCTCCTTCAGCTCCGGGGTGTCGGCGGCCCCCGCGAGCAGCACGACCTGCAGCGACGGGTCGAACGCCAGCCCCGCACGGAGCAGATGCGGCACCCCTTTCTGCCGGGTGATCCGCCCGACGAAGGCGACGTAGGGCCGGTCCGGGTCCACCCCGATCCGGCGGAGTACGTCGACATCCGGGTCGGGCCGGTAGAACTCGGTGTCGATGCCGTTGTAGATCACGTGCACCCGGTCCGGGTCGAGCGCCGGGTAGGCGCGCAGCACGTCCTGGCGCATCCCGTTGCTGACCGCGACCACCGCGTCGGCGGCCTCGTAGGCGGTGCGCTCGGCCCAGGAGGAGATCCGGTAGCCGCCGCGCAGCTGCTCGGCCTTCCACGGCCGCTGCGGCTCCAGCGAGTGCGCGGTCACCACGTGGGGCATGTCGTAGAGCAGCTTGGCCAGGTGTCCGGCCAGGTTGGCGTACCAGGTGTGCGAGTGCACCACGTCGGGTGGCCCGTCGCCACGCCCGACCGCGGCCACCATCGACAGGTCGGCGGCGAGCACGCGCAGCGCCGGGTTCGCCCCAGGAAGCCGGGGGTCGTCCTCCGCGTGCGCGGTGGCGCCCTCGCGCGGCTCCCCCATGCAGTGCACGTCGACGTCGATCAGCCGTCGCAGCTCGCGCACCAGGAAGTCGACGTGCACCCCGGCACCGCCGTACACGTCCGGAGGAAACTCGCGTGTCATGATCGCCGCCCGCATGCAGGGAATCTAGGGCTAGGGTCGGGTCAGGGCAACGGGTGGTGCAGCGCCACGGCTGCAGCTCGAGGACGGAGGGCCGGATGCCGAAGGTGCTGGGAATCGTGCTCGCCGGCGGCGAGGGCAAGCGGCTGATGCCGTTGACGGCGGACCGCGCCAAACCGGCCGTGCCGTTCGGGGGCACCTACCGGCTGATCGACTTCGCGCTGTCGAACCTGGTCAACGCCGGCTACCTGAAGTGCTGCGTGCTGACCCAGTACAAGTCCCACTCCCTGGACCGGCACATCTCGGTGACCTGGCGGATGTCCACCCTGCTGGGCAACTACGTCACCCCGGTGCCCGCCCAGCAGCGGCGCGGGCCGCAGTGGTACCTCGGCAGCGCCGACGCGATCTACCAGTCGATGAACCTGATCAACGACGAGCGTCCCGACATCATCGTGGTCTTCGGCGCCGACCACGTCTACCGGATGGACGCTTCACAGATGGTGCAGGCGCACCGGGACAGCGGCGCCGGGGTGACCGTGGCGGGAATCCGGGTGCCGCGTAAGGACGCCTGGCAGTTCGGGGTGATCAAGACCGCCGCCGACGGGGAGACGATCGAGGAGTTCCTCGAGAAGCCGGCGGACCCGCCGGGTCTGGTCGACTCGCCCGAGGAGTCGTTCGCCTCCATGGGCAACTACGTGTTCAGCACCGACGTCCTGGTCGACGCGCTCGAACGGGACGCGGCGAACCCGAACTCTCGCCACGACATGGGCGGCGACATCATCCCGATGCTGGTGGAGACCGGCGACGCCGCGGTCTACGACTTCAAGCGCAACGTGGTGCCCGGCTCGACCGAGCGCGACCGCGACTACTGGCGCGACGTGGGAACCCTGGACTCCTACCACGAGGCGCACCTGGACCTGGTCGCCGTGGAGCCGGTGTTCAACCTCTACAACACCGACTGGCCGATCTTCACCTCCCACCCGCAGCTGCCCGGCGCCAAGTTCGTCGAGGACGCGTCGGCGCGCGACTCGATCGTGTGCGCCGGCTCCATCGTGTCCGGGGCGGCGGTGGACACCTCGGTCATCGGCACCCACGTCTACGTCGGCGCGGGCGCCAGCGTGCAACGCTCGGTGCTGCTGGACAACGTGACGATCGGCCGCGACGCGGTGGTGCGCAACGCGATCATCGACAAGAACGTCATCGTTCCGGACGGCGCCCGGATCGGTGTGGACCACGAGCTCGACCGCGAGCGCGGGTTCACCGTGAGCGAGGGCGGGGTCACCGTCCTCGGCAAGGGTCAGCTGGTCATCGCCTGAGCAGGCGCGGCCTGCCGGTCACCGCGTGCGCCGTCGGGCTGGTGTCGGCCACCAGGTCGACCGCGGTGACGATGTTGCGCAGGTTGAGGATCAGCGCGCCGTACTCCGGCCAGTACATCGCCGGCAGGTCCTCCCCGGAGAGCTCGTGGGCCAGGTCGTCCAGCCCGAGGCGTACGCCGGCCAGCTGCTGCGGGTCCTGCTGCTCCAGGGCGTCGGCCGCCTGGTCCACCAGGTCGAGCCACGTGCTGCGGAACCGGTCGTCCCAGGTGCGCACGTCGACGACGCTGTGCCCCATCGTCCGCGCCATGCTGCGCGTCTCGGCGACCGCCTGCTCCAGGCGCCGGGCAAGCTCGCGGAAGTGGGTCATCTGCTGCACCGAGCGGGCGCCGCGACGGGGGTTGAGCTTCCCGCTCTCCCGCGACAGCTTGAGCAGCCCCCACATCGCGTCGAGCTCCCCGTCCAGGTCCCGGGTCTGGTCGATCCAGCCACTCACTGTCTGGCTGTTCGGCCCGTCGCGCACATCCGCGGCGATCCGTCGCAGCGTGTCCGCGAACCTGCCGACCACCCCCTCGATCGCCCGTGCGGCGGTGTAGTCACGCATGGGGGGCCAGAGCAGGATGTTGACGGCCAGGCCGACCACGATCCCGACCAGCGTGTCGATGAAGCGCACGGCGAGCATCTCCTCGTGCCTCGCGTAGCCGATCACCATGACGAGAACCGCCACTGCCGCCACGTCGGTAGCCTCGAAGCTCACCCGAGGCAGCGCGCCGACCACGAACGACATCAGGACCAGCAGGCCCAGCGACCAGAAACTGAGGCCGAGGGTGTTGCCGACCGCGTACGCCAGCACGACGCCGATCACCGCGGAGCCCACCTGGTACAGCCCGGTGGTCAGCGTGCGGTACACCGTGGCGTGCACGACCAGCAGCGCGGTCCACGGCGCCAGATAGGCCTGGGGCAGGCCCAGCACCCTCACCGCCAGAACCCAGGACAACACGACCGCCAGGGCGGTCTTCACCGCCTGCAGCCGCTCCGTCCAGGACACCGGGTCGCTCAGCGACTCGCGCGCCCGCTCCCGCAGCTCACCCCACCACGACGCGACCGTCGACACGGCACTCCTCTTCCTTCCTCGTCCCGACCGGCACACCTGCGCACCGGGCCCCGAACGGGCACCGCTGTCGAGCAGGTGATGCCCCGCCGGCGCAGGGACAAACGGGGTGTGCCGGGACACGGCGGGCCGCAGGTTTGCCGTCGCGACCTGCGGATACCACCAGGCCGAACCGACGCGAGCAAGGAGCGACTATGAGTGAGCTGCAAGGCAAGAAGGTGGCGTTCCTCGTCGCCAACGAGGGCATCGAGCAGGTCGAGCTGACCGAGCCGTGGAAGGCGGTCGAGCAGGCCGGTGGCACGCCCCGACTCGTCGCGCCCAACCCGGGCACGGCGCAGGCGTACAACCACCTCGACAAGGCCGACACCTTCGACGTGGACGTGACCACCTCCTCGGCGAACGTGGGCGACTTCGACGCGCTGGTGCTGCCCGGAGGCGTCGCCAACCCGGACGCACTCCGGCTGGACAAGGACGCGGTGGAGTTCGTGCGCGGCTTCTTCGACGCCGACAAGCCGGTCGCCGCGATCTGTCACGCCGCCTGGTCGCTGGTCGAGGCCGACGTGGTGCGCGGACGCCGGCTCACCTCCTGGCCGAGTCTGCAGACCGACATCCGCAACGCAGGCGGTGAGTGGGTGGACGAGGAGGTCGTCGTCGACGACAACCTGGTGACCAGCCGCAAGCCGGACGACCTTCCGGCGTTCAACGAGAAGATGCTCGCCGCCGTCTCCGGCTGACGGGGCGCACCGCGGCGGAGCGCGGGACCGATCCCGACGGGGGCCGGTCCCGCGCCCTTGTCGTGGGCGCCCTCGTCGTGTGCCGGCCAAGCCGCACACGAGTGCCCCAGGTAGGAGTCGAACCTACGACCTTTCGCTTAGGAGGCGGCTGCTCTATCCACTGAGCTACTGGGGCCGGCCGGCGGTCGCGGAGCGACCTGCCGGACGCGGCCAGCCTAGTGGACCTCGGCCCAACGACCCCGTCCGGTACGCCGCCGGCGCAGCTCCCCGAGCGCCAGCGCCAGGGTCACCAGCATGACCAGCACGGAGCAGCCGAACGTCCCGGCCAGCGACACGTGCGGCCGCCCGTCGGTGGCGGAAAGGCTGATCCGGAACACCGCGGCCAGCAGGGCGGCCCCGACCGCGCTGCCGATCCGCTGCCCGGTCTGCAGGGCGCCTCCCGCGGCGCCGCCCATCCGCGGCGGGACCCGGTCCAGCGTCAAGGTGATGTTCGGGGAGATCACCGCGCCGCCGCCGACGCCGGCGACCAGCAGCGGAAGCGCCATCCACCACGCGGCGCTCGCCCCGTCGGTGAGCGCGACCACCACGGTGAGCGCGGAGAAGCCGAGCACCACCAGGCCGAGCCCGGCCACCGTGAGCCAGCGGTCGAACCGGCTCACCAGCCGCCCGGCGATCACGGCGCTGACCGAGGACCCCACGGCGAACGGCGTGACCGCGAGCCCGGACTGCAGCGCGCTGTAGCCCAGTCCGTCCTGGAAGAACAGCGCCAGCACCAGCCAGATCCCGCTGAACCCGCAGAAGTAGACCGTGCCGATGCCGATCCCGGACAGGTAGCCTGGCACCTCGGAGAACAGGCGAACGTCGAGCAGCGGGGCGCGGTCGCGGCGCAGTTGGCGACGCTCCCAGCGGACGAACAGCGCGCCGAGCAGCGGGGCGAGCAGCGCGAGCAGCCACCACCACGTCGCCGGGTCGCCCATCGACTGCACGAGGGGAAGCAGGAAGCACAGGACGGCGGCGCCCAGCAGTGCGGCGCCGACGAAGTCGATCCGGCTGCGCAACGAACCCGACTCGCGCCGTCCCGCAGGCAGCACCCGCGCGGCCAGCAGCATGGCGACGGCCCCGACCGGCACGTTCACCCAGAACACCGCCCGCCAGCCGCTCTCGGCACCGAAGGCGGCGATCAACAGCCCGCCGAGGATCGGCCCGGCGGCCGCGGAGACGCCGACGGTGGTGCCGAAGATGCCGAAGGCCCTGCCCCGCTCGGATCCTTCGAACATCTCCTGGATCAGGCCGGTGTTCTGCGGGGTGAGCATCCCGGCTGCGACCCCCTGCAGCAGTCGGGCCACCACGATGGTCGCCTCGTTCGGGGCGGCTCCGGCGGCGGCGCTGGTCAGGGTGAACGCGGCCAGCCCGACCAGGAACATCCGGCGCCGGCCCAGCACGTCGCCGAGGCGTCCGCCGGCGACCAGGGTCAGCCCGAAGGTCAGCGCGTAGCCGGAGACGATCCACTGGATGCCTTGCGGGGAGGCGTGCAGACCGCGCTGGATGGAGGGCAGTGCGACGTTGACTATGGTCACGTCGAGCAGGGTCATGAACCCGACGACCAGGGTCACCGCCAGCGCACGCCAGCGGTGCTCGGTCGGCATGCGCGAAAGGTACCCCGGGTGCACACCCGGAAACGGTGCCGGCCTCGCCGCCGGTCACCGGGTTGCGGTGCCGGGCGGAGGGTAGAGAGGACGGGTGCAGACCTTCCTCCCCTACCGCGACTTCGAGGCCTCCGCGCGCAGCCTCGACCCCAAGCGCCTGGGCAAGCAACGGGTGGAGGTGATCCAGGTGGTGCGTGCGCTGACCCGCGAGACCTACGGCTGGAAGCACCACCCTGCGGTGCTGATGTGGCAAGGGTTCGAGGAAGCGCTGGGCACCTACGGCCTCACCGTCTGCCGGGTGTGGGTGGAGAGTGGTCGGGCCGACACCTGCGCGGCCACCATCACCGCCGACCTCGAAGCGGCCGGGGTCACCGCTCTCCGCAGCCAGGCCGCGCTCGCGGACGCCGGCGCCCTGCCGCCGTGGCTCGGGGACGAGGAGTTCCACCGCAGTCACCGCTCGGCGCTGGTGCGCAAGGACCCCGAGCACTACCGCGCCATGTTCGGCGACGTCCCCGACGACCTCGAGTACGTGTGGCCGGTACGCCGCGTCAGCCCCGCTCCAGCACGTCGAAACGGATCCCCTCGGCCCGCAACCGGTCGGTGAGTCGCTCGCCCATCGCGACCGCAGTGGTGACCTGGCCCGCGGCGGGCGGGTTGTCGTCGAAGGCCAGGCACAACGCGGCCTGGCCGAACATCGTCGCGGTCTCGTCGTAGCCGGGGTCGCCGCCGGAGACCTCGGTGACCACGCGATGGCCGCCGCCCTCGCCGACGAACCGGACCGCGAACCACGACCGGGCGCGGCGCTCGGCGTCGGGGCCCTCACCCGACTCGATCGCCTGCATCAGCCGGCGGCGCAGTGGCGGCACTTGAGCGGCGGCGGCGAGCGCGCCCATCCCGGCGACCCCGGTGACCACGGAGCGCAGCCGGCGCATTCCGGCATAGTGCCCGTAGGTGAAGTCGGGGCCGTAGCGGTCCAGAGCGGCCGCGGAGCGCTTGACCACCTGGGCGTCGACGAGCGGCAGCGGCACCAGCCACCGGCCCAGGGTGGCGTCGCGGTGCGGCGGCCGCGCGGCCCCGTGCACGCGACGACCCGCCGGCCGCGGCTCCCGGTCGCGGCGACGGGCCGCGGTCTCGCGCATCTGCCGGGCCCGGCTCATCGCGGTGAGCGCGGAGTGCAGGGTGCCGCCGGACAGCTGCCCGCTGGCGGTGACCATCCCGGTGACGTGCAGCGGGACGCCCTCGGGCAGCTGGTGGACGGTGAACCGCACGCCCAGGTCGTAGGGGATCGAGTCGAAGCCGGCGCAGTGCACCAGGCGGGCGCCGGTCTCGCGGGCTCGCTCGTGGTGGGCGAGATACATCCGGTCCACGAACTCCGGCTCCCCGGTCAGGTCGAGGTAGTCGGTGCCGGCCTCGGCGCAGGCGGCGACCAGCGGCTCGCCGTACTGCAGGTAGGGGCCGACCGTGGTCGCCACCACCCGCGTCGAGCGCGCGAGGGCCCGCATCGACTCCGCGTCGGTGACGTCGGCCCGCAACAGCGGGAGGCCGGCCAGCGACGGGTCCGCGGCCGCGAGCTCCGCCCTGACCCCGGACAGCCGCTCCTCGTTGCGCCCGGCCAACGCCCAGCGGCATCCCGGCGGGCGGTGCCGCGCAAGGTGGTGGGCCACGAGCCGGCCGGTGAAGCCGGTCGCGCCGAAGAGCACGAGGTCATAGGGCGAGTCGGGCTCGGCGGGTGCGCTCAGGTCGTCGGCCATGGGGTCATGCTGCCACCGCGGCGTGCCAGGGTGACTCACGGGTAACCGCGAACGCGACTAGCCTCGAAGCATGTGCCGCAACATCCGGACCCTGCACAACTTCGCCCCGCCGGCCACCGAGACCGAGGTCGAGGCCGCCGCGCTGCAGTACGTGCGCAAGATCAGCGGGAGCGCCAGGCCCTCGCAGGCCAATCAGGCGGTCTTCGACGCCGCGGTGCGGGAAGTGGCCACCGCGACGCAGCGGCTGCTGGACGGCCTGGTGACCAGCGCACCAGCCCGGGACCGTGAGGTGGAGGCGGCGAAGGCGAAGGCACGCTCGCAGGCGCGGTTCGGCTGAGCGCCGGCGGGGTGTGCCGCACACCACCAGGGAGGAGTCATGGCATCGACGGTGGGGGGTCCCGCCGACGTGCGCGAGGCGTTCGCCGCCGTACGCCGGGCCGACTTCCTGCCGCCCGCCGAGCGACGCTTCGCCGACCAGGATCGCGCCCTGCCGATCGGGTGGGACCAGACCAACAGCCAGCCGACCACGGTCGCGGAGATGCTCGCGCTGCTCGACGTGCACCGCGGGCACCGGGTCCTCGACGTCGGCAGCGGGTCGGGTTGGTCGACGGCGCTGCTGGGCCACCTGGCCGGACGTACCGGGCAGGTGCACGGCGTGGAGCTCGTGCCGGAGCTCGCCGCGATCGGACGCGACAACGTGGGCGGGTACGCGATGCCGTGGGTGCAGATCCACCAGGCGGAGCAGGACCTGCTGGGCCTGCCCGGGGCGGCACCCTTCGACCGGATCCTGGTCTCGGCCGGAGCCGAGACTCTGCCCGATCCGCTGGTCGACCAGCTCGCCCCCGACGGGGTGCTGGTGGTCCCGGTCGGCGGCCGGATGCTGCGCGTCACGCGCACGGCCGAGCGAGTGCTCGTCGAGCGCAGCGGCCACTACAGCTTCGTGCCCCTCATCGAGCCTGGTCCGCAGCAGCCTCCTCGGCGTACAGGGCCAGCTTCTTGAGCAGGCGGTTGAACGTGGCCAGCTCGCCGCGGGTGAGCCGTGACATCAGGGCCACCTCGGCCTCGCCACGCAGCGCCATCGCCTGACGCCACACCGTCACCCCTGCCTGGGTCGCCTCGACGTCGACCCGCCGCCGGTCCGTCTCGCTCGGCGTCCGCTTGACATGCCCGGCCCTCTCCAGACTGTCGATGCGGCCGGTCATCCCCGCGGCCGACACCCCGAGCGACTCGGCCAGCGCGCCCGGCGAGGCGCGTCCGGGGGTATCACGGATCATCAGCCGGTGCAGGGTCTCGTACTCGTAGTCCTGCAGGCCGACCTGACGGACGGCCGCCCTGGTCACCCGGGTCAGGTAGCGGTCGAGGTGCATCAGCCGCACCGTTGCCGCCTCGATCTCGTCGTCGAAGTCGATGTCGATCCAGTGATCGCGCCAGCGGGCGACGTGCCGGTCGGCGAAGTCCTCGGCCATGGCTGGAATCTAACAGGTGCTTCGACACCGGATAGTTCGTTGACGAATAGTTCGCCACCTAAGTACTCTCCCCCGGGTGAGCCTGACCACCGACCAGCCCTCTCCCACCTCCGCCCTGCGCTCGGCTCCGTTCCGCTGGCTGCTCGCCGGGCGGACGGTCAACGGGCTCGGTGGGGCGATCGCACCGGTGGCCATGGCGTTCGCCGTCCTGGATCTCGGCGGGTCCGCCACCGAGCTGGGGCTCGTGGTCGCCTCCTACGCCCTGGTCGACGTGGTGACCACGCTGTTCGGCGGGGTGGTCGGCGACCGGGTGTCGCGGACCGCGCTGATGCGCGGCTGCGCGGTGTTCGCCGCCGCCGCGCAGGGCGTCGTGGCGCTCTCGCTGGTCGGCGCCTGGGCGAGCATCTGGTGGCTGGCCGCGATGAACGGGCTGATCGGCTGCCTGACCGCCCTGGCCGGCCCGAGCGCGCGGGCCGTCGTGCAGCAGACCGTCGAGACCACCGCACTCCCCTCGGCGGTCTCCACACTGCGCCTGTCCCAGAACACCGCCGCGGTGGCCGGGTTCAGCGCGGCCGGCCTGCTCGCGGCCACGCTCGGCTCCGGCTGGGCGATCGCGATCGACGCGCTCACGTATCTGCTCGCCGCCGGCTGCTACTCCCTGGTCCGCGTGCGCCCACTGGCACCCCCCGCCCGGCGTTCTGCACTGCACGACCTGCGCGCGGGCGCGGTCGAGGTGTTCCGGCACACGTGGCTGTGGGTGCTGATCGTGCAGGCGCTGATCTATCACCTCGTCTACGGGGGCGCTCAGGGCGTGCTCGGCCCGATCGTGGTCAGCGACACCTACGGAAAGGACGCGTGGGGCTGGGCGCTGGGCGCGCTGATGTCTGGGTTCATCGTCGGCGGGGTCACGACGCTGCGCTACCGGCCCCGGCGCCTGCTGCTGGCCGGTACCGGGTTCCTCGCGTTGACCGCCTGCTTCCCGCTCGCCATGGGCCTGCAACTGCCCCTGGCATGGATCCTGCTCGGCGCGTTCCTGCACGGCTTCGGCCTGGAGATCTTCAGCGTGAACTGGGATCTGTCGATCCAGCAGAACGTCGCCCCGGACAAGCTGGCCCGTGTCTTCGCCTTCGACCAGGTCGGCTCGTTCGTGATGCGCCCGGTCGGCCTGGCCGCGACCGGACTGGTCGCCGAGCTGGTCGGCGCCACCGACTGGCTGCTGATCATCGCCGCGGTGATGCTGGCCAGCGCGGCGTTTGCCACGCTGCCACCATCGGTGCGGACCCTCGAGCGTCGTCGCTGAGCGCCGGTGGGGTCCGAGCCCGGGTCACGCCAGGCGCTTCAGCAGCTCGGCACGGTGCTGCGCCGAGCTCGCCGTGGTGGCGATGCCGGTGAACCCTCCGGCCAGGGCCAGCAGCTGGATGGCGGAGCCGGTCTGGCCCAGCCGCGAGGCGAACGGCATGAGCAGCAGGAACAGCACCAGCAGCCCGGGCACCCACAGCGGCGTGCGCCGCACCCGGACCAGGCCGACCGCGATCAGCAGGAGCCCGAGCATGAACCCGCCCAGCCACACGTAGAGGAAGCCGGTCAGCCCGCTGTCGGCGGCCACGTCCTCGAAGGCACCGCCGCGCAGCGCTCCGTGCACCAGCAGGGCCCGGTAGAAGACCAGCAGCATCGCGAACCCGGCCATCCCCACGATGCCGATCGAGAAGATCGCCACCCCGGCGATGCCCAGGCGCCGGGCACCCAGGGCGAACAGGGAGAGCACCGTGGGCATGCCCAGCGTCAGCGCGACCGACCCGGCGAAGTACGCGATCGCCATCCCCATCCACCGGGCGTCCTCGCGCCGGGCGATCTGCAGCGCCTCGATCGGGGTGGGGTCACCGGCCAGCGGGTTGAGCAGCGCGCCGAGCACCAGCGCCATCGCACCGGTCACCAGGGCAGCGGCCGACAACGGGATCCACTCGGTGCGCATGCGCGCAAGCGTAAGGCCTGCCGGAGGCACCGACGGGGCTAGTCGGCAAAGTCGACGACGGCGTCCGAGCCGTCCGGGTCGTCCCACGCGTCGACCAGACCGGTCAGGTCCGCCACCGAGTCCACCACGCGGGTGGGCCGGTAGGGGAACCGCTCCACCTGCTCCCCGCGGGTGGAGCCGGTCAGCACCAGGATCGTGCGCAGGCCGGCCTCCAGCCCGGCCACCACGTCGGTGTCCATCCGGTCGCCCACCATCACCGTGGACTCCGAGTGCGCGTCGATCCGGTTCAGCGCGGAGCGCATCATCAGCGGGTTCGGCTTCCCGACGAAGTACGGCGAGACGTTCGTCGCCCGGGTGATCAGCGCGGCCACCGACCCGGTCGCGGGAATCGGCCCCTGCGGCGAGGGGCCGCTCGGGTCCGGATTGGTGGCGATGAACCGGGCGCCCTTCTCGATCAGCCGGATCGCGGTGGTGATCGCCTCGAACGAGTAGGTCCGGGTCTCCCCCAGCACGACGTACTCGGGATCCCGGTCGGTGAGCACGTAGCCGATCTCGTGCATCGCCGTGGTCAGCCCGGCCTCGCCGATGACGTACGCCGTGCCCTCGGGGCGCTGGTCGTCGAGGAACTGAGCGGTCGCCAGCGCCGAGGTCCAGATCGCGTCCTCGGGCACCTCGATCCCGGACCGGGACAGGCGGGCCTTGAGGTCACGCGGGGTGAAGATCGAGTTGTTGGTCAGGAGCAGGAACGGCCGATGCCGCTCCGCCAACCGCTTGACGAAGTCGGCGGCGCCGGGGATCGCCGCCTCCTCGTGGACCAGCACCCCGTCCATGTCGGAGAGCCAGGTCTGGACCGGTCTGGAGGGGGGCGTCATGCGCCCATCCTCGCACTCCGTTCTGCAAACGGTTCTTTGCAAATATCTCTTTGGGGTCTAGCGTGCGTGCCATGACCGATGAGCGAGCCTGGACCCGCGAACCCACGACCGAGCAGGACCACGTCCTCGACACCCGCTCGCTGCGCGCGCTCGCGCATCCCGTCAGGGTGAAGATCATCGGGATCCTGCGTCGTGACGGCGCCGCCACCGCGAGCCAGCTCGCCACCCGGCTCGACCTGAACAGCGGCGCGACCAGCTACCACCTGCGCCAGCTGGCCGGCGCCGGACTGATCGTCGAGGACGAGACGCGGGGAAACCGGCGGGAGCGGTGGTGGAAGGCCGTCTACCGCTCGACCTACTTCGACGCCTCCGCCTACGACGCTGACCCGGATGCCGCGATGGCGTACTTGAACGCGGTGGCGGTGCAGTACGCCGACCGGATCCTGGCCGGCACCAGCACCCTTCCCGTGCTGCCCGAGGGCTGGTTCGACGCAGCGACGATGAGCGACTTCTCACTCCGGATCACTCCGGACGAGGCCCGCGAGCTGCTGACCGAGCTGCTCGACGTGGTCGCGCGCTACCGCCGCGACGGCGCGAGCGCAGATGCTCCCGCCGGCAGCGAGCGGGTCGTCGTACAGCTGCAGGTGCTGCCCGAGCTCGCCCCCGAGGGCACCGACCCCTCCGCCGAGCCCGAGGGATGAGTCACCCGGGGGACGACATCTCGCGCGACCGCCGGCCACTCTACGGGGTCCTCACCGCGCTCGGGTTCAGCCTGACCGGAACGCGGATCGCCGCGATCGCCCTTCCGTGGTTCGTGCTCGTCGAGACCGACAGTGCCACGATGACCGGGCTGCTGGCGCTGTGCGAGATGGGGCCGTACGTGCTCGCCAAGGCGCTGGGCGGCCCCCTGGTCGACTCGCTCGGCCCGCGCCGGGTCAGTGTCACCGCCGACGTGGTGAGCGGGCTGACGCTCGGACTGATTCCCGTGCTGTGGCTGGCCGGGGTCTTCGACATCGGCGTGGTCTTCGTGGCCTCGGCAGTGTTCGGGGCGTTGCGCGGGCCCGGCGACTCGGCCAAGGAGTGCTTCGTCCCCGACCTCGCCGACCGCGCCCAGGTCCCTCTCGAACGCGTCACCGGCCTGTCCGGCGCCATCGAGAGGCTGGCCTCGACCGTGGGCCCGGCCGCCGGGGGTGCGGTGGTCGCGTTGATCGGCGCGGTCCCCGCGTTGGCCGTGACGGCGCTCGCGGCGTTGGTCAGCGCCACGCTCGTCGCTGCCGTGGCACCGGCACCGGCACCGGCACCGGGGCCGGTTCACCTCGAGGACGCGGATCCGGAGCGCTACCTCGCCCGGCTGCACGCCGGCTACCGGTTCATCCGCGGGGACGGGCTGATCTGGTCCACGGTGCTGATGCTCGCGGTCACCAACTTCCTGGACGCCGCACTCAGCTCGGTGCTGGTGCCGCTGTGGGCCAAGGAGTCCGGCGGAGGCCCCGCCGCGATCGGCCTGGTCGGCAGCTGCCTCGGCGTCACCGCGGTGCTGGGCAGCCTCTGTGCGACCTTCACCGGCGAGCGGCTGCCGCGCCGGGCGACCTTCCTGGTCGGGTTCCTCGTCGGGGGCGCGCCACGGTTCGTGGTGCTCGCGCTGGACGCCCCGGTGTGGGTGGTCGCCTCCACCTGGGCGGTCGCCGGGATCGGGATCGGCTTCATCAACCCGATCCTGTCCGCGGTCCTCTTCGAGCGGACGCCCCGGGCGATGCTGGGGCGCGCCAACGCGCTCGCCGACAGCCTGGCCTGGTCGTTGATCCCCCTGGGCGGCATCGCGGCAGCCGGCCTGCTCGGCGTGGTCGGGCTCGCGCCGGCGCTGCTGGCGTGCGGACTCGGCTACCTGGTGTCGACGACGATCCCGGCGCTGCGACCCGAGTGGCACGAGATGAGCCGCCCCGCGGTCGGTCCGGACCCGACGGCCGAGGCAGGCGTGGCGGCTCGTCGTACATTTGACCGGTGACCAGCGCCACCCTGACCGGTACGACGGACGCGGCGATCGAGCTGCTGCGGCGCCGACCCTTCGTCGCGCTGACCGGCGCGGGAGTGTCCACCGACTCCGGGATCCCCGACTACCGCGGCCCCGGCGCTCCGGCCCGCCGGCCGATGACGTACCAGGAGTTCGTCTCCGGCCCGACCGCGCAGCGGCGCTACTGGGCGCGCTCCCACGTCGGCTGGAGCCGGATGACCCACGCCGCTCCGAACGAGGGCCACCGTGCACTGGCCCGGCTGGCGGTGTCCGGCGCCTGCGACCTGCTGATCACCCAGAACGTCGACGGTCTGCACGAGGCCGCCGGCACCTCGCCGGTGGTGGCGCTGCACGGCCGGATCGCCGACGTGGTCTGCCTCGGCTGCCACCGGCGTACCTCGCGCCGCGAGATGCACGAGCGGATGGAGGTGCTCAACCCCGGCTACCAGCACCGCCACGCCGACGCAGCCGCACGGCCCGACGGCGACGTGGAGCTCGACGACACGGCGTCCTTCCGCGTGCCCGGCTGCACCGGTTGCGGGGGCGCGCTCAAGCCCGACGTGGTCTTCTTCGGCGAGAACGTGCCCAAGCCGCGGGTGCTGCGCTGCTTCGACGCGGTCGACGCCGCTCAGGCGCTGCTGGTCGCCGGGTCGTCGCTGACCGTGATGTCCGGGCTCCGGTTCGTACGCCGCGCCGCCAAGCGCGGGATCCCCGTGGTGATCGTGAACCGCGGGGCCACCCGCGGCGACGACCTCGCAGCGATCAAGCTCGACTGCGGCACCTCACCCTTCCTCGCCCGCCTGTCCGGACGTGAGGCTCCCCTGGCGGGCGCGACAACGGACGCGGCGATCAGGTGACGTCGCGGCGGATGTTGGCGAGCAGGCCCAGGCCGGCCAGCACCACGGCGTAGCCGACCAGCACCAGGCCGCCGGCCCACCAGTCCAGGTAGTCCACGAAGCTGTTCGACGGCGCCATCAGCGCCGAGGACGCGTTGCTGGGCAGGAACTTGCCGACCGCCTCCAGGTCCAGCGCGTTCAGCGCCACGGTGATCAGCGGCTCCAGCAGGAAGGTGACCAGGATGCCCACCAGGATGGCGACCACCTGGTTGCGGATGAAGGTGCCGATGCCGATGCCGATCAGCGTCCACAGCGCCACGGCGACCACCGCGAGGACCATGCTGCTCCAGAGCCGGTCGGCGCCGAAGCCGAGGTCGTAGCCACGCAGCCCGATCACCACCGCACCGACGGCGACCGCCGCGACCAGGGCGGCCACGCCGTACAGCACCCCGACACCCAGGTGCGCCACCATCTTCGCGCCGACCACGCGCGAGCGTCGCGGCGAGACCAGGAAGGTGGGCGTGATCGTCTGGTAGCGGTACTCCTGGGTCATCCCCGTGATGCCGAGGATCAGCGCGAACACGTAGGCGCCACCGAACGCGGCCGCGGCGTAGACCGACCGGATCGCCTCGGGCGTGTCCAGCCCGGGTGAGGCCGGCTGGCCCGCCCCCGGCTCGATCCCGGCGAAGCCGGCGGTGATGCCGGCGTTGAGCCCGGTCCAGAGCATCGCCCCGAGGAGCAGTCCCCACCACAACCGGGTGGAGCTGATCTTCTTCAGCTCCGAGCGCACGAGCGCGGTCATCGTCACCGTGGTCCTCACTGGCTGGCCATCCTCTGCTGCTCGGCGCGACCCGCTGCGCCGATCGCCGATCCCGAGGCGGCGGGGTCTGTGCCCACGGGGCCGGCGGCACCGCCGGCGGGCCCGTACGTCTCCTGGGTCATCTCGAGGAACGTGCGCTCCAGGTCGCTGGCCTCGGCGACCAGCTCGTGCAGCTCCACCCCGCCCTCGAAGGCGAGGTGCCCGACCTGATCCGGCGTGGCGCCGACCACCCGGATCTGGCCGGCCTCGGTGCGCTCGTCGGCGCGCAGTGATGGGCCCGGCTCTCCGCCCGGCCCGTGAGGCTGGGGTCCGGCTGCCGCCGCGAGTACGTCCAGCAGCCGCTCGGGGGTGGGGGTGCGCACGAGTACGCCGCGCGGGCCGCTGTCCAGGTCGGCCAACCGGCCCTGTTTGATCAGCCGGCCGCGGGAGAGCACCACGACGTTCTCGACGGTCTGCTGCACCTCGCTGAGCACGTGGCTGGAGACCAGCACGGTGCGGCCCTCCTGGGCCAACGTGCGCAGGAACGTGCGCAACCAGGCGATCCCCGCCGGGTCCAGGCCGTTGGCCGGCTCGTCGAGGATCAGCACCCGCGGGTCGCCGAGCAGCGCGGCGGCCAGCCCGAGGCGCTGCCGCATGCCCAGCGAGTAGCCACCGACCCGCTTGTCCGCGACCTCGCTGAGGCCCACCTGGGCCAGCATCGCGTCAGCCCGGGCAGGGTCGAGGCCGGCGCCGAGCACCATCACCTGCAGGTGGGCGCGGGCACTGCGCCCGGGGTGGAAGCTCGCCGCCTCCAACGCGGCCCCGACGGTGCCGAGCGGGTCATCGAGGTCGCGGTAGGGCCGCCCGCCGATCGTCGCGGTCCCGGCGGTCGGAGTGACCAGGCCGAGCAGGCAGCGCAGAGTGGTGGTCTTGCCCGCCCCGTTGGGGCCGAGGAAGCCGGTCACCGCCCCGGGCTGCACCGAGAAGGTGAGGTCGTCCACGGCCTTCACGGAGCCGAACATCTTGGTGAGCCCGGCCACCTCGACCGGAAAACCCTCGCGTCTCATGCGCCACATCCTTCCAGATGTCCGCAACGAGGTTTTCCACCGGACCCGGAAGTGCCGAAAATCGCGGCGACCCCGTGACGACCCGGGATCCCCTTGGAGTCAGAGCCGCCGGACGAACATGTGGGAGGCCGCCTCGTGGTCGATCTCGGCGGACTCGCCCCCACTGCCGATCATCACGCCCACCGTGCCCGGCGCGACGGTGACCACCTTGTCCGGCAGCGCCCCGACCCGCCGCAGGGCCGCCATCATCGTCTCGTCCTTCTGAATCTCCTCGCTGATCCGGCGCACGAGGACCCGGGTCTGACCAGCGAGATCGCCGTCGCCGTCCCCGGCGCCGTCACCTGCTGGCCCCCCGATCGGACCCAGTCCGGCCACCTCGCTCAGCGGCTCGACGTCGGTCATGAACGCCTCGCCGTCGGCGGCCTCGCCCAGCTCGTGCAACCCCGGGATCGGGTTGCCGTACGGCGAGCTCGTGGGGTGGTCGAGCAGCTCCACGAGACGGCGCTCGACCGTCTCCGACATCACATGCTCCCAGCGGCAGGCCTCGGCGTGCACCAGCTCCCAGTCCAGCCCGATCACGTCGGTGAGCAACCGCTCGGCCAGCCGGTGCTTGCGCATCACCCGCGTCGCGAGCCGCATGCCCTCCTCGGTCAGCTCGAGGTGCCGGTCGCCCTCCACGGTGAGCAGGCCGTCCCGCTCCATGCGCGCGACCGTCTGGCTGACCGTCGGGCCGCTCTGGTGCAGCCGCTCCGCGATCCGCGCCCGCAGCGGCACGATGCCTTCCTCGACCAGCTCGTAGATGGTGCGCAGGTACATCTCGGTGGTATCGATCAGGTCGCTCACCCCGCCATTCTTACGCATCTGGCGGCCCGGCTGGCACAGTGGAGCCGATGCCCGAGACCCGCCCCGCCGTGATGTGGTTCCGCCGCGACCTGAGGCTGGCGGACAACCCGGCGCTGCTGGCGGCCTGTGCCGCCGCCGGCGAAGACGGTGTCCTCGCGGTGTTCGTGGTCGATCCCGTGCTCTGGGGGCCCGCCGGTCCCAGTCGCCGCGCCTACCTCGCCGCCTCCTTGCGCAGCCTGCACGCGTCCCTGGCGGCCGCTGGCCGAACGCTGCACGTGCTGCACGGCGACCCGGTCGAGGAGCTTCCTCGAGCCGCCAGCGCGGTTGGGGCCCACAGCGTGCACGTCTCCGCCGACTTCGGACCCTACGGACGGGCGCGCGACGAGCGGGTGGAGCGTGCCCTGGCCGACCAGGGTGTCGCGCTGGAGCGGCTGGGATCGCCGTACGCCGTGGCACCGGGACAGATCCTGAACGGCAGCGGGCAGGGCTACTCGGTCTACACCCCCTTCGCCCGCGCCTGGGCCGACCACGGCTGGCGCGCGCCGGCCGAGGCTCCGCACCACGACTCCTGGCTGGCGCTGCACGGGCAGGCCGCGGAAGACGCCCTGCCGGAGGTCGCCCTGCCGGAGGTCGCCCTGCCGGGCGGCCTGGACCTGCCCGAGGCCGGCGAGCAAGCGGCGCAGCGACGTTGGCACGCGTTCCTCGACGAGGCCGTCCGCGACTACGACGAGGACCGCGACCGCCCGGGCGTCGACGGCACGTCGCGGATGTCGGTGCACCTGAAGTGGGGCGAGATCCATCCGCGGACGATGCTGCACGACCTGGCCCGACTCCGCAGCACCGGCGCCGCGACGTACCGCCGGGAGCTGGCGTGGCGCGAGTTCTACGCCGACGTGCTGTGGCGGAACCCGGCGAGCGCGCGCGACTACCTGCGCCCCGAGCTGGCCGCGATGCGCTACGACGACCCGAGCGCGGAGCCCGCCGCCGGTCACCTCCAGGCGTGGCGCGAGGGCCGCACCGGCTACCCCATCGTCGACGCCGGCATCCGCCAGCTGCGTGCAACCGGGTGGATGCACAACCGGGTGCGGATGATCGTCGCGAGCTTCCTGGTCAAGGACCTGCACCTGGAGTGGCAGCACGGCGCCCGGCACTTCCTGCACTGGCTGGTCGACGGCGACCTGGCCTCCAACCAGCACGGGTGGCAGTGGGTGGCCGGCTCGGGGACCGACGCCGCGCCGTACTTCCGGGTGTTCAACCCGACCACCCAGGGCCGGCGCTTCGACCCCGACGGCCGTTACGTACGCCGCTGGGTGCCCGAGCTGCGCGACGTGGCCGACCGCTTCGTGCACGAGCCCGCGCGCGATCCGGCCGGGTTGCCCCTCGGCTACCCGGCCCCCATCCTGGACCACGCCGAACAGCGGCGCGAGGCCCTCTCGCGCTACGAGGAAGTGAGGAACCGCTCAGGTGAACGACGCTGAGGTGGCCGGGGCCCGAACGGCCGCACCGCACACGCAGCTGACCATCCCGGCCCGCTTCTGCGGCCCGTCGGCCTCGGGCAACGGCGGCTTCACCGCCGGAACACTGGCCGACCTGGTCCGCGACGCCGGCGAGCACGCGACCGTCGAGGTGACCCTGATGTCACCGCCGCCGCTGGACCTGGCGATGCCGGTCGAGCACGACGGGACCGACACCTGGCTGCGCCGCGACGGCGAACCGGTCGCCCGGGCCCGGGTCAGCGACACCGAGCTGAGCCCGATCGAGGCGGTCGACCCCGACCAGGCACGCGCCGCGTCGGACCGCTTCCCGGGGCTCGTCTCGCACCCGTTCCCGCGTTGCTTCTCCTGCGGCCCGGACCGCGCGCCGGGTGAGGGCCTGCGGATCTTCCCGGGGCCGGTCGGCGGCGCGGGCACGGGGTCGGGTGGCGGTACCGGTGACCAGCCACTCCGGGTCGCCGCCGTGTGGGAGCCCTCGGCCGACCTGGCGGAGACCTCGGACCTCCTCGACGCCGGCGTCCAGCGGGTCGGCCCCGGCGTGACCTGGGCGGCGCTGGACTGCGTCGGCGGCTGGGCCGGGGACATCGGCGAGCGGCTGATGGTCCTGGGCAGGATGACGGCACAGGTCGACGCCTACCCGGTCGCCGGCGAGCCGCACGTGGTGGTCGGCGCCGCACGCGGGCGCGAGGGGCGAAAGACCTTCACGGCGAGCACGCTCTACGACAGCGACGGGCGCATCGTGGCCCGCGCCCAGCACGTCTGGATCGCGATCGAGCGAGGGCAGTTCGGGTAGCCGGCGGCCGGGGGGTTTCGACACGCCTCGCAGACTCGGCGGCTCAACCACCCGGCCGGAGGCGGCTCAACCACCCGGCCGGAGGCGGTTCAACCATTCGGGGGTCAGAGCGCGACGCCGACGTACTTGGTCTCGAGGTACTCCTCGATGCCCTCCGCACCGCCCTCGCGACCGAACCCGGACGCCTTGACGCCGCCGAACGGCGCGGCCGGGTTGGACACCACGCCCTGGTTCACCCCGACCATCCCGGTCTCCAGCCCCTCGTAGGCCCACACGGCGCGGTTGAGGTCCCGGGTGAACAGGTAGCCGACCAGGCCGAACTCGGTGTCGTTGGCCATCGCCAGACCGTCCTCGTCCTCGGCGAAGGTGAAGATCGGGGCGACCGGCCCGAAGATCTCCTCGGTGAACATCCGCGCGGAGCGGGGTACGTCGGTGAGCACGGTCGGCTGGTAGAAGTAGCCGGGCCCGTCCTGGGCCTGGCCGCCGCAGCTGACGGTGGCTCCCGCGTCGACCGCGTCGTCGACCAGCTCGGTGACCTTCGCGCGCTGCTTGTCCTCGACCAGGGGTCCGACGTCGACCCCGTCCTCGGTGCCGCGGCCCAGCTTCAGCGAGCCCATCCGCTCGGCGAGGCGGCCGGAGAACTCCTCGGCGACCGACTCGTGGACGATGAACCGGTTGGCGGCGGTGCAGGCCTCGCCGATGTTGCGCATCTTGGCCAGCATGGCACCGTCGACGGCCTTGTCGAGATCGGCGTCGGAGAAGACCAGGAACGGGGCGTTGCCGCCCAGCTCCATCGACACGCGGAGCAGCCGCTCGGCGCTCTGCTCGACCAGCGTGCGCCCCACCTCGGTCGAGCCGGTGAAGGTGAGCTTGCGCAGTCGAGGGTCGCGGATCAGCGGCTCCATCACCGCGCCGGTGGACTTGGTGGTGACGATGTTGAGGACCCCGTCGGGGAGTCCGGCCTCCTTCATCACGTCGGCCAGCGCGAGCATCGACAGCGGGGTGAGCGAGGCCGGCTTGACCACCATCGTGCACCCGGCGGCCACTGCAGGGCCGATCTTGCGGGTGCCCATCGCGAGCGGGAAGTTCCAGGGCGTGATCATCAGGCACGGCCCGACCGGCTGCTTGGTGGTCACCAGCCGGCCGGCCCCGTTGGGGGAGACGGAGTACCGCCCGGCGATCCGCACGGACTCCTCGGAGAACCAGCGGAAGAACTCGGCCGCGTAGCTAATCTCCGCCTTGGACTCGGCGAGCGGCTTGCCCATCTCCAGGGTCATCAGCAGCGCCAGGTCGTCGGAGCGCTCGGTGATCAGCTCGAACGCGCGCCGCAGGATCTCGCCGCGCTCGCGCGGGGCGGTCCGGGCCCAGGACGCCTGGGCTCCCACCGCCGCGTCGAGCGCGGCGCGACCGTCGTCGGGGGTCGCGTCGGCCACCTCCGCGATCACCTCGCCGGTCGCCGGGTCCTCGACCGGGAAGGTGGCCCCGCCGTCCGCGTCACGCCAGCCTCCGCCGACGTACAGCTGCTTGCCGACCCGCTCGACGACGGTGGCCTCGTTCCCGGTGAGGGTGGACTGTGCAGGCATCGGTGGAGCCCCTTCCTGACGGGAGGTGTGGGTGGATCATGTCTCGCCCCCGTCGTACCCCACAAGGGCCGGGCTCAGTCCGAGACCGGCGCTCCCCCGGAGGCCGAGGCCAGCTGCTCCAGCTCGTCCTCGCGCTCGATGGTGGTGCGCAGCGGCGCTTCCCGGATCGCCAGGATCGCGATGAGCGCGAGCACCGCGAACGGTGCGGCGAGCCAGAAGATGTGCCCCGTGGCGTTGGCCAGGGCAGCCTGGAACACCTCCCGCACCGGCGCCGGGAGCTCGGCCAGGTTCGGGATGCTGGTGGCGCCGCCCTGCTCGGCCGGCATCTCGATGCCCAGCCGCGCCAGCCCGCTGGTCACGCCCGAGCTGACGCTGTGGCCGAGCGCGGCGCCGAGCGCGGAGACGCCGATCGAGCCACCCATGGTCCGGAAGAACGCGGCCAGCGACGACGCGGCACCGATGTCGCGCTGGGCGGCGTTGTTCTGCACCGCGAGCACGAGGTTCTGGTTGACCGCGCCCATACCGATGCCGAGCACCGCCATGAAGCAACCGACGGTGAACAGCGAGATCTGCGGGTCGATGGTGCTCAGCAGGCCGATGCCGACCACCATCAGCACGGCGCCCCCGACCAGGTAGCGCTTCCACACGCCGGTGGCGGCGATGACCCGGCCGGTGACGATGCTGGACACGAGCAGGCCGCCGACCATGGCCAGGGTCATCAGCCCGGCTCGGGTCGGAGACATGCCCCGCGAGATCTGGAAGTACTGCACCAGGAACACCGTGGAGCCGAACATCGCGACCCCGACCATCACCGAGGCGAACACCGCCAGGCTGATGGTGCGGTCACGGAAGAGGTGCAACGGGATGATCGGTTCGGGCACCCGCGTCTCGGCCACCACGAAGCCGGCCAGCAGCGCCAGGCCGAGCCCGACCATCCCGGCGGTGGTCCACGACGCCCACGGGAACTGGGTACCGGCCAGGGAGACCCAGATCAGCAGCAGCGAGACGCCTGCGGTCACCAGCAGCGCACCGGCGTAGTCGATGGACACGTCACGCTTGATCGTCGGCAGGTGCAGCGTCTTCTGCAGCACCAGCAGCGCCACCACGGCGAACGGGATGCCCACGTAGAAGCACCAGCGCCAGCCCAGCCAGGAGGTGTCCACGATCAGCCCGCCGATCAGCGGGCCGCTCACGGTGGCGACGGCGAAGACCGCCCCCAGGTAGCCGAAGTAGCGGCCGCGGTCGCGGGCGGTGACCATGCTGGCGATCACGATCTGCACCAGGGCACTGAGGCCGCCGACGCCGACGCCCTGCAGCGCACGCGCGCCGATCAGGACGCCCATGTCGGGCGCGAGGCCGGCCACCACGGACCCGGCGACGAAGATCAGCAGCGCCAGCTGGACCAGCACCTTCTTGCTGAACAGGTCGGCCAGCTTGCCCCACAGGGGGGTCGTCGCGGTGAGGGTGAGCAGGGTGGCCACGACCACCCAGGTGTAGCCGGACTCGGTGCCGTCCAGGTCGGCCACGATGCGCGGCAACGCGCTCGAGACGACGGTGGAGGACAGCATGGCGACGAACATCGCCAGCAACAGGCCGGACAGCGCCTCGATCACCTCGCGGTGGCTCATCGAGGTGGTCGCCGCCGGCGCCTGGCCGGTGGGGCGGGTGACTGGAGCAGACATCGGGTCCTTCTTGGCAGGTACGGGGTGAGACAGGCCGGCCGGTGCGGCGACTCAGGGGGTGCGGGACGAGGGCGGTGCGGACTCGCGAAGATCGTCGAGGAGGCGCTGCAGGCCCGAGACCACGCCGCGGATCTCCCCGGCGTCCCAGCCCTCCAGACGGTCGGTGACCATCCGGGCCAGCCGGTCACGGCCCTCGGCGAGCACCTGACGTCCCTGCTCGGTCAGCGTCACGCGGTGCGCTCGACCATCCTCGGGGTCCGGGCTGCGCTCGACCAGGCCGTGCTGCTCGAGCTGGGCGAGCTGCCGGCTGACCACAGAGGTGTCCACCCGGGCCTCCTCCGCGAGCGCGCTGACCCGGGCCGGCCCGCACCGCTCGAGCAGGGCCAGAGACATCAGGGTGGTCGGCGTGTGGCTGGAGTACAGCCACTTGTGGGCGTCACGGATCCAGGACTTGACCCCCATCAGGGTGGCCAGCAGGTCCCGGGAGGCCGCCTCGCGTGCGGACTGCTCGGGGCCGGTCTGGTCAGTCGGGTTCGTCTGGTCAGTCGGGTTCGTCTGGTCAGCCGTGCTGGTCGCTGACACGGAGGTCGAGCTCACGCGGTCCTCTCCACGGGTGGTGCTTGGCTGTGCCAAGCATAGATCCACCTGCTTGCTGACCACAAACAATCAAGCGGTGATCCCGCTCACGGCTGCGGGTCGCGGGCGTCGTAGCGCAAGAAGCCGCGCTGCAGCCCGACGGCGACCAGCACGCCCACGATGCAGGCGAGGCCCCCGAGCACCATCGCGGTGCGCTCCCCCGCGGTCTCGCCCACGCTGCCGGCCAGGAAGTCCCCCGCCCGGGGCCCGCCGGCCACCACCACGATGAACACGCCCTGGATCCGCCCGCGCAGGTGGTCGGGGGCGGCGACCTGCATGATCGTGGACCGGTAGGCGGCACTGACCATGTCGGCCATCCCGGACATCGCCAGGAACAGCGCGGCCAGCCACAGGGTGGTGGCCAGCCCGGCGGCACCGACCACCAGGCCGTAGCAGAGGATCGAGACCACGATCGCCAGCCCCTGCAGCCGGACCCGGCTGACCCATCCGGAGAACGCGAAGGCGACCAGTGCCCCCGCGGCCGGCGCCGCCTGCAGCACACCGACCGCAGCGGCGCCCCCGGCGTACGCCTTGTAGGCCAGCGCCGGGAACAGCGACCGGGGCTGGGCCAGCACCATCGCGCACAGGTCGAGGACGAAGGTCATCCGCAGGTTCGGCGAACGCCGCAGGAAGCGCAGCCCGTCCACCACCGAGCGCAGGCCGGCGCGCGGGGTGCCGTGCAGCGGCGGCATCCGGGGCATCCGCACCAGCGCGTAGTAGGCGGCCGAGAAGGTCACCACGTCGAGCAGGTACGCCGCGGCGAAACCCTGCCACGCGATCAGCAGCGCCCCGAGCATCGGGCCGAAGGTGAAGCCCAGGTTGAACGAAGCCATGTTCAGCGCACTCGCGGCGGGAAGCAGCTCCTTGTCCAGCAGCCGCGGAACCATCGCGCTGCGCGCCGGGTTGTTCAACGCGTAGAAGGCGGACTGCACCGCGACGCAGCCGAAGAGGAACCACACCGAGTCCAGGCCGACCAGCGCCTGGGCGGCCAGCGCCATCGAGACCAGCCACAGCCCGGCCGAGGCGGCCAGCGCGAGCGAGCGTCGGTCGATGGCGTCGGCGATCGCTCCGCCGTAGAGCCCCAGCCCGACCAGCGGCACCAGCGCGAAGACGCCGACGAGGCCGACGTAGAACGACGAGGAGGTCAGCGCGTAGACCTGGATCGCGACCGCGACCGTCGTCATCTGCTGCCCCAGCTGGGCCACGGTGTTGCCGAAGAACAGCCGGCGGTACGGCGCGGACACCTGCAGCGGCCGCACGTCGGTGACCAGCCCGCGCAGCAACCGCGCCGCCCGCGAGCGGGAGGAGGTCACCGGCGTCGGGGGCACGGCGCACAGCCTGCCACGCCGTCGGAGGAAAAGTGCTTGTCCGGTTCTGGGGCGAGACGTACGGTGATGGCACACGAGGAAGGAGGTGGTCCGACAGTGAATTCTTTACGGACGCGTGAGGTGGCTGCTCGCTAGCAGCGCACCGGGCCAGTTCCGCAGAACCCTCGTTGTGCGCGCTGGCTAATTCGAAGCAGTCACCCGACCCGTAGGCGCTCCGGTGGTCCGACCGGAGAGAGCGGCGCTCGCGCCGCACGCCTACGGGTCGTCTGCGTCTGCTGCCTCCTCAGGCCGACACCGGCGCCGCGAACTGGGCGGCGTACAGCGCCGCGTAGGCACCGTCACGGGCCAGCAGCTCCTGGTGGTCGCCCTGCTCCACGATCCGCCCGGACTCCATCACCAAGATCAGGTCCGCGTCGCGGATCGTGGACAGCCGGTGCGCGATCACGAAGCTGGTCCGGTCGGTGCGCAGCGCCGCCATCGCGTGCTGGAGAAGCAGCTCGGTGCGGGTGTCGACCGAGCTGGTCGCCTCGTCCAGGATCAGCAGCGCGGGGTCGGACAGGAAGGCTCGGGCGATGGTGATCAGCTGACGCTCGCCCGCGCTGAGGTTGCCGCCGTCCTCCTCGACCACGGTGTCGTAGCCGTCGGGCAGGCTGTGCACGAAGCGGTCCACGAAGGTCGCCCGAGCCGCCTCCAGGATCTGCTCCTCGGTGGCGTCGGGCCGCCCGTAGGCGATGTTGTCGCGGATCGTGCCGCCGAACAGCCAGGTGTCCTGCAGCACCATGCCGATCTGGCCGCGCAGCTCGCCGCGCGGCATCCGCGCGATGTCCACCCCGTCGAGGGTGATCCGCCCCGCGTCGAGGTCGTAGAAGCGCATCACCAGGTTCACCAGCGTGGTCTTGCCGGCGCCGGTGGGGCCGACGATCGCGACGGTCTGGCCCGGCCGGGCCACCAGCGAGAGGTCCTCGATCAGCGGGGTGTCCGGCTCGTAGCGGAACGACACCGCGTCGAAGACGACCTCGCCGCGCTGCTCCGGAGCGGCGACCTCGCGGGCCACCTCGGCCGGCTCCTCCTCGGCGTCGAGCAGCTCGAAGACCCGCTCGGCCGAGGCCACGCCGGACTGCAGCAGGTTGACCATCGAGGCGACCTGGGTCAGCGGCTGGGTGAACTGCCGCGAGTACTGGATGAACGCCTGGACGTCACCCAGCGACATCGACCCGTTCGCCACCCGCAGCCCGCCGAGCACCGCGATCACCACGTAGTTGAGGTTCCCGATGAACATCATCGTCGGCATGATCAGGTTGGACACGAACTGCGCCCCGAAGCTGGCCTGGTAGAGCTCCTCGTTCTCCTTCTCGAAGACCTCCTCGACCTCCCGCTGCCGGCCGTAGACCTTGACCAGGGCGTGGCCGGTGTAGGACTCCTCGACGTGCGCGTTCAGGGTGCCGGTACGCCGCCACTGCGCGACGAACTGGGTCTGCGAGCGCTTCATCACCGTCTTGGAGACCAGCATCGTCACCGGGATGGTCACCAGCGCCACCAGCGCGAGCAGCGGGGAGATCACGAACATCATCGTGATCACGCCGATCACCGTCAGCAGCGAGGTGAGCAGCTGGCTCATCGTCTGCTGCAGCGTCTGGCTGACGTTGTCGATGTCGTTGGTCACCCGCGAGAGCAGCTCGCCGCGGGGTTGGCGGTCGAAGTAGCGCAGCGGGAGCCGGTTGAGCTTGTCCTCCACGTCCGAGCGCATCCGCCGCACGGTCGCCTGCACCACGTCGTTGAGCAGGTAGCCCTGCAGCCACGAGAGCACCGCAGAGCCGGCGTACACCCCGACGGCGAGCAGCAGCACGTGCGCCACGGCGGTGAAGTCGACGCCCTGCCCGGGGACGAGGTGGTCCATCCCGGACAGCAGGTCGGCGATCTGCCCGTCCCCGCGCTCGCGCGCCGCGTCGACCGCCTGCTGCTGGGTCATCCCGGCGGGCAGGTCGCGGCCGAAGAGGCCGGCGAAGATCAGGTCGGTGGCGCGGCCCAGGATCTTCGGTCCCACCACGGCGAGGGCCACGCTGGCCGCGCCCAGCAGGCAGACGGCGGCCACCTTGCCGCGGGCCGGTCGCAGGCGGCCCAGCAGCCGCCGGGCGGAGCCGGAGAAGTCCTCGGACTTCTGCGCGACCATGGCGCCACCGAACGGCCCGCCGCGGCCGGGGCCGCCGCCCTGGGAGATCCGCTCGGTGCGCTTCATCGCGCCGCTCATGCTGCCTCCTCGGCACTCAGCTGGGACTCGACGATCTCCTGGTACGTCGCGCAGGTCTCGAGCAGCTCCTGGTGGGTGCCGCGACCGACGACCTCGCCGTCCTCGAGGACCAGGATCTGGTCGGCGTCGATGATGGTGGACACGCGCTGTGCCACCACCAGTACGCAGGCTTCCTGCACGTGGGGCGCCAGCGCCCGCCGCAGCCGGGCGTCGGTGGCGAGGTCGAGCGCGGAGAACGAGTCGTCGAACAGGTAGATCCGCGGCCGGGCCACCAGGGCGCGGGCGATCGCCAGGCGCTGGCGCTGGCCGCCCGAGACGTTGCTCCCGCCCTGCGAGATGGGCGCCTCGAGGCCGCCGGGCATCGCCTCGACGAAGTCCCGCGCCTGCGCCACCTCGAGCGCGGCCCACATCTCCTCCTCCGTGGCGTCGGGGCGGCCGTGGCGCAGGTTGCTCGCCACCGTCCCCGAGAAGAGGAAGGCCTTCTGCGGCACGAGCCCGATGCCGCTCCACAGCAGCTCCGGGTCCATCCGGCGTACGTCGACACCGTCGATGCGCACCGCCCCGTTGGTGGCGTCGAACAGCCGGGGCACCAGATTGACCAGCGTGGTCTTGCCGGCTCCGGTGGAGCCGATGATGGCGGTGGTGCGCCCCGGCTCGGCGACGAAGCTGAGCTCGCGCAGCACGGGGACGTCGGCGCCCGGGTAGCGGAAGCCGACCTGGTCGAAGGTGACCTCGCCGCGGAACCGGTCCGGCCGCTCCGGCTCGCTCGGCGGGACGACCGAGGACTCGGTGCGCAGCACCTCGTCGATGCGGTCCGCGCACACCGACGCGCGCGGCACCATCACCAGCATGAAGGTGGCCATCATCACCGACATCAGGATCTGCATCAGGTAGGCGAGGAACGCGGTCAGCGACCCGACCTGCATCAGACCCGCGTCGACGCGGTGCCCGCCGAACCAGAGCACCGCGACGCTGGAGAGGTTGAGCACCAGCATCACGGTGGGGAACATCGTCGCCATCCACCGGCCCACCCGGACCGCGACGTCGGTCAGCTCGGTGTTGGCCTCGGCGAAGCGGCGCGTCTCGTGCGGCTCCCGTACGAAGGCGCGCACTACGCGGATGCCGGTCAGCTGCTCGCGCATGATCCGGTTCACCGCGTCGATGCGCACCTGCATCGCGCGGAAGCCGGGCACCATCTGCGAGACGATCACCGACACGCAGGCCACCAGCACCGGCACGGAGACCGCGAGCAGCCAGGACAGGCCGAGGTCCTCGCGCATCGCCATCACCACGCCGCCGACCATCATGATCGGCGCGGTGACCATCATGGTGCAGCCGAGCAGCACCAGCATCTGCACCTGCTGCACGTCGTTGGTGTTGCGGGTGATCAGCGACGGGGCGCCGAAGTGGTCCACCTCGCGGGAGGAGAAGGTGCCGACCCGGTGGAACAGCGCGGCCCGGACGTCGCGACCGAAGGCCATCGCGGTCCGCGCGCCGCAGTAGACCGCGGCGATGGTGCAGCTGATCTGCACCAGCGACACGACCAGCATCACCAGGCCGGTGCGCAGGATGTAGCCGGTGTCGCCGCGGGCGACACCGCGGTCGATGATGTCGGCGTTGAGGCTCGGCAGGTACAGCGCGGCCAGCGTCGCCACGAACTGCAGCACCACCACGGCCACCAGCCACGGCCGGTACGGCCGCAGGTGTGCCCCGATCAGGCGGAGCAGGGTCATCGGTCATCTCCTCGTGCGACTCCGGAGACCACCACGGAGGCGACCTCGTCGGGGGTGAGCTGGTTGTCGTCGTTCATCCCGGGGTGGCCGATCCCGAGCACCAGGCCGCGCAGCACGACGGCGGCGCGGACCGGCGAGAGGCGCAGCTCGTCGGCGTACCGCTCGAAGAGGACGGTCAGAGCCTCCAGCACGGCCTGATTCGCTTCTCGGATGAACGCCGGTGGTCCGGTGCGCTCGTTGGGACCTTCGCCCGGCGCCGGCTTCGGGCCGCCGACCAGGTCGCGGCCCTGGTCGGGGCCCTGGTCGGGGTCCTCGACCAGGGCACCGCGTACGGCGATCATCACCGCGATCGTCTGCCGCATCCCGGCGAGCAGGACGTCCGCGGCGGCCCGCACCATCGCCTCCAGGTCCAGGTCGGACGGGATCGCCTCCAGGCTGGCCCGCCCGCGTGCGGGGTCGAAGACCGCCCGTGCGGCCGCGTGGAGCAGGGCGCCCTTGTCCGGGAAGACCCGGAAGAGGGTGCCTTCGGCGACGCCCGCCGCCTCCGCGATCTGCCGCGTCGTGACCGCACTCCCCTGGTGCACGAGCAGCGGGATCACGGCGTCGACGATGGCGCGGCGGCGCTCGTCGGGGGCCATCGGCGTGGCCCGCGGCGGAGGAGGCGGTGGAGGCGGTGGAGGCGGTGGAGGCACAGCCGCAGACTAACTGAGTGAGCACTCACTCACAACTGGGTTTTCCCAGCGCCGCGCTCAGGGCGCCAGTCGCTCGACGGCCCACGCGTCGTCGACCCGGCGGTAGCGCAGCCGGTCGTGCATCCGCCCGCGGCGGCCCTGCCAGAACTCCACCGCGGCAGGCCGCACCCGGAAGCCGCCCCAGTGATCGGGGGTGGGCACCTGGTCGGGGAACCGCGCCGCGACCTCGTCGTACGCCGCGTCCAGCTGCGGGCGGCCGGCGACCACCTGCGACTGCGGCGACGCCCACGCCCCCAGCTGCGAGGCCCGGGGCCGGGTCGCGAAGTAGGCGTCGTTCTCGGCGCCGGACAGCTGGTGGGCCTCCCCTTCGACCCGGACCTGACGCTCCAACTCGTGCCAGCAGAACAGCAGCGCGCAGCGGGGGTTGGCCAGCAGCTCCACGGCCTTGCGGGACTCGTAGTTGGTGAAGAAGACGAAGCCCCGCTCGTCGAGCGCCTTGAGCAGCACCATCCGGGCCGACGGCGCACCGGACGAGTCGGCGGTGGCCACCACCATCGCGTTCGGCTCGTGCAGTCCGGCGACGACCACGTCGTGCATCCACGACCGGAACATCGCCATCGGTTCGTCCTGCAGGTCCGACTCGTCCAGGCCGCCGGCGGCGTACTCCCGACGAAGGGCACTCAGGTCACGCTCATTCACGGCTCGACGATACGGCCGGGACGGGGTGTGATGGCGGCAGACTGCGCAGACCGGCACAATCGGGGGCCGAGCCACCGGGAGCCGACCGCGCCTCCGGTCCCCACTGCACGAAGGAGCCCAGATGAGCGAGGTCCAGCACGGGCTGGAGGGCGTCGTCGCGTTCGAGACCGAGATCGCCGAGCCCGACAAGGAGGGATCCGCGCTGCGCTACCGCGGCGTGGACATCGAGGACCTCGTCGGGCGGGTGCCGTTCGAGAACGT
>DASSVD010000236.1:0-66027 GCA_035706365.1 Nocardioidaceae bacterium
CGGTGGTCGGCTGCTCGTCGGCACTCAGCTCGAGCAGCTCGGCGAGATCGCCCAGCTCCGAGCGGAGCGTGATCGCCCGGGCACCGCGCTGGCCGGGATCGACCACGGTCAGGCGCACGGCGTCGTCACCGCGCTCGAGCTCGACCTCGAAGAAGCTGCCCTCGCCGTGCAGGGTCGCGTTGGTGGACAGCTCGGTGACGCACAGACTGACGTCGTCGACGAGCTGGTCGCGGCCCCACTCGTTCAGCGCGTCGCCGACGAACCGGCGGACCATCGGGACGCTGCTGGGCTCGGCCACCATCCGCACGCACGCACGCTGCTGCCCGAGTCGTGTCCGCTGACGCACTGCTTCCACAAGGGACATTATGGACATGTTGAGCCCTCAACCGCCATCCCCTGGCGCAGAACCCGGCCGACGAGCCCCTCCGGCGGACCTCAGCCCGCCGGGACGACGTGGGCGTCGGGTCCCGGGTAGGTGAGCCCCTCGTGGCCGTCGGACCAGCGCACGAGGTACGGCGGAGCGCCGTCGTCCCCCTGCACCTCGAGCACCTCACCCTCGCGGCGTGGCGCGTCGACGGTTCGTCCCTCCACGACCAGGCGGTCGCCGATCTGTGCACGCATCAGGCACCTCCCGGAACCACCGTGCCCCGCGGCCGCGGCGCTGGCAAGGGGGCGTTCGGCCCGCAGGTTCAGCGCGGCACGGCGCGGAGGTACTGGTCGGGCCAGGTCACGCCCTCGCCCGGCGTCACGCCCAGCTCGGTCGCCGCGGCCAGCGCCCAGTGCGGGTTGCGCAGCAGCGCCCGTGCCAGCAGCACCACGTCGGCGGACCCGTCGGCGACGACGTCCTCGGCCTGCTTGGCCTCGGTGATCATCCCGACCGCGCCGGTCGGCACGCCGGCCTCCTCGCGGATCCGGCGGGCGAACTGAACCTGGTAGCCGGGGCCGACCGGGATGTCGGCGGGCGCGTTGCCCCCGCTGGAGACGTCGACCAGGTCCACCCCGGCCGCGCCGAGCAGCCGGGCCAGCCGCACGGAATCGTCGGCGGTCCAGCCGCCCTCAACCCAGTCGGTGGCCGAGAGCCGGACCACCAGCGGGACCTGCTCTCCCACGGCGAGCTTGATCGCCTCGACCACCTCGACCAGCAGCCGGGCCCGGTTCTCGAAGGAGCCGCCGTACTCGTCGGAGCGCTGGTTGGACAGCGGCGAGAGGAACTCGTGCAGCAGGTAGCCGTGGGCGGCGTGCACCTCCAGCACGTCGAAGCCGGCGGCGACGGCGCGGCGAGCCGCGGCAGCGAAGGCCTCGACCAGCTCGGCGAGCTCGTCCCCGGTCAGCGCGCGCGGCTCGCGCAGGCCGGGGAACGCCACCGCGGAGGGCGCCACCGGCTGCCAGCCGCCGTCGGCGTCTTCGACCGCTCCCCGGCCCTCCCAGGGACGTTGGGTGGAGGCCTTGCGGCCGGCGTGGGCGAGCTGGATCCCGGCGGTGGCCCCCTGCCCGTGGATGAAGTCGACGACCCGGGACCACGCCTGCTGCTGCACGTCGTTCCACAGCCCGGTGTCGGCCGGCGAGATCCGGCCCTCCGGTGTGACCGCCGTCGCCTCGGTGAACACCAGCCCGGCGCCGCCGCGGGCGAACGAGCCCAGGTGCACCAGGTGCCAGTCGTCGGGCACGCCGTCGACGGCGGAGTACTGGCACATCGGGGAGACCCAGATGCGGTTGCGCACCGTGGTCTGCTTGAGGCGGATCGGCGTGAACAGCTGGCTTCGGGTCATCGGCGTGGTCCCCTTTCGTGGCTTCATCGTCAGCGGCAACCTGCCAGACGGCAGGGACATTCCGCTCGCGGAGCGGGTGTGGCGGCGCTCACGAGCCGGCCCCTGTCTGCGGCCGCTCTTTCGCCCCGGACCGATCTGCCGGGTCCGGCGCCGCCATCTCGGCGCGGACCCCCAGCAGCCGCACCGGCCTGCCGGCGTCCCCCAGCGCGAAACGCTCCAGCAGCCGCACCGCGGCCGCCCCCAGCTCGTCGGGGTCCTCGGTGGGTGCCGCCAGGGTGAGGCTGCGGGTGCGCGTCTCGAACGGCGCGAACCGGATCTTCAGCCCGACGCGGGCGGCCGGCCGTCCCTCTGCGGACACGTCCTGCCCGACCCGGGCGGCGAGACGGCGTACCTCCTCCTCGATGCGCCGCGGGTCGGTCAGGTCCTGCTGGAAGGTGGTCTCCCGGCCATGAGACCGGTTGACGTACGGCTCGCCACGCACCGGGGACGTGTCCGCGCCACGGCCGAGTCGGCGGTACCACGGCCCCATCGTCGGGCCGAGGCGGTCGGCGAGCTCCTGCGCAGGCGTGGCGGCCAGATCCGCGACGGTGAGGATCCCCAGCTCGGCCAGCCGCCGGGCCGTCTTGCGCCCGATGCCCCACAGCGCGTCGGTGGGCCGCTCCCCCATCACCGCGAACCAGTTCTGCTCCGTGAGCCGGAAGCTGCCCTGCGGCTTCCCGAACTCCGTGGCGATCTTCGCGCGCAGCTTGTTGTCGCCGATGCCGACCGAGCAGTGCAGTCCGGTCGCCTCCAGGACCGAGCGCTGCACGCCTGCTGCAACCTCCTCGGGCTCCTGGCCGGGGCCGGTGGTCACCGCCAGGAACGCTTCGTCCCAGCCGAGCACCTCCACCACCGGCGCCGAGGCGCGCAGTGTGTCCATCACGACGGCCGAGACCTCCTCGTAGGCCGGCGCGTCGACCGGGAGGAAGACCGCGTCGGGGCAGCGCTTCGCCGCGGTACGCAGCGGCATCGCCGAGTGCACGCCGTGCTCGCGCGCCTCGTAGGACGCGGTAGCCACCACCCCGCGCTCGGTGGGGTCACCGCGGCCACCCACGATCACCGGCCGGCCCGCCAGCTCCGGGTGGCGCAGCACCTCGACAGCCGCGATGAACTGGTCGAGGTCGACGTGCAGCACCCAGCCGGTCATCGGGGACTCACGGCTCGTCGTCGCCGGTGAGGTAGCGCCCGGCGACGGCCCGGTTGTAGCGAGCCAGCACGCCGGCCAGCGCCGCCCGCTCGGCAGGCTCCCAGTCGGCGAGCAGCGCATCGGTCTCGACCAGGCGGCGCCGGCGTACCTCCTGCATCAGCGCGCAGCCGCGCTCCGTGGGCTCCACGATCCCGCGCCGCCGGTCGGCAGGGTCGGGAGTACGCCGCACCAGGTCACGGGCGACCATCGCGTTGACCTGGCGGCCCGACGTCGAGGGATCCAGCCCCAGGCGGGCGGCCAGGCCGGCGATGTCCAGCGGCCCGGCGGCCTCCAGGGTGCGCAGCAGCAGGTACTCCGAGCGCTCCAGCTCGGCGTAGATGTCGCTGCGCCGGCGCAGCATCTCGAAGTGCCGGACCAGGACCACCGTCTCGAGCTCGATGCGTGCCAGGTCGTCGCCCGGCGCCTGTTCGGCCCGCTTCGTCGATTTCATGCCCATCCCCAATGCCGGTATCATACCGATGTCCTGCTTCATCGTAACCGCCCGCGCCCGTCCGGGTGGACACCGGAGGTCTCGTGCTCGATCGCGTCCTGCGCCAGCTCGCCGCCGTCCCGGACCGGCTGCTCGCCTCCGACCCGGGGCTGGGGCGGCTGCGCACGGCGTTCAACGCGGTGTTCGCGCTGGGCAGCTCGCTGGCGGTGGAGTACCTCGTCGCCCGGCTGATCGGGGCCGACGCCCGGGCCACGCTGGTGTCCCTGCTGCTCGGCGCCGTGGTCGCGATGATGGGGTCGATGGCGCTGACCGGGCCGGGCGTGTGGCGCAAGGTCAAGCTCGCCGTGTTCTTCCCGGTGGCGGTCGGCGTGGGCATGGTCGGCGGCGCGGCGGCCGGGAGCCACACCACGGTGATGCTCACCGGCTTCGTCGCGGTGATGTTCGTCGCGGTGTTCGTCCGGCGTTTCGGGATCCCGTTCTTCTTCTACGGGTTCATGGCATGGATGGGCTACTTCTTCGCCTCGTTCCTGCAGGCGACCCTGGCCGTGGTGCCGAGCCTGCTGGTCGCCGTCCTGGTCTCGTCGGTGTGGGTACTGGTGCTGTCGGTCACCGTCTTGCGCACCGACCCGCGCCGGGTGCTGGGGTCGACCTGGCGCGCGTACGACGCCCGTGGCCGGGCGGTCGCTCGTGCCGCCGCCGAGCTGCTCGAGCACCGCGACGAGGCGCGCCGACGGGGACGCTGGCAACGCCGCCTGTCCGCCCGCGAGGCGGGGCTCGCCGAGGCCGCACTCATGGTCGAGGGATGGTCCGAGGAGCAGGGCGCCCTGCCCGAGGGCTGGTCCGGTGCCGCGCTACGCCGCCGGTTGCTCGACTCCCAACAGGCGCTCGACCGGGTCGTCGGGTCCGCCGCCGCGCTGCAGGACGCCGACCCGGAGCTGGTCGGCAAGGCCGTCGTCCTGCTCGACCGGCTGGCGCGCTTCGAGCCGGGCGCCCGCCGTCTGGCCGCGATCGCCGCCGCCGAGCAGCTCGCGGACGCCGCCCGCGCGGCGGAGGCGCACGGGCACGAGGGTTGGTGGCAGGCGCGCCACCTGGCCTTCGCCGCCATCGACCTGATCGACCTCGCGGGGTCAGCCGGCGAGCCGCCCGAGGTCGAGCCCACCGACGAGGAGTACTCCGCCACCACGCCGCTGATGATGGGCAACCTGCCCGGCGCCCCGGCCGTGGCCAGGGAGGTGCCTGCCCGGGGGATCCGGTGGAACCCCCTGGCCCGGATGGACATGACCAGTCGTCAGGCGCTGCAGGCGGCGCTGGCCGGCGCCATCGCCATCGTCGCCGGCCGGGCGCTGTCCCCCAGCCGCTACTACTGGGCGGTCATCGCCGCCTTCGTGGTGTTCACCGGGACGGCCACCCGCTCCGAGACCTTCCTCAAGGCGCTCAACCGGGTGGTCGGCACGCTGGTGGGCCTGGTCGTGGCGATCTGGCTGGCGCACCTGACCTCGGGGCACACCGCCTGGGTGCTCACCGTGGTGCTGATCTCAATGTTCCTCGGCTTCTACCTGCTCCGGCTGTCCTACGCCTACATGATGTTCTTCATCACGATCATGGTCGGGCAGCTCTACACGGTGCTGAACATGTTCAGCAGCGAATTGCTCGTGCTCCGGCTGGAGGAGACCGCGGTCGGAGCGGCCGTGGGCATCGCGGTCGCGCTGGCGGTCACCCCGCTGTCCACCCGCGACACGGTCAAGGTCGCCCGGGACACCCTGCTGGAGGCGGTCCGCGACCTCCTCGAGGGCGTGGCCGACCGGCTCACCGAGGAGGAGTCCCGCCCCGACCTCGACGGCCTCTCCCGGACAGTGGACAACCGGGTGCGGCAGCTGGTGCTGGTCGCGCAGCCGCTGACCCGGCCGATGCTGCTGGGCAACGACTCGCGGCACACCCGGCACCGGTTGGCGCTCTACCGGGCGCTTGGTGCCCACGTCCGGGCGCTGGTGGTCGGCCTGCGGCGCACCCGCCGGGTGGGCAGCGGTACGGCGTACGCCACAGCCGGCACTCCCGGACGCTCCGGCGAGGTCGCCGCCCCGGCCGACCCCAACCCGGCCGACTCCGCCCCGCCGGTGGACGATCGCAGTGTCGCCCAGGCGTGCCGCGCGCTGGCCCGGGCAGCCGAGGAGCTCACCGAGGCCGCTCCCGGCAAGGCAACCCCTGCGCTGGCCGAGCCGCTGGGCCGCGCGGACACCGCGGTATTCACCGACCACGACGACGCCCGCTCGGCCGACCCCGTGCGCCGCGCCCTGGTGCACCTGCACAGCACGCTCGGTGAGCTCGCCGACCCGTCGGGCGCCCGCGCAGCGGGACATTGACGACGGGTCGGCGGCCTGCGTTGAGACATTGACGACGGGTCGGCGGCCGGCGTTGGGACATTGACGACGGGTCGGCGTCAGTTGAGGGCGGCCTCCTGGAGGCGGAGGAACTCCAGGTGCCGCTCGTACTGGTCCAGCACGTCGTCGATCAGCTGGCCGTGGGTGTAACCCATCACGTCGTACTCCTGGCCCCCGTCGTCGAGGTGCACCTCGAGCCGCCAGTACGTGTCGTGTCCGCGGTGGCTCCGCTCGCCGAACACCGGTACCGGCACCTCGCTGGGGATGATCCGGTAGCGGAAGGGGTGGGCGCCGCTGAGGTCCGCGGCCAGCTCGATCACCGGCTGCCCGTCCGGCTGTACCCGTTGCGCCAGTGCGTCGATGCCCTGCTCGCGCAGCTCGCCGGCGACCTCGGTCAGCGCCGGGAGGACGACCTCGTCGGCGTACTCGAGCACCTTCTCGTGCTCCGGGAAGCTCAACGTACGGCGCAGCCGCTGTTGCCAGGTGCGGTGCACCAGCCGGTCCTCGACCGCCGCGCTGCGCCCGGACAGCACCGTGGGCAGGCTGCGGCGACGCCCCTGGACGCGGAAGTGCTCGACGCGCAGCGCCTTGTAGAGCCCGATCATCACCAGCACGATCACGAACGCGAACGGCAGACCCATGATGATCGTGGCGTTCTGCAGCGCGGTCACGCCGCCCACCACCAGCATCGCCACGGTCAGCAGGCCGGTCACCACCGCCCAGAAGATCCGCACGCCGGCGTTGGCGTCGTCCTGCGGGGTGCGCAGGTGCGAGGTGAGGTTGCCCATCACCAGCGCGCCGGAGTCCGCCGAGGTGACGTAGAACAGCAGCCCGACGAACGTCGCGACGGAAGCGATCAGCCCGAAGGCGGGGTACTGCTGCAGCAGGGTGTAGAAGCCCTGCTCAGGGTGGTTCATCGCGGTGTCGCCGAAGCCGGCGTTGCCGCTGCGCACGATGTCGATCGCGCTGTTGCCGAAGATCGAGACCCACATCAGGACGTAGGTGAAGGGGATGATCAGCGTCCCGGCGACGAACTGCCGGATCGTGCGCCCGCGCGAGATGCGGGCCAGGAACAGGCCGACGAACGAAGCCCAGGCGATCCACCAGGCCCAGAAGAACAGCGTCCACGCGCTGAGCCAGTCCACCGGCTGGTCGAAGGCGAAGGTCTCCATGGTCAGCCCGGTGAAGCTGGTGACGTAGTCGCCGACGTTGGTGACCAGGGCGTTGAGCAGGAACACCGTCCTGCCGGTGACCAGGATCCACAACGCAAGGCCGATGGCGAGCAGGACGTTGAGCTGCGAGAGTCGCTTGATGCCCTTGTCCACGCCGCTCACCGCGGAGACCGTGGCCATCACCACCGCGACGGCGACCAGCCCGACCTGGGCGGCGGTGCCCTGCGGGATGCCGAGCAGGATGTTGAGTCCGAAGTTGAGCTGCACCACGCCGATCCCCAGCGACGTTGCGATTCCGAAGATGGTGCCGAGCACCGCAGCCAGGTCGACCGCGTGGCCGAGGCCGCCGTACACGCGCTTGCCGAAGACGGGGTAGAGCGCGGAGCGGATCGAGAGCGGCAGGTTCATCCGGTAGGCGAAGTAGCCCAGTGCCATGCCCATCAGCGCGTACATCCCCCACCCGCTGATCCCGTAGTGGAACAGCGTCCACACGGTGGCCTGGCGGGCCGCCTCGACGGTCTCCCCCTGGCCGGTCGGCGGCGCGAGGTACTGGGTGACCGGCTCGGCGACGGAGAAGAACATCAGGTCGGTGCCGATGCCCGCGGCGAACAGCATCGCAGCCCACGAGAAGGTGCTGAACTCCGGGCGGGAGTGCTCCGGCCCGAGCTTGGTGTGCCCGTAGCGAGACACACCCAGAAAGATCACGAAGGCGAGGATCGCGGTGGCCAGCGCGATGTAGAACCAGCCGAACCAGCGCGACGTCCAGCCGACCAGCGTCCCGATCACGTCGGCGGCACCGCCCGGGTCGATCATCGCCCACACCGCGACCAGCACCACCCCGGTGGCCGATCCCCAGAAGACCACGTGGTTGGTCCGGGCGGCCGGCTCGGTGCTACCGGCTCCGCCGCCCTGCGCTTCGTGCTCGGTGGTCACGCTCACGCGTCGGCCTCCTTCTCGGTCGCCGGCCGCGCGGGACCGGACCAGGACAGCTGGTCGTTGCGGGGGTCGCCGGGCGGGTACAGCGGCAGGTCGCCGCCGTGCCGGTAGTACGGCGCGTGCTGGGGCGGCAGCGGTTCGTTGCCCGCGATCAGGTCGGCCGCCTTCTCGGCGACCATCATCACCGGGGCGTAGATGTTGCCGTTGGTCACGAACGGCATCACCGACGCGTCGACGACCCGCAGACCCTCGACACCGTGCACGCGCAGGGTGCCCGGGTCCACCACGGCGTCCGGGCCGGAGCCCATCTTCGCCGTGCAGGAGGGGTGCAGCGCGGTCTCGGCGTCGGCGGCGACCCAGTCGAGGATCTCCTGGTCGGTCTCCACCGAGGGACCCGGCGAGATCTCCCCGTCGTTGAACGGCGCGAACGCCGGCTGGGCGAGGATCCGGCGGGCGGCGCGCACCATCTCCACCCACTCCCGACGGTCGTTCTCGGTGGACAGGTAGTTGAACCGCAGTGCCGGGTGCACGGAGGGGTCGGTCGAGGTGATCTTCACGCTCCCCCGCACGTCGGAGTACATCGGACCGATGTGCACCTGGTAGCCGTGCTCGGCCGCGGGGCGCGACCCGTCATAGCGGATCGCGATCGGCAGGAAGTGGAACATCAGGTTGGGATAGGGGACCTCGTCGTTGCTGCGGATGAACCCGCCGGCCTCGAAGTGGTTGGAGGCCCCGACCCCCTTGCGCATCAGCCACTCCAGTCCGATGCGGGGCTTGTGCCGGTGCTTGAGCCACGGCGCGATGGACACCGGCTGCTTGCTCGCGTGCTGGATGTAGACCTCGAGGTGGTCCTGCAGGTTCTCCCCCACGCCGGGCAGGTCGGCGAGCACGTCGATGCCCAGCTGCTCGAGCTCGGCGGCGTTGCCGATGCCGGTCAGCTGCAGCAGCTGCGGGCTGTTGATCGCCCCGCCGCACAGGATCACCTCGCCGGCATCCACGGACCGCGCGAGGCGTCCGCCGCGCAGGTAGTCCACGCCGACGACCCGGTTGCCCCGGGTGCGCAGGCCGGTGACCCGCGACAGCGTGTGCACGGTGAGGTTCGGGCGGCTCATCACCGGGTGCAGGTAGGCGCGCGCCGCGGAGAGCCGGCGACCGCGGTGCACGTTGCGGTCGAAGGGCGCGAAGCCCTCCTGCCGGTAGCCGTTGACGTCGTCGGTCAGCGGGTAGCCGGCCTGCTGCGCGGCCTCGAAGAACGCCCCGAACAGCGGGCTGCTGGCCGGCCCGCGCTCGAGGACCAGCGGACCGGATCCGCCGCGCCACGTGTCGGCCCCGGCCAGGCAGGTCTCCATCCGCTTGAAGTAGGGCAGGCAGTGCGCGTAGTCCCACTGCTCGAGCCCGGGCTCGGCGGCCCACCGCTCGTAGTCCATCGGGTTGCCCCGCTGGAAGATCATCCCGTTGATGCTGCTCGACCCGCCGAGCACCTTGCCCCGGGCGTGGAAGATCCGCCGGCCGTTCATGTGCGGCTCGGGCTCGGACTCGTAGCGCCAGTCGTAGAGCGGGTTCCCGATCGGGTACGGCAGCGCCGCCGGCATGTGGATGAACGGGTCCACCTTCACGTCGCTGCGGCCGGCCTCGAGGACCAGCACGCTGGTGGAGGGGTCCGCGCTGAGTCGGTTGGCCAGCGCCGACCCGGCGGATCCACCGCCCACGATGACCACGTCGTACCGCTTGCTCACTGCTGCGCCCCTTCCGCCGGCGTGCCGAACCAGTACTGCGGTGCCGGGTCGATGTTGTGCCAGATGTGCTTGGTCTCGGTGTACTCCTCGAGCCCGGCCAGGCCGAGCTCGCGCCCGATGCCCGACTGCTTGTAGCCGCCCCACTCGGCCTGAGGTACGTAGGGGTGGTAGTCGTTGATCCAGACCGTGCCGTGACGCAGCCGGTTGGCCACCCGCTGCCCCCGCCCGGCGTCGTTGGTCCACACCGCGCCGGCCAGGCCGTAGATGGTCTGGTTAGCCAGCGAGACCGCCGCGTCCTCGCGGTCGCGGTCCGAGCCGCCGGTGAACCGCTCCACGGTGAGCACCGGGCCGAAAGACTCCTCCTGCACCACCCGCATGTCCGCAGTGCAGTCGTCGAGGATCGTGGGCGGGTAGTAGAAGCCGTCGCGCAGCCGCGGCTCGTCCGGTACGACGCCTCCGGTACGCAGCCGGGCGCCCTCGGCCAGGCCGGCGGCGACGTACCGCTCGACCTTCTCGCGGTGCTGCGCCGAGATCAGCGGACCGGTGGTCGCCTCCTCGTCGAAGGGGCCACCCATCCGGATCTGGCGCGCCCGGCGGACCAGCTCGTCGACGAACTCGTCGTGGATCGAGTCCTCGACGATCAGTCGGGTGCCGGCCGAGCAGACCTGCCCGGAGTCGAGGAAGACCGCGGTGAGGGCCATGTCGAGGGCGGCCTCGCGGTCGGCGTCGGCGAAGACGATGTTGGGGTTCTTGCCGCCGAGCTCGAGTGCGATCTTCTTCACCGTCGGCGCCGCTGCGGCCATGATCGCGCGGCCGGTGACCACGCCGCCGGTGAAGGACACCAGGTCCACCCCGTCGGCCTCGGTGAGCACCCGGCCCACCGGGTCGCCGGGACCGAGCACCAGGTTGGCGACCCCGGCGGGCAGGCCGGCGTCCTCCAGGGCGTGGGCCAGCCAGAGCGCGGTGGAGGGGGTCAGCTCGCTGGGCTTGAGGACGAACGTGTTGCCGGCGGCCAGCGCGGGGGCGACCTTCCAGGAGGTCTGCAACAGCGGGTAGTTCCACGGCGTGATCAGCGCGCAGACGCCGACCGGCTCGCGCACCACCTTGCTCACCACGGTGTGCATGCCCGGGTCGACGACCCGTCCTGCGTCCACCCCGGCGAGACCGGCGAAGTGGCGGAACACCGCGATCACGTCGTCCATGTCGATCTCGGACTCGACCAGGCGCTTGCCGGTGTCCAGCGACTCCAGCCGGGCGACCTGACCCTTCTCACGCTCGAGCCGGTCGGCGACCGCGTGCAGGATCCTGGCCCGCTCGGTGTGGTCGGCCTCGCGCCACGGGCCCTGGTCGAATGCGCGCCGCGCGGCTTCGACCGCCCGGGTGGCCTCCGCCGCGCCGGCCTCCGCCACGGTCGCGACCGGGCTCTGGTCGGCCGGGCACCTGATCTCCCGGGTCGCGCCGTCGTCGGCGTCGCTCCACTCTCCGTCGATGAACAGCTCCGGCATGGCTTCCTTCCTTCCCGGGGGTCTGTCGTGGCAACCACTCCGGGTCTCGGTGGTCTGGTCAGGGGCGCCGCCCCGCAGCAGCCGGCGGCACCCCCGTGGGGATGCCGCCGGCCGTGAGGTCTCGACGGGCTCGACCGCCCGTGGCGTGGGTCCTGCCCCGGTGGGCTCAGCCCACCGGGGTGAAGTCGCGGGCGCCGATGAACTCCGGGCGCGGCTTGGCGGCGCCGAAGGGCTCCACGCAGGTGTTGTCCACCGAGTTGAACACGATGAACACGTTGGAGCGCGGCAGCGGCGTGATGTTGCCGTTCGAGCCGTGCATGCAGTTGCAGTCGAACATGGTCGCGCCGCCGGCGCGGCCCTCCAGCACGTCGATGCCGTGCCGGTCGGCCAGCTCGGTGAGGCTGGCGTGGTCCGGGGTGCCCGCCTTCTGCTCGACCAGTGACGACTTGTAGTTGTCGTCGGGGGTCTCACCCACGCACGAGACGTAGGTCTTGTGCGAGCCCGGCATGATCATCAGCGGCCCGTTGTAGGAGTAGTTGTCGGTCAGCGAGATCGAGATGCTCACTGCGCGCATCCGCGGCATGCCGTCCTCGGCGTGCCAGGTCTCGAAGTCCGAGTGCCAGTAGAACTCCTTGCCGGCGAAGCCGGGCTTGAAGTTCACGCGGCTCTGGTGGATGTAGACGTCCGAGCCGAGCAGCTGCCGCGCCCGGCCGACCACGCGGGGGTCGTTCGCGATCGCGGCGAACACGTCGCTGGTCTTGTGCACCTCGAAGATCGACCGGACCTCCTGGGACTGCCGCTCCACGACCGTGCGCTCGTCGGCGCGCACCGTCGGGTCCTCGGAGAGGCGGCGCAGCTCGGCGCGGAACGTCTCCACTTCCTCGGGGGTCACCAGGTCGGGCACGCTGAGGTAGCCCTTGGCGTCGAAGCCGTCCAGGGTGCCCTGGTCCATCGGGCCGTCAGCGGCGTCGCCCCACACCACGGGGTCCTGCCGCTCGCGCGGGGGCTCGGGGGTCCCCAGCCGGGTCGGGTAGAGGTCCTGGTGCTGCTCGGTGGCGGTCTGGCTCATCGGTTGTCCCTTCTCGCTCGCATGTGAGTCGGTCTCGGTGCTCGCTGCCGTGCCTCGGGCCTCAGCCGGCCTCCTCGACCAGCAGCGGGTAGACGCCGTGCTCGTCGTGCACCTCGCGACCGGTCACCGGCGGGTTGAACACGCACGCCATGCGCAGGTCGGTGGTGGCCCGGACGCGGTGGTGCTCGTGGCCGTCGAGCAGGTACATCGTGCCGTCGCGCAACGGGTGCACCTCCCCGGTCTCGTCGTTGATCAGCTCGCCCTCGCCGCCGACGCAGTAGACGCACTCGATGTGGTTGGCGTACCACATCGACGTCTCGGTGCCGGCGTACAGCACGGTGTCGTGGAAGGAGAAGCCGACGCCGTCCTTCGCCAGGACGAACCGGCGGCTGCGCCAGGTCTCGGCGCGGACGTCGGCGTCGGTTCCGTCGAGCTCGTTGAGGTGCTTGACCTGCATGTGTCTCCTTGGTCGATCGGTGTCGTGTGGGTCCGGGTGAGGTTGGGTTGGGTCGAGCGGAGTGGCGGTGCGCTCGAGGGCTCAGGCCGCCAGCGCTGCGTCCGCGGACTCCTCCAGGATCGCGATGCCGCGCGCCAGGTCCTCGGCGTCGATGGTCAGCGCGGGCATCACCTTGACCACCTCGCTCTCCGGACCGGACGTCTCGACCAGCAGCCCGCGGTCGAACGCCTCGGCGGCGATCCGTCCGGCCACCGACTCGTCCCGGAACGCGACGCCGGCCAGCAGCCCGCGGCCGCGTACCGCGGCTCCGTCGGCCTTCGTCGCGATCCGGCGCAGGCCCTCGTGCAACGTCTCGATCGTGCCCTGGAGCTGCTTGGCGAACACGTCGTCGCTCCAGAACAGCTCCAGTGCCGCCGCGCCGGTCACGAACGCCGGGTTATTACCGCGGAAGGTGCCGTTGTGCTCGCCTGGCTCCCACGTGTCCAGCTCGGGGCGGAGCAACGTCAACGCCATCGGCAGCCCGGAGCCGGAGATGGACTTCGAGAGGCACACGATGTCGGGGACGATCCCGGCCTCCTCGAAGCTGAAGAAGGTGCCGGTGCGTCCGCAGCCGGCCTGCACGTCATCGACGATCAGCAGGATCTCGTGGCGCCGGCACAGCTCGGCCAGGGCGTGCAGCCACTCGGCCCGCGCAGCGTTGAGCCCGCCCTCGCCCTGCACGGTCTCCACTATGATCGCGGCCGGCTTGTCCACGCCGGACCCGCTGTCCTGCAACACCCGCTCGAGCCACAAGAAGTCCTCGGTGGCGCCGGAGAAGTAGTCGTCGTAAGGGATCTTCGAGCTGTTGGTCAGCGGGATGCCGGCGCCCTTGCGCTTCATCGAGTTGCCGGTGACCGCCAGCGATCCCAGCGTCATCCCGTGGAAGGCGTTGGTGAAGGACAGCACGTGCTCGCGGCCGGTGACCTTGCGGGCCAGCTTCAGCGCCGCCTCGACGCTGTTGGTGCCGGTCGGCCCGGGGAACATCACCTTGTAGTCGAGTCCCCGCGGCTCGAGGATCAGCTCGTGGAAACGCTGCAGGAACGTCCGCTTGGCGGGGGTGTGCATGTCCAGCGAGTGCACCACGCCCTCGGAGCGCAGGTACTCCACCAGGGCCTCGATCAGCTCGGGGTGGTTGTGGCCGTAGTTGAGCGCGCCGGCGCCGGAGAAGAAGTCCAGGTAGGTGCGCCCGTCCTCGGTGTGCAGGTGGCTGCCCCGTGCGCGGGAGAAGACCGCAGGCCACGTGCGGCAGTAGCTGCGCACCTCGGACTCCAGCGAGTCGAAGACCGAGGTGCTCGTGCTGGTGTCGGGGGTCGTGCCGGCCGTGCTGGTCATCGTCGTCCTCCGTAGCTGTCGTGTGCCTGTGCGTGGTGCTCTGGTGTGTCGTTCTCGTGCGTGGCCGCCGCCGGCTCCGGGCGGGCGGAGGGTGCTCGGCTCCCCGGCGGTACGGCGTGGCGAGCGGGCGCCACCACCGCCGCTGCGGTGGCGACGGCTCAGCCGATCGGCCCGATGCGGAACAGCATCTCCGCGTCGTGGCCGTCGGGAAACATCCGTGCCTCGAACAGCGGCTCGCGCTGCAGGGTGCACCCGCGCGACTCGGCGACCGAGCCGAACAGCGCGATCGAGGCTGCGTTGTCCGCGGTGATCGTGGTCTCGAGCCACCGGGCACCGGTGGTGTCCAGCAGGTGCTGGATCATCGCGGCGGCGATGCCGCGGCCGCGTGCCGCGGCATCCACCGCCACCTGCCAGACCATCAGCGTGTCCGGCCGGTCGGGCCGCAGGTAGCCGGTGACGAAGCCGCCGACCGCACCGGTCTCGATCTCGGCGACCACCGACGTCGCGGCGAAGTCTCGCGCCCACAGCAGGTAGGCGTACGAGGCGTTCACGTCGAGGACCTGTGATTCGGCGGCGATCCGCCACATCCGGGCTCCGTCGGCCAGCCCCGGTGGTCGCAGCCGAGCCGCGGTCCCGGGTTGCTCTCGGGACGCTTCCCCCGATGCGGGGTCGGCGGGCCGTGCGGGCTCGGTCGGCCCGGTGGGTGTGCTGTCTTCCTCTGGGACGGAACGGGTCATCGATGGCAACGTATCGGTCTGAGCGCAGAGTGCAACCCGACCGCGTGTCGCGAGGCCGTGTGGATCCTCACGTTTGACCGTCGCACTCGGCCCCGGCCTCACGTGGCTTCACGCGGCCTCAGGCGGCCTCACCCGACGTCGAGCAGCGCCCGGACGTCCTCGGCGCCCAGCGGGACGCCGGCCCCCTCGCCATCGCCGACGACCCGGTTGAACAGTGCCGCCTTGCGCTCCTTGAGCTCCATCACCTTCTCCTCGATGGTGCCGCTGGAGACCATCCGGTAGACCATCACCGGTCGGTCCTGTCCGATCCGGTGCGTGCGGTCGACGGCCTGCGCCTCGACGGCGGGGTTCCACCACGGGTCGAGCACGAAGCAGTAGTCCGCCTCGGTGAGGGTCAGTCCCACGCCGCCGGCCTTCAGGCTGATCAGGAAGACCGGTGCGTCGCCCTGCTTGAACGCCTCCACGACCTCGCCGCGGCGGCGGGTCCGCCCGTCGAGATAGCTGGAGGCGATGCCCTCTCGGTCCAGACGCGCCCGCACCCGCCGCAGGAAGGAGGTGAACTGGCTGAACACCAGGGCTCGGTGCCCCTCGGCGGCGAGCTCGTGCAGGTGGTCCACCAGCACGTCGACCTTGGCCGCGGTCGTTCCGTCGTACTTCTCGTCGACCAGCGCGGCGTCCAGGCTGAGCTGACGCAGCCGGGTCAGCGACCGGAAGATCGCGATCCGGTTCTTGTCGAAGTCCTGCACCAGGCCGAGGATGGTCTGCCGCTCGCGTTGCAGGTGGGTGTCGTAGATGCGGCGGTGCCGCGGGGTGAGCGCCACCTCGAGCACCTGCTCCTGCTTGGCGGGCAGGTCGCTGGCCACGAGGTCCTTGGTGCGGCGCAGCAGGAACGGCCGGATGCGGCGCCGGAAGGCCTCCAGCGCCTGGGTGTCGCCCTCCTTCTCGACCGGGTTAGCGACCAGCTCGGCGAAGCGCCGCGGCCAGGGGTAGAGGCCCGGCGCCACCACGGAGAGCAGGGACCACAGCTCCATCAGCCGGTTCTCCATCGGAGTCCCGCTCAGCGCCAGCCGGAACGGAACGTCGAGGCGTCGCACCGCCTGGTAGGTCTTGCTCTGGTGGTTCTTGATGGTCTGCGCCTCGTCGAGCACGAGCCCGCCCCAGCTGCGTGCGGCGTACGCCTCGATCTCGAGCCGGTAGAGGGTGTAGGAGGTGATCACCACGTCGGCGTCGGCGGCCTCCTCGTCGATGCTGGTTCCTCGACGCGCCTGGGACTCCGTGATGGTGCGCACCACCAGCCCCGGCGTGAACGTCGCCGCCTCCCCGGCCCAGGTGCCGACCACGCTGGTGGGCGCGACCACCAGGAACGGTGCGGCTCCACCCTCGCGGGCGTGCGCGACCAGCGCGAGCGTCTGCAGGGTCTTGCCCAGCCCCATGTCGTCGGCGAGGATCCCGCCCAGCCGGCACTGCCAGAGGTAGGCCAACCAGCGGAAGCCCTGCAGCTGGTAGGGCCGCAGCTCGGCCTTCAACCCGACCGGGTCGGCCTCGGGCAGGGTGTCCAGCCCGCGCAGCGCCCGTGCCGCCTCCACCCACTGCGCCGCCTGGGCGTCCACGATGCCGACCTCGGCGAGCTCGTCCCACAGGCCGAGATCGTGGTGGCTGACCCGGACGCCGTCGTCGGGCTGCTCGTGCAGCTGCCCTGCTGCGTCGACCAGCCGGGCCAGGTCGGCGAACTCCGGCCGGTCGAGCCGGATGTGCACGCCGCTGCGCAGGACGAGACGGTCCTTTCCCAGGGTGAGCGCCTGCAGCAGGTGGGCGAGCGCGACGAACTGCCCGTCGACGCTGACCACCACCTCGAGGTCGAGCCAGTCGGTGCGGGCGTCGACCGGCGTGGCCGGATCATCCTCGCCGCTGACACCGGGCTCTCCCGGCTCCGCACCTTCCTCGGCGCCGTGGGGCTCGCCGGACTCCCGGGAGTCCTGGTGCCGGCTGCGGAACCGGATCACCGGCTGCCCCGCCGCCTCCCGGTAGTCGGGCTGGTCGCCGATCTCGTCGACCTCGACCTGGTCGCGCAACCCGGGCAGGACGTCCTCGGCGAAGGCGACGGCGCCGCCGTCCCGGAAGGTGCGCTCGGGCTCGAGACCCAGGTCGCGGCTGCGCCCGCGGCACAGGTGGTGCTGCTGCTCGGCGTCGAGATCCAGGACGTCCAGCAGGCGCCGTTCGAGCTCGGGGCGGCGGATGCCGCGCAGACCGCGGGTCTCCTCCAGCGCGTAGACCCGGTCGTCGGTGCCGACCCGGTAGCGGAACGACCAGGCCACCCGCACCTCGTCGGCGGCGACCCAGTGCACGGTCAGCGCGAGACGCGGTGTCACCGGGTCGGGCAGCGGGACCGAGGCGTCGGAGGAGATCACCGGCACGTGACGCTGCAGGCGAGGCAGGTAGTCGGCGACCAGCTGCTGGCGGTCCTCGGGCGGGACGACGAGCAGCTCGGGGCGCTGCAGCAGGCGACGCACCTGCCCGGCCACCGGGGCCGTCAGCGGGGCGAGGGTGACCTCCCAGCCGCGCTCGCCCTCCAGCCAGAGCGCGACGCCGTGGCCAGCGGTGCCGAGGAGCTCCATCTCGGCAGGCCCGAACCACTGGTCGTCGTAGGGCACGCCGAGCCGTAGGTGCGCGTCACCGTCGGAGGTGGCGTTGACGTCGAGCTGCACCGTCACCGGCTCCGCACTGACGGTGAGCGCCTCCAGCCCCTTGTCCGCCAGCAGCGGCATGCCGGTCTCCTGGAGCCGCCGCAGCAGCGGCCACAGCCCCGAGCCGAAGGCTCCGAGCGGCAGGTGGGTCTCCGAGCCGAAGTAGCCGCCGCCGGAGGCGGAACGGAACGCGGTCAGCAGCTCGGCGAGCACCTCGAGCTGGCGGGGCGGGTGCTGCGGGGTCCGGCTGTAGTGGGCGGCGTAGGGGACCTGCTGCCACGAGATGCCGGTGCGCACCCAGTTGTCCCGCGCCCCGCGCTGGACCGGCCGCATCCGCAGGGTGCCGCGCGCGGACGCACCTGACGCCGTGGCCCACCGCGCCCGCGGTGGGGGCTTGAGGTCGAACTGCAGTCCCAGCGGCTTCAACCCGGCCGGCTCGACCGTGCCGGCCGCCTCGTCCAGCTCGTCGAGCAGGCTGCCGAGCTGACGCTCCCAGGGGCGGGTGCCGTCCTGGCCGGTCTCCTGCTGCTGCCGCTCGCGCACCGTGAGCAGCAGCGCCAGCGCGTGCTTGCAGCCCTCCGCCACCGGGCAGCTGCACCGGCTGTAGACCCAGGTGCCGTCCTCGATGCCGACGCTGACGTAGGTGGAGTACGGCACGCCGGCGCTGCCCTCGACGGTGCCGCGGACGTCCAGGTCACCCTCGGCGTCGACCGCGTGCGAGCAGCCGAGCACCCGGCCGTGGGCGACGTACTCGACCGCCCGGTCGAAGGTGGGCGCGCCGAACCGACGCCGCAGCTCTGCGTCGTCGAGCACCAGGAAGAGGTCCACCATGGGCACGACCCTACGGTCAGGCGGGGACAGTTCGCGCCGCCGCGCCCGTCGCCTGTGGACACCACACCGGACTCATCCGTCACGTAAAGTTCGTCCATGCACCCACGTCGCACCGGTATCCGCCGTGCCGCCCGCGCTGTCGCCCTCACTACCGCGCTCGCCACGGGTCTCGGGCTGGGCCCGACGACGACGGCCAGCGCCACGGACGGTACGCCGCCGGCGCCGGTCGAGCAGGACGCCCCGCGGCACAGCTCGGACCTGCGCGAGGCGACCGTCGCGGCCCCCCGCGTCGGCACGTCGGCCTCGTTCACCGTCGACCAGGACACCGTTCCGGTCGCGCCCGGGCTGGACCTGACCAGCTTCGACCGCTACGACGCGCGCGGCTGGATCCGGGTGGACGCGCTGCGCGCCCGACTCTCGACCCCGGGGCTCAAGCTGCGCTACCTCTCCCCCGGGAAGGTCACCAGCCGTGCCCCGCTGAGCCGCTCCTTGCAGCGCGCGCACGGTGTCGCCGGCGTCAACGCCGACTTCTTCGACATCACCGACACCGGCGCCCCGCGCGGGGTCGGAGTCGACCGGCGCCACGGCCTGCTGCACGCCCCTGCCTCGGACTGGAACCACACGTTCAGCGTGGACAAGCGCGGCGTGGCCACCATCGCCCGCAGCTTCCTGGAGGCCCGGGTGGTGCGCACGGGCCGCCGGGCGATCCCGGTGAGCAACCTGAACTCGCCCACCCTCGCCCCTGGAGGGGTCGGCATCTACACGCACCTGTGGGGCGCCACCAGCCGAGCCCGAGTGATCCCCGGGTCCGGCAAGACCCGTGCGGTCGTCGTGCGCGGCGGCCGGGTCCGCGACAAGCGGGTGCACCTGCGCGCGGGTGCCATCCCCCGTGGGACCACCCTGCTGGTCGGTCACGGCGCCGGCGCCCGCAAGCTCGGTCAGCTGCGCCGCGGTCAGCGCGTCGGTGTCGAGTACGGCCTGGACCGGGACGCCGTGGTCGCGGTCGGCGGAAGCGACTTCCTGGTCCAGCGTGGCAAGGTGGTGGCTCCCGCCGACCCGGCCATGCACCCCCGCACCGCGGTCGGCATCGACCGCGACAGCGGCGAGGTCCTGATCGTCACCGTCGACGGCCGGCAGGCCACCAGCCGGGGCCTGACGCTGCGCGAGACCGGTGCGCTGATGCGGCAGCTGGGCGCGGAGACCGCGCTGAACCTCGACGGTGGCGGCTCCTCGACGATGCTGGCCCGCGAGTCCGGCGAGCCGGTTCAGGTGGTCAACTCGCCCTCGGACGGTCACCTGCGCAGCGTGCCCAACGGCCTGGGCTTCTCCTTCGCGAAGGGCTCGGGGCGGCTCCGCGGCCTCCGCCTCGAGCCTGCCGCGGACCTGCCGGACTCCCATCGCGTCCTGCGCGGGCTCTCCCGGGTGCTGGTGGCGCGCGGCCACGACGAGAGCTACGCCCCGGTGCGGGCGCGCCCGCGGTGGGACGGGTCGGCGCGAGTGAAGGCGCCCGGTGGGCGGCGTACCAAGGCGATCGTGGTGGGCACCCGGACCGGCGCCGGGACGGTCACCGCTCGCGCCGGTGGCGTCCGTGGCCGCTTCACGTTGCACGTCCTCGGCCGCGTCCACCGCCTGGAGACGAGCGTGGCCTCGCTGGCCCTGCCCGGACGCGGGTCGCGTGGCAGCTTCGAGGTGCGCGGGTACGACGCCCGCGGCTTCGGCACCTGGATCGCCCCGCGCGACGTGCAGCTGCACTATGACCACGACAAGCTGCGGGTCCGCCGTACCGGCCGGGGGCTCACCGTGACCGCGCTCAAGCGGTCCACGTCCGACGCGGTGCGGGTGCGCGTCGGGGGCCGCACCACCTATGTGGGCGTGACCGCCGGGCTCGCCCGCGACCTGGTGCACCGCCTCAACGGCCGCGCCGGCTGGGAGGTCTCGGCGCGCCCGAAGCGCTCGGACGCGGCGCTGCGCCTGGTGCGTGCCCGCAAGGGACGCGCCGGGAAGGCGCTGGCGCTGCGCTACACCTTGCGTGGCGCCGGCGAGCGATCGGCGTACCTCTCCGCGACGACGCCGATCCGGCTTCCCGCGCGGGCCCGGCGGATCGGTCTGTGGGTTCGCGGCGACGGCCACGGCGGGTGGCTGCGGATGAACCTCGCCGACGCCAGCGGTGCACGGGCCACGGTCAACCTCGCCTCGCGCGTGACGTGGAAGGGATGGCGCTTCCTCACCGTCGCCGTGCCCGCCGAGCTGGCCCAACCGTTGAGCTTGCGCGAGGTGTACCTGGTGCAGACCCGCCACCAGAAGAGGTACGCCGGCACCGTCGCCTTCGACGACCTCACCGTCTTCACCGAGCGCGTCCCGCACGTGCCGCAGACGCCGTTGCCGCGCGACCCGATGGTCGTGGACGACCCGACCGGCGACGACGGCGCCGGCCGCGGAGGCCTGCGCGTCGCCGTGGTGGCCGACGCCGAGATCGTGGGCGGCCACCCGCGCAGCGGCGCGGTCCAGCGGCTGCGCCGGGTGCTGCGGGAGGCCGTCGCGGCAAGGCCCGACCTGGTCCTGGTCAACGGCGACCTGGTCGGCCGCAGCCGGGCGCGCGACTTCGCGTTGGCCGAGCGGGTGCTGGACCAGGAGCTGGGCGAGGTGCCGTGGCGCTACCTGCCCGGCGACGACGAGGTCAACGCCGGCACGCTGTCGCACTACCGGGCCCGGTTCGGTCCGCCGGTGCGCACCGTCGACCGGGCGGGGACCCGTTTCGTGTTGCTGAACTCCTCGCGCGGCACGTTCCGACTGGGCGGGTTCGGCCAGCTGGTGCAGCTGCGGCGCCAGCTCGACCGGGCCGCGAAGGACGCGTCGATCCGCTCGGTCGTGGTGGTCGCGCACCACCCCACCAGCGACCCGGACGCCGGCGGCAACGCCGAGATCACCGACCCGCGCGAAGGCGCCCTGGTCGAGGACCTGCTCGCCGGCTTCCGCGCGGACAGCGGCAAGCAGGTCGCCTACGTCGGCGCGCACGCGCGACAGTTCGGGCTGAGCCGAACCGACGACGTGCCGCACGTGCTGGCCGGACCGGTCAACGCCGCGGCCCGCGGCGACGGCGGCTTCGCCGGGTGGACCCTGCTGCGGATCGGCGCGGACGAGGAGCCGTGGCTGCGCGCGGAGTTCCGGCCGCTCGCCGACGCGGTGACGGTGCGTGCGCCCGCCCGGCTCGCTCCCGGCAGCTCCCGCGCGGTCTCGGTGAGCGTGAGGCAACCGCAGCGCCGGGTGCGCGCGGGTTACCCGATGCCGGTGGCCTGGGTCTCGTCGCGGACGCTGTACGTCGGGCGTCCCGGGGCGGCGCCGTCCGCGGCGGTCGCGGCGTACAACCCGCGCACCGGCACGCTGACCGCCCTGCGCACCGGCCACACCCGGCTGAAGGTTCGCGTCAACGGCGTCGAGGCGGTGCACGACCTGAACGTCACCTGACCTGCACTGACCGACGCGGGACCTGCAACGCGGACGCCAGAGCCGGCTGCGGCTCAGCCGTAGCGGGCGACGAAGTTCTCCAGGATCCGCGGCGGTTCGCTGACGCGGGCTCGGTGTAGCCGGGCGACCACCTCGTCGAGCTCGGCGGGCGGGAAGTAGCCGGCGTGCCGGTAGACCCGGACGCGGGTGATGATGCCGTCGCGGTCGAGTTCGGGGTGGAACTGGGTGGCGTACAGGTTGGTGCGCACCCGGAACATCTGCACCGGGCACGTCGCCGACCCGGCCAGCAGCGTGGCCGCGGGGGGCAGCACCCGGCAGGCCTCCTTGTGTCCGACGAACGCGTCGAACTCCTCGGGCAGTCCGTCCAGCAGCGGGTCCTTGCGCCCGTCGTCGCTCAGCCGGACGGCCACCGCCCCGATCGGCTCCGCGTAGCGGGAGTCCACGACCGCGCCCTGGTGGACCCCCAGCGTGCCCACCCCGTAGCAGGCGCCGAGGAAGGGGAAGTCGCGGGCGACGATCTGGTGCAGCAGCCCGCGCAGCTCTGCCTCCACCCGGCGCTGGTCGGCCGACTTGGTCTCCTCGGGGTCGCTGGAGTTGTAGGGGCCGCCGCCGACCAGGACGCCGGCGTAGCGGTCGAGGTCGATCGGGGGCAGTGGGCCGGCCTCCATCCGGACCCGGTGCAACCGTCCCTCGGGCAGTCCGGTGGCGCGCAGGAACGCGGCGTACTCCTCGTCGGCGGCCTCGTCCTCGGCGCGCGAGGCCAGCAGCAGGAACGGCTTCACGCGCACATGCAACCACGCCGGACGCCGGGGGCCGGGCAGCGGATCGCTGCGCCGGGCGCGCCGGTCACTCGAACCGGGCGGCCTTGTAGACCTCCACCAGCTCGCGAGGGACCCGACCGCGGCGGACACGGGCAGGCCGCGCTCGTGGTCCTGGAACTCCGCCAACAGGTCGGCGACGCACGCGGAACCACCCGATCGGGCCATCGGCGTCGCCGTCATTTCGCGGTAACGTCCTTTCCATGAATTCGGGGACGCGGACCTACCGGCAGACGACGCGGGCACGCGCGACCCGGCAGACCACCGAGCGCGTGCTGCAGGCGGCCCACGACCTGTTCCTGCGCCTGCCCTTCGACCAGGTCACCTTCAACGCCGTCGCCACCGAGGCGGGTGTCGGCGTGCAGACGGTGATCCGCCGGTTCGGCACCAAGGACGGGCTGGCTCGAGCGGTCGGAGAGTGGGTCGCGCCGCAGGTCGCCGCGAACCTGGGCGACCCGGTGAGCGGCGACCCCGCGCAGGTCGCGGGGGCCTTCGCACGCCACTACGAGCGGTGGGCGCTGCTCACCGAGCGGACCCTGCACCAGCAGGACGCCTCCCCGGTCCTCGCCGAGCAGGCCGAGGGCGGTCGTCGGGCTCACCGTGCCTGGGTGGCCGCGGCCTTCGCCCCTCGCCTGGGGGCACTCGGCCCCGACGCGCGGCGGCAGACCCTCGCCCGCCTGGTCGCGGTGACCGGGGTGGAGCTGTGGCTGGTGCTGCGGCGCGACGAGGGCCTCGAGCACGACGAGGCCTGCGCCGCCCTGACCGACCTGATCCGCGCCGTCCTTCCGCCCGCACCCTGACCGACTCCTGACCCGATCCAGCCCGATCAATTCCACCCGCCCGAGAGGCCCCCGATGACCCGCTACCTCGTCTACACCCCGCCCTCACCCGGCCACGTCTTCCCGCTGGTCCCCGGGCTGCTCGCGCTGTCTGCGCGCGGACACCACGTGGCCGTGCGTACGGCGCCTGACCTGGTGGCGACCCTGCGCGAGGCAGGCCTGGACGCCGCGCCGATCGACCCGCGGATCGTCGCCGCGCGACGCCCGTCGCCAGGCGCAGCGACCCCGGACAAGCCCGGTGACCTGATGGGGCTGGCCCCCGTCGAGCGTGACGACATCGCCTCCGCGATCGCGCAGACCCGGGCGCAGGCACTCCTCGTGGACGCGATCACCTACGGGGCCGCCACGCATGCCGAGGCCTCGGGGCTGCCCTGGGCGTTGACCATGCCCTCGGTGCTGCCGATGCCGGGGCGGCACATCCCGCCGTACGGCCTGGGGCTGGTGCGGCGCACCGACCTGGCAGGACGGTTGCGTGACCGGGCGTTGTGGCCGCTTGTCGAGCGTATCTTCGCCCGGTCCATGCTGCCGGGGCTCAACGCCGTACGAGCAGAGTCCGGGCTTCGCGCGCTGCGCAGCCCGCTGGACCCGCTGGATCGCCCCGATGGCGTCCTGGTGTTGACCCAGGAGCCGCTGGAGTACCCGCGCAGCGACCTGCCCACGCACGTCGAGATCGTCGGCGCGCAGGTGTGGGACCCGCCGACCGAGCAGCCGGGTTGGCTGGACGAGCCCGGTGACCCCTGGGTGCTGGTGACCTGCTCGACCGACTACCAGGCCGACGAGGCGCTGGCCCGCGCCGCGGTGGAGGCGCTGCGCGACGAGCCGGTGCGGGTTCTGCTCACGCTGGCCGACGCCTACGACTCGGCCACCCTGCCCGCCGCCTCCAACGTGCGCGTGGAGCGCTTCGTACCGCACGCGGCGGTGCTGCCGCACGCCGCGGTCGTGGTCTCTACGGCGGGGATGGGCATCGTGCAGAAGGCGATGGCCTTCGGGGTGCCGGTTGTCGCGGTGCCGTTCGGGCGCGACCAACCCGAGATCGCCCGGCGGGTGCAGTCGGCGGGGCTCGGCGTGCGGCTGCCGGTACGCCGGCTGACCCCGGATCGGCTGCGTGACGCGGTGCGGGCCGCCCGCGCGATGAGCTCGCAGGTCCGGGCGGTGGCCGCCACGGTCGATCCCGCGGCAAACGCCCTCCGGTTCGCCGAGGCCGCGGAACGGTTGTCCACCGACGTCGGGCGCTCCTCGTCGAGTGGTCCGCCGGTCGCGCCGGTCGTCTAGCTGGCGCGGGACATTCGCGACGGGTCGGCGGGGTGCGCTGGGACATTCGCGACGGGTCGGCGGGCTGCGCTGGGACATTCGCGACGGGTCGGGTCAGCTGCTCTCGCGGACGACCAGCCCGTGCGGCACGACCACGTCGCGGCCCGGCAGCGTCCGGTCGACCATCCGCTCGGCCAGGCAGTCCAGTGCCCGGGCGGCGAGGGCGTCCTTGTCCGGCGCGATCGTGGTCAGCCGGGGCACCGAGTAGGCCCCGTCCTCGATCCCGTCGAACCCCACCACGGCGACGTCGTCGGGGACGCGCAGCCCCTGGTCAGCGAGGACGCGCATCGCCCCCAGCGCGAGTTGGTCGGTGAAGCAGAACAGCGCGTCGACCGCGAGGCCCGGAGTCAGCATCCGGCGTACCGCCTCAGCCCCGTCAGCGCGGTGGAGCCGTTGAACAGCCACCTCCAAGGCAGGATCCGCCGGCAGCCCGGCCGCGGCCAACGCACGACGGTGGCCTTCCTGGCGCTGGACCGCCGTCTGGTTGGACAGGTGCGGCTGCAGCCCGATGGCGGCGATCCGGCGCCGCCCGCGCCGCAGCAGGTGGCCGGTCGCGGCCTCCGCCGCCGCGACGTTGTCGACGGCGACGTGGTCGACCACCCCGAGCGCCGAGCGCTCCCCCAGCATCACCACCGGAGGCGCCGAGCTGGAGCGGGACAGCTCCTGGGGAGACATCGCCCACGGACTGAACACCACCCCGTCCACGTCCTGGCCGTACCGGCCCTCCAGCATCTGACGCTCGCGGTCGGGATTCCCGTCGGTCTGCTCGATCCGGAGCAGCCAGCCGCGCGCCTCGGCGGCGCGGACGAACCGCGCGGCCAGCTCGCTGAAGTAGGGCGAGTCCACCTCGGGCACCACCAGGCTGACCACGTCGCGCCGCCCGCTCCGCAGCTGCCGTGCGGCCAGGTTCGGCCGGTAGCCGAGCTCGTCGATGGCGCGCTGCACCCTGGCCCGCGTGGGCGCCGCGACGTACGGGGCGTCGTTGACCACGTTGGACACCGTGCGCATCGACACGCCGGCACGCGCCGCCACGTCGCGCAGGTTGGGGCCTCGTCGCACCACGTCCTCCTCCTCGCCACGTCTCAACGCTGGACCGGAATCTCCGTCTACCCTATTGCAACGTTGCATTGCAACGTTGCAAGATGGGGTGTCCGCGACATCGAGGTATCGAGGAGAGGCCCAGATGAGCTCCACCACGTCCACCGACCACCCCGCCACCGGCAATCCCGCCTACGGCCCCGGCGCCGCCGGGATCGACGAGGCGCTGATCCAGGAGTCGCTCTACGGCGACGGCATCATCGGGCAGAAGCAGGCCTTCACCCGCGACTGGGTGCGCGAGCTCGGCGAGGACGTGGACGCGGCGTTCACCGAGGCTCGGACCCGTGAGGGCGGCGCGGTCGGCCGCGGCCCGCAGCGGTGGTACGTCGAGATCCACCCACAGGCGCTGCGCGGCTTCGTCGACCTGGTCGACCACCCGTGGGTCCGCGCGGTCTCCGAGAGCGTCCTGGGGCCGGACTACACCATCGTCGAGGTCGGCTTCGACATCCCGTTCGCCGGCGCGGTCAACCAGCCCTGGCACCGCGACTTCCCCAGCCCGCGGGAGACGCTCGAGGAGCGCCGGCTGACCTCGCTGGCGTTCAACGTCACCTGCGTCGACACCGAGGATGACATGGGGCCCTTCGAGATCGCGCCGGGGACGCAGTTCGACTCCGGCGAGACCTTCGAGCACGAGATGTTCCCCCCGCGCTCGGAGTACCCGCGCTACGAGTCGCTGGCCGTGCGCAAGTACCCGCAGATGGGCGACATCTCGGCGCGCTCGGCGCTGACCATCCACCGCGGCACGAAGAACCACTCGCAGAAAGCCCGTCCGGTCCTGGTGCTCGGCATGGACGCCCCGGGCGCCGGCAACGCGGAGCACCACGACCTGGCCGTCACCCAGGACTACTGGGAAGCCCTTCCGGAGCGGGTACGCCGCCACCTGGCCTGCCCGGTCGTGGACGAGCTGACCCCGATCACCCAGAAGCACACCATCGAGGGCCTGGTGATGGGCGAGGCCGAGTAGGGCCCGGCCCCGCGCTCCCGGCGGTCCTGGGACCCGAGCAGCTCTCGGGTCTCAGGACCGTTCGACGCGCGTGAGGTAGCGCTGCACGGTGACCACGACCAGCAGGATCGTGCCGCTGACCACGGCCTGCCAGTCGGAGTCGAGCGACCCCACCTGGTTGATCACGTTCTTGATCACCTGCAGCAGCAGGACTCCGACCAGGGTGCCGAGGATGGTGCCCGCTCCCCCGGTCAGCAGGGTGCCTCCGAGCACCACGGCGGCGATCGCGTCCAGCTCCATGCCCACGCCGAGGATGGTGACGCCGGACGCCGTGTAGGAGGCGATCATCGCGCCACCGAAGCCGGCCAGCACCGCGCTCAGCACGTAGGTGACCACCTTGGTGCGCTGCACGGGCAGACCCATCAGGTCCGCGGCGTCCTCCTGCCCGCCGATCGCCAGGACGGTGGAGCCGTACGACGTGCGGTGCAGCACCAGGCCTGCGATGAGGAAGAGCACCAGCACGATCCACACCGGGTACTTGATCCCGAGCAGCTCGCCTCGGGCCAGCTCGAGGAAGCCCGACCCTTGGGGCACCTTGTAGGTGGTGGACCCCTCGTTGCTGATCAGCAGCAGCAGGCCGCGCGCGAACAACAGGCCGGCCAGGGTCACGATGAAGGCGGGCAACCCGGCCCGCGCGACCAGCAGACCCTGCACCAGCCCGATCAGCCCGCAGATCACCAAGGGCAGGAGGAGCGCGGCGAGGGCGCCGTACTGCGAGCCCCAGGCCGCCAGCACCCCGCCGAGCGCGAACACGGAGCCGACCGACAGGTCGATGCCCCCGGTCATGATCACGAACGTCATGCCCAGCGAGACCACTGCCAGGAACGATGACTGCATCGCGATGCCGGTCAGGTTCCCTCGCGAGCCGAAGGTGTCGAAGGCCAGGCTGGCGATCAGCATGACGGCCACGAGGATCACCAGCGCGCCCTGGCGCTGCACCACGCGGGCCACACGCGCCCCGGTCGGTGAACCGGACCCGGACACGGCGCCGTCGACCGTGCCCGCCGTCGTTGCAGGAGGGGTGCTCGTCATGGTCATGCCTTCCTTCGGCCGAGCTGGACGTAGACGGCGCCGACCACGATCACGGCCTGGGTGATCTGTGCGGTGGAGTCGGGGATGTTGTGGAAGATCAACGTCGCGGTGATCAGCTGCATCAGCAGGGCTCCGGCCACGGTGCCGACGATCCGCACCTGGCCGCCGGACAGCGGCGTACCGCCCACCACGACCGCGGTGATCGCCGACAGCTCCATCAGCAGGCCGAGCTTCGTGGGGTCGCTGGCCTGGGACCGGGCCGCCAGGAGCACCCCGGCCAGCGCGGCCAGCAGGCCGCAGATGACGTACGTGGTCACCAGCACCCGTCGTACCGGGAGGCCGGAGAGCCGAGCGGCACGCACGTTGCCGCCGATCGCCACCAGCTGCCGGCCGTACGTCGACCGCTTCACCAGGAACCAGGTCACCAGCGCCACGGCCGCCGCGATGAGGACCACGTACGGGACGCCCACGACGCTGCCGGTGCCCAGGGCGACGATGCCCGGCTCGCGGATGCTCTTGATCTCGCCACCCATGAGGTTCGCCACCCCGCGGCCGGCGACCATCAGGCCGAGCGTGGCCACGATCGGCTGCACGCCTACCCGCGCCACCAGCACGCCGGCGATCACGCCGCTGACCAGTCCGGCCACCAGCCCCATCGCGACCGCGGCGACTGCGCCGTAGCCGACGTAGAGCGGGATCAGGGCCGCCGCCAGTGCCATCACCGCACCCACGGACAGGTCGATCCCCTCCGTGCCGATCACCAGCGCCATGCCCAGCGCCACGACCACGACGGGGACGACCTGGACCAGCTGGAGCCGCAGGGTCCCCTCGCTGACGAAGTTGTCGGTGAACGCGACGTTCAGCACGACCAGGACCGCGAGTGCGACGTACACCCCGTTGCGACGGACCCACTCGCTGTCGACCCGGCGGCGCCGGGGCGGGAGGCTCTCCTGACCGGACCCCCCAGCGGTCGACGTGGGGGTCGGAGTCGGGGTCGGGCTGGTGGTCTCGCTCACGATGCCGCCTCCTCGATGTCGTCGCCGGCCAGCGCCTGCAGCAGGGACGCACTGGTCACCTGGTCCCCGGCGAGCTCACGGGCCACCGAGCCGTCGTGGAGCACCACGATGCGGTCCGCGCCCTCCACGAGCTCCTCGATCTCGCTCGAGATCAGCACCACGCCGAGCCCCTGCTGGGCGAGCTCGTCGATGAGGGCCTGCACCTCGGCCTTCGCGCCGACATCGATGCCGCGGGTGGGCTCGTCGAGCAGGAAGACGGTGGGCTCGGTGCACAGCCAACGCGCGATGAGGACCTTCTGCTGGTTGCCGCCGGAGAGCTCCCCCACCCGTTGGTGCGGACCGGACGCCTTGATCCGCAGCCGGCGCATGAACGTCGCCACCACCTCGTCCACCCGGGCCTCGGAGACCACGCCACCGCGGGAGAGCCGGGGGAGCACCGCCAGGGCGATGTTGTCGCGCACCGACAGGTCGGGCACGATGCCCTCGGCCTTGCGGTCCTCGGAGAGCAGGGCGACGCCGTTGCGCAGCGCGTCAGGGACGGAGTTCGACTTCAGCCGCTTGCCGCCCACGCGCACCTGCCCACCGCGCGTGTGCAGGGCGCCGTAGATCGCCTTGACCGTCTCGCTGCGGCCGGAGCCGCGCAGGCCGCCCAGCCCGACGATCTCGCCGGGAGCCACCGAGAGGTCCACGTCGTGCAGACGGTGCTGGGCGTTGATCCCCTCGGCGACGAGGACCGGCTCGCGCTCGCGTGCATGGGAGTCCCCGAACTTCGTCGCGCCGGATCGCTCGACCTCGCCGACGTCGCGGCCGAGCATGTGCGAGACCAGCGAGACCCGGTCCAGGTTCGCCATGGTCCCGGAGTGCACCCGCTCGCCGTCGCGCAGGATGGTGACCCGGTCGCACAGCTCCCACAGCTCGTCGAGTCGGTGCGACACGAAGACCAGGCCGACGCCTTGGTCGCGCAGTCCGCGGGCCACGCCGAAGAGGGTGTCGACCTCCTTGCGCTCCAGCGAGGAGGTGGGTTCGTCCATGATCACCACCCGGCTGTCCACCGACATCGCGCGCGCCAGGGCGACCATCTGCTGGGCCCCCAGGCCCAGCCGTCCGAGCTCCGCGGTGACGTCGATGGGTACGCCGAGACGGCCGAGCAGCTCGTGGGCGTCACGGTTCATCCGCTTGACGTCGATCAGACCGATCCGGTTGCGCGGCTCGCGTCCCAGGAAGATGTTGCGGGCCACCGACAGCAGCGGGACCAGGTTCACCTCCTGGTAGATCGTGGAGATGCCGGCGTCCTGGGCGTCCGACGGGCGTCGGAAGTGAACCGGCTCGCCGGCGAAGCGCACCTCGCCGGCGTCGGGGGTGTAGACCCCGGTCAACACCTTGATCAGGGTCGACTTCCCAGCGCCGTTCTCCCCCACCAGCGTGTGGATCTCCCCGGGTTCCAGCGAGAAGTCCACGCCGGACAGGGCGTGCACTCCCCCGAAGGACTTGGTGACTGCCACCGTCTCGAGGACGGGGCTGCCCGTGGGCGGGTTCGCGCTCATCTCGGTACTCCTTGGCCGGGCTGGCCCGAACGTACCGGTGCGGCGGGCGCTGGGCGCTCCGCCGCACCGGAGGGACTGGCAGCGTCAGAACGCGTTGTCGAGGTTCTCCTCGGCGTTCTCGCTGTTGTACTCGTCATCGGCGATGATCACGTCCTCGGGGATCGGCTCACCGTCGTAGAACTTCTGGGCGGTCTCGAAGGCGAGCGGCCCGAATCGGGGGTTGGACTCGATCACCGCGTTGATATCACCGTCGACGATCGCCTGCACCGCGTTGCGGGTGCCGTCCACGGAGACGATCTTCACGTCCTGACCGGGATCCTTGCCCGCGGCGCGGACCGCGGTCACGGCACCGAGCGCCATCTCGTCGTTGTGGGCGTAGATCGCGCTGATGTCCGGGTTGGACTGCAGCAGCTGCTCGGTGACCGCCTGGCCCTCGTCGCGGGCGAAGTTCGCGGTCTGCTCCGCCACGATCTCGAGGTCCGGGTACTCCGCCTTCACCTGGTCCTTGAACCCGGCGTTGCGGTCCTCGGTCACGTTGTTGCCCGAGGAGCCCAGCAGGATCGCCACCTTGCCCGACCCACCGGTCGCCTCGGCCATGGCGTCGGCCGCGCGCTTGCCCTGCTCGTAGAAGTCCGAGCCGAGGAAGGCGATGTAGTCCTCGCAGGGCTCGTTGGTCACCTTGCGGTCGATCGTGAGGACCGGGACGCCCTTCTCCTTGGCCGCGTTCAGCGCCGGGTCCAGCCCGTCGGAGTTGACCGGCGCGACGATCAGGAACTGAACGCCCTGGTTGAGCATGTTCTGGATGTCGGCGATCTGCTTGGGCAGCTGGGCGTTCGCGTTGGTCACGATCAGCTTCTTGACGCCCACCTCCTTGGCAGCCGCCTTGATCGAGGCGGTCTCGGCCGCCCGGAAGGCAGCGGTGTCCGGCTCGGACTGGGAGAAGCCGACGACGGCGTTGCCCAGGTCGATCTTCTCGGCGCCGTACTCCTCGAGCGTGCATCCGTCGCCGCTGCCGCTGGTCTCCTTGACCACCTGCTCGTCGCCGGCGTCGTTGCCCGCGGCGGCCGCGGTCGTGTCCGACTCACCCGTGTTGGTGCATCCGGCGAGCGCGAGGCTCGCCACACCCGCCACGGCGAGGGCCCGCCAGGGGGAGAAACGTCTGCTGCCTGTCATCCACACTCCTTGGTCACGCCGGCTGACCGGCACGGTGAGAGGTGCGTCACAACACCTGACCTCAACTAAACAACAACGCACACACAAGCGCAAGAAACAACCCGAGATGGATTCACAACGAACAGGACACGACGGGCGGCCCGGCACCAGCCGGACCGCCCGCCGCGGCACTCTCCTCGCGCGTGGGTCACCGATGACTACTGGGCGACCTGCCGAACCTCCTCTGCCGACAGGGCCCGGTCGTAGACCCGCACGTCGTCCACGTCCCCGCGCAGGTAGTCGACCTTGTTGCCGCCGAACTCCGCGCGCCCGATCACGGTGTGACCGTCGCTGGCGCCGGCCGTGCAGGCGTTCTTGGAGTCCTGCTTCTCGCCGTCCACGTAGAGCTCGATCGTTCCGGCCTGCGCGTCGCGCACGCCGGTGAGGTGGTACCAGCGACCCGGCTCCGGCTTGACGTCGGACAGCGCCCGCAGGCCCACGAAGCTGAAGGCCCACCGCTGGTCGGCGCCCGAGTACTGCAGGAAGAAGGCGCTGTCGCGTCCGGTGTCCTGACTGACCGCGGTCTGGAACGACGTCCCGGCCTCGTCCAGCTTCACCCACGCCGAGACGCTGTAGCTCCCGGCGGTGTCCACCAGTCGCGCGCCGGTGTCGGCCTCGCCGTCCCCGGCGAACGAGGCAGCCGTGCCCTCGTGGCCGGGAGCCCAGGCGACGTTGCGCAGCTGCGCGTCCGCGTCGCCGACCGCGTCGTGCGCGACGTCGCCGCTACCCTCGTCGAACCGGTAGGCGTGCACGCCGTCGAGGCCCGGTGTGCCGGGGTCCGGCTCGGGTAGGCCGGCGCCGCTGCCGTCGGCGTTCCGGATGATCGACTGGTTCACCGCCCGCACCTGGTCGAAGTCCATCTTCTCGACCTGGCGGTCGTAGGTGAAGAAGCCGTTGACCTCGTGCTCGACGTCGGTGATCTGGGTGTAGATCGCGCCGCTGATGCCGCAGCGCTGCGCGGCCGTGAGCACGTCGCGCTGGTTCTCGACGTACCGGCGGGTCAGGGTCGCGGAGTCGGGCTCCATCTCGTAGGCGTGGCCGTCGCCGAACCACATGTGCCCGGGCACCTCCAGGCCGAACCCGCCGTGCTCGCCGTCGATGGACACCCGGTCCCCGCTCGGCATCGGCTGGGCGGGGCCGACGTACTGGTGCCAGTCGATGACGTCACCGGCACCGGAGTCGCCGTGCGAGTCACAGCAGTTCACGCCGCTGTGCGCGTCGACAAGCCGGCTGGGGTCCTGCGCCTTGACGTCGCCGGCGATGCGGCCGGTGGCCTCCTTGGACCACTCGCCCCAACCCTCGTTGAACGGGACCCATCCGATGATCGAGGTCCAGTTCTTCTTCTGCTCCACCATCTCGTGCAGCTCGCGCTCGAACTGTTTGCGGGCCTCCACCGGCGGCTCTCCCCCGGTCCGCATCGCCGGCATGTCCTGCCAGACCAGCAGACCGAGACGGTCGGCGTGGTAGTACCACCGGGCCGGTTCGACCTTGATGTGCTTGCGCACCGTGTTGAAGCCCAGCCGCTTGTGCTGCTCGAGATCCCAAGCCAACGCCTCGTCGGTGGGTGCCGTGTAGATGCCGTCGGGCCAGTAGCCCTGGTCCAGAGTGGACATCAAGAAGGTGATCTTGCCGTTGAGCGTGATCCGCAGCTTGCCGTCGGCACCCTTCTTGGTGCCGATCTCCCGCATCCCGAAGTACGACGACACGCGGTCGATCTTGCGGTGCCCGTCCAGCAGCTCCACCTGCAGGTCGTAGAGGTGCGGCGACGAGGGGCTCCACAGCTTCGCGTCCGGCACGGGAACGGTGATCGGCTGGTCGGCCGGACCGACCAGGCGGGTCACCTTCCGGTGGCCGTCCAGCACGGTGACCCGGGCCCGCAACGCGTCCCCGTCGCTTCCGGGGGCACTCTCGGTGTCCACGGCGAGCTGCAGGGTGCTCGTGTCCACGTCCGGCGTCATCTCCAGCCGCGAGACGTGCCGGGACGAGACCGGCTCCATCCATACGGTCTGCCAGATGCCCGAGGCGCTCTCGTAGAAGATCCCGCGGTCCGGCACCCGGCGCTGCTTGCCGACCGGCTGCCAGGTGGCGTCGGTACGGTCCTCGACACCGACCACGATCTCCTGCGGGCCGGAGGCGGTCAGCGCGTCGGTCACGTCCGCGGTGAACGTGCCGTAGCCACCCTGGTGCTCGGCGACCTTCTCGCCGTTCACGTAGACAGTGGCCCGGTAGTCGACGGCCCCGAAGTGGAGCAGCAGCCGGTCGTCGGACGAGCCGACGTGCCACTTGCGCGGCACCTCCACCGTGCGGCGGTACCACATGTAGTCCTCGTGGCGCTCGATACCGGACAGCGCCGACTCGATCGGGTAGGGCACCAGCACCCGCTCGGCCAGGTCCTCGCCGAACGGCGGCTCCTCGCCTGCCGAGGCGCCGGCGAACTGCCACACGCCGTTGAGGTTCTGCCAGTCCCGGCGGGTGAGCTGCGGCCGCGGGTACTCCGGCAGGGCGTTGTCGGGCGAGACGTCGTCGGTCCACGGCGTGGTCATGCGCAGGTCACCGCGCTGCCACGTCGTACCGCTGGGGTCCTGGTCGCTGCCTCCCGGCGCCGCCGGCGCCGGGGCCGCGGCACCGCTGAGCAGGACCGTCGAGGCGAGCATGGCCGTCGAGGTCGCGACCGCCAGCGTGCGGCCGGACCCGCGGATGCGGTCCCGCCCGCGCCGTCGGATGGTGGCTAGGTTCACGGGTCTTCCCCTTCCGAGACACGACGCCAGCACGGTGCTGGCGTGAGTCGCGCGGGGAGCCGTGCGGTGATGCTCTGCGGTGTGGCTGTGACGCCGGTGTCGCACCCCCCGTGTGACTCGTGAGCCATCTCACAACCAAAGTAAAGACAATGTCAACATTTCTGCTCAGAAATCGACGGAACTCGACAGCAGTCGCCGACATGTACGAACATGGCTGCGCGCCGATGTGATCTGGATCATGATCGGGCCGACGAGATGAGAGGACGAGATGCTCGCAGCGGAACGCCAGGCGCGGATCCTGCAGGAGGTGCAGGCCAAGGGGGCGGTGCGGGTCAGTGACCTGTCCCGGCTGCTCGAGGTCTCCGACATGACCATCCGCCGGGACCTGGACATCCTGGCCTCGCAGAACCGGCTGTCCAAGGTGCACGGCGGGGCCACCGTGCCGAGCACGCTGAGCACCGACGAGCCCGGGTTCGAGGCCAAGTGGCAGCGCGAGACCGCGGAGAAGGAGGCCATCGCCTCGGCCGCCGCGCAGTTGGTGCGCCCGGGCTCGGCCATCGGCCTGTCCGCCGGGACCACGACCTGGACGCTGGCACATCACCTGCGGCACAGCCCCGACCTCACCGTGGTCACCAACTCGATGCGCATCGCCGGCGTATTGCACAGCGGCGGGCCGCAGGCGCCCAACGTGGTGCTGACCGGCGGGGTGCGCACGCCGTCCGACGCGCTGGTCGGCTCCCTGGCCGTCACATCCTTGAAGCTGCTGCACCTCGACATCGTCTTCCTGGGGGTGCACGGGATGGATCGCGACGCCGGGTTCACCACTCCCAACCTCGCCGAGGCCGACACCAACCAGGCCTTCGTGGCTGCAGGGCGCCAGCTGGTCGTGCTGGCCGACCACACCAAGTGGGGCACCGTCGGGATCAGCACCATCGTGCCCCTGGACCGCGCCGACGTGCTGATCACCGACGACGGTCTGGCGCCCGACGCGCTCTCCGCGCTGCGCGAGACGGTCGGCGACGTGGTGGTGACGCACCAGGGCGAGGGGCGGGCGCCGTCGTGAGCCTGGGCGGGGACGAGTACGCGCTGGCCTTCGGCGACTACTCCGCGGTGATCACCCAGGTGGGCGCCGGGCTCCGGGTCCTGCGGTACGGCGAGCGCGACCTCGTCCTGTCCTACCGCGCGGACGAGGTGCGCCCCCGCTACCGGGGCGCCCTGCTCGCTCCGTGGCCGAACCGGATCGCCGACGGGCGCTACGACTTCGGCGGGGCCACGCATCAGTTGCCCCTGACCGAGCCGGAGCGGCGTACCGCCTTGCACGGGCTGGTGTGCTGGGAGCGCTTCGACCTGATCGAGCGCGACGCAGCGTCGGTCACCCTCGAGCACCGGCTGGTCCCCCGGGGCGGCTATCCCTTCCCGCTTCGCATCCGGACGGCGTACCGGCTCGACGAACGCGGGCTGTCCTGCGAGGTCGGCACCACCAACACCGGCGGAGAACCCGCTCCCTACGGGGTGTCCACGCACCCGTACCTGGTGGCCGGTCCAGGCGGGGTCGACCAGTGGGAGCTGCAGGTGCCGGCCGAGCAGTACCTCGAGGTGACCCCCGACCGGCTGCTGCCCACCGAGCTGCACTCGGTCGAGGCCACCGCGTTCGACTTCCGTGGCGGTCGCGGCCTCGCGGACGTCGTCGTCGACCACGCGTTCACCGGGCTGCGTGCCGAGCAGGACGGGCGGGTGCGTGCCCGGCTGAAGGCCGAGAACGGCAGCGGAGTCGTCTGCACCTGGGATCCACAGCTGCTGGGGTGGCTGCAGCTGCACACCGCCGACCTGCCCGACCCGCAGGAGACCCGCCGTGGGCTGGCGCTCGAGCCGATGACCGGTCCCCCGGACTGCTTCAACTCGGGAACCGACCTCGTCACGCTCGAACCCGGCGCGTCCCACACAGCGTCCTGGACGATCGGGGCGCTCTAGGGCTTAGGGCCCCGGGACATTCGCGACGGGTCGGCGGGCTGTGCTGGGACATTCGCGACGGGTCAGCGTCCGGGGATGGTGCGCCAGCCTCCGTGCGTGCGGTCGTCCTCCGGCCGCGGCTCGAGAACGTTGCCCGGCCCTGGCTCGCGCGGCTCGCGTGAGGTGGCCAGCAGCCGCATCAGCGGCCCGATCAGCACGTCGAACAGCCCGGGAAGCAGCCGGAAGCCGGCCACCATCAGCGGGTTGGCCAGCCCCACCGACGACTCGCGACGCGGCCGGTCCAGGGCGCCCACGATCACCCGCGCCACGCGCTCGGGCGGATCCACCGGCGGCGGTGGCCGCCCGTCGTACCCGACGTAGTTGCCCGCCTGGGTGTAGATCGGCGTGCTCACCCCGCCCGGCGCCACCAGGGTGACGCCGATGCCGGGCAGGTGCCGGGCCTCGGCCTGCAGGGTCCGCACCAGACCGTGCACGGCCCACTTCGAGGTCGCGTAGGAGCTCATCGTGGTCGCCGAGATCTTGCCGAGCACCGACCCGACCACCACCAGCGACCCGGCGCCCTGCTCCCGGAACACCGCGAGGGCGGCCCGGGCAACGTTGGCGGTCCCGAGCACGTTGGTGCGCTGCACCCCGTCGAACACGTCGGGCGGGACGTCCTCGAAGCGACCGTAGGCCAGAACCGCCGCGGCGTGGACCACGCCGTCGACGCGGCCGAACTGGGCCTCGGCCTTGCCGAACAGGGTCTCGACCGCGTCCCGGTCCCCCACGTCGGTGGGTACGGCGAGGGTCTGCGCGCCAGCCGCCTCGCACTCGGCGCGCGCCTCCTCGAGCGACCGGGCGGATCGCGCCGCCAGCACCACCGCGTCGCCTCTCTGGGCCAGCATCAGCGCGGTGGCCCGGCCGATACCGCTGGAGGCACCGGTGACGATCACCACGCTCATGGTGTGAGCACGACCTTCACGCAGCCGTCTTCCTTCTTCTGGAACATCTCGTACGCGCCGGGAGCCTGGTCGAGCGGAAGGACGTGGGTGGCCAGGTCCTGGACCCCGAGCGGGTCGGCGTCGTCGGCCACGTGCGGCATGATCTCGTCGATCCAGCGCTTGACGTGGCACTGGCCCATCCGCATCTGCACGCCTCGGTCGAACATCTCCATCATCGGCAGCGGGTCCACCTCGCCGCCGTAGACCCCGCTGATCGAGACCGTGCCGCCCCGGCGTACCGCCTTGATCGCGGTGCGCAACGCGTCGAGCCGGTCGATCGCCATCTTGTCGGTCATCGGCTTGGCCAGCGCGTCGGGCAGCATGCCGACCGCGGCGTGCGCCGCCTTCCCCACTGGCGAACCGTGCGCCTCCATGCCGACCGCGTCGACCACGCCCTCGGGGCCGCGGCCTCCGGTCAGCTGCAGCAGCGCCTCGGTCACGTCCACGTCGGCCGGGTCGACGGTCTCCGCGCCGTACTTCTCGGCCAGGACGCGCCGCTCGGGCACCGGGTCGACGCCGATCACTCGCTCGATGCCCTGCACCCGGGCGGCCCGGACGCAGAACTGCCCGACCGGTCCCAGGCCGAGCACCGCCAGCGTGCCGCCCTGCTCCACATCGGCGAACTTCACGCCCTGCCAGGCCGTGGGCAAGATGTCGGAGAGGTAGAGCCAGCGCTGGTCATCGTGCTCGTGGGGGACCTTGATCGGGCCGAACTGGGCCTGCGGCACCCGCAGGTACTCTGCCTGCCCGCCGGGCACCGAGCCGTAGAGCTCGGTGTAGCCGAACAGCGAGGCCCCCTTGCCGGTCTTGTAGTTCTGCGTGGTCTCGCACTGCGCGAACAGCCCGCGCGAGCACATGAAGCAGGAGCCGCAGGAGATGTTGAACGGGATCACCACGCGGTCACCGGGCTTGATGTGGGTCACGTCGGAGCCGACCGCCTCCACGATGCCCATCGGCTCGTGACCGAGGATGTCGCCCGGGGACAGGAACGGGCCCAGCACCTCGTACAGGTGCAGGTCCGACCCGCAGATGGCCGTCGAGGTGACCTTGATGATCGCGTCGGTGGGGTCCTGGATCGTGGGGTCGGGGACCTCCTCGACCCGTACGTCGCGCTTGCCGTGCCAGGTCAGTGCCTTCACAGGTGCCTCCCGCGTTGCGTCGGGCCCCGGCGGGGCCGAGGGCGTCGGACCGGGGGCGTACCCCATGCCTCACGGGATATCCGCGCAGTCTCGACAAGCTCGACCGACCGACCGGCGGGTCTCGACAGGCTCGACCAGCCGGAAGGGCGGTCAGTCGCGCTGCTTGGGGTGGAAGCTGACGCGCACCTTCTCGAACCCCTTGTGCCGCTGGGCCTGGGCGTACTCGGTGTAGACGCGGCGGTCGGCGTCGGTCAGCTCCACGTCGTCGGTGAACGGGGTCAGCAGCGCCCGGGGCCACAACCGCTTGGCGAGCACCACGTTGAGCTCCAGGCCCAGCACCCCCATCACCGCGGCGACGTAGAGCAGGGCGACCAGCCCGAGCACGAGGGCGAACACGCCGTTCATCTCGCTGACCCGCGAGATCACCCGGTCGACGTAGACGCCGCCGAGCGTCTGGAGCAGCTGCCACATCACCGCGATCGCCAGCCCGCCGGGCAGGACGGTGCGGAACCGGTGCCGTCGGGACGTCGCGAAGACGAGCATCACGGTGAGCACCACCCCGGTGAGCACCACCGAGACCAGCGAGAACAGCAGCCGGATGCCGACGTCCACGTCGCTGCCGAACACCTCGACGTGGCTGGTGATGCTGGACAGCACGGCGACGGCCAGCACCGCGACGCCGGCCACCACCAGCAGGGCCAGGGAGCGCAGCCGGCTGACCACCGGGTTGAGCCGGCTGTTGCGCGGGATCGCCCAGGTCGCGTTCACCGAGTTCTGCGCGGCCTGCCCCAGGCCGAGGACGCCGTACAGCGCGGTGAGCGAACCGACGACCACCGCCGACGCGCTGCCCTGGATCCCGCCGGGGCGACCGAGCTGGGTGCCCACGATCGGGAACTGCGCGAGGGCGGAGGTGAGCAGCTCCTGCTTCAGCTCCTGGTTGCCCTGCAGCAAGAATCCCAGCACCGAGGAGGCGATCAGCATCAGCGGGAAGATCGCGATGAACGCGTAGTAGGTCAAGATCGCGGCCAGGTAGTTGCCCTGGTCGTCGAAGAACTTGTAGACCACCGCGAGCGGCAGGCCGACGACCGCGTGGCCGCGCTGGAACCGGTCGAACCGGTCCGCCTGCTCCGCCGCGCCGCGCATGGGCACACGGTACGGCGTCGGGGGTCGCCGCGGAGATTCTGTGGACGCGTGGCCCGGGTCGTGGCCTATGCCGTCTGCTGCGCGGTTTCTTCGTCTTGCAGGGCCGTGCGCAGCGTGCCAGCGTGAGAGGTGGCCGGCTGCGCCCGGCAACCGGCTCCGGTCCGGTAGGAGGTTCGCGATGGCTGAGTTCCTGAGCACCAGGTTGAGCACGGACGGGGAACGTCGGCCCTTCGCCGACCACGGCCACGCTGTCCTCGCCAACGCGGGCGGCGCGGCGCTGCTGTACAGCCGGTTCGAGCCGGGGTGGCGCTGGTCCCAGGACGTGGCGCCGATCGCGGGCACGGAGCGCTGCCGGATGCACCACCTCGGCTACGTGCTGTCCGGCTCGATGCACATCGTCCTGGAGGACGGCACCGAGGCGGACTTCGCCGGCGGCGACCTGCTCGACATCCCGGCCGGGCACGACGCCTGGGTGACCAGCGACGGCCCCTGTGAGATGGTCGACTTCTCCCCCGACGCGACGCGCTACGCGGTGGCGCGTCCCACGGACATCGCGGCTCCGGACGACCCGGCGATGACGCAGGTACGCCGCGGCTACGAGGCCTTCAACACCGGGGACGTGGAGACGTTGCGCAGCATCCTGGCGCACGACGTGCTCCAGCACGTCGCCGGTCACGGGCGGTTCGCCGGGACCCACAAGGGCATCGACGCGGTGCTGGACTACTACGGCAAGCTCGCCGAGAGCACCCAGGGCACGTTCCGCTGCGACCTGATCGACGTGCACGGCGACGGCGCCGGTCACGTGGTCGCGATGCACCAGATGTCGGCGACGATCGACGGCGCCAAGCGCGTGTCGCGCGGCTCGATCGTGTTCACCTTCGTCGGCGACAAGGCGACCGACCTGCTCGAGCTGCACGGCGACCTGCCCGGAGACGACGCCTTCTTCGGCTGACCCGTCGTGAATGTCCCCACGCGGACCGCCGACCCGTCGTGAATGTCCGCACGGGTCGGCGGGGCTCACTCGATGCGGGCGATCGGCGTGCCCTGAGAGACGGTCTGCTCCTCCTCCACCAGGAGCCGGACCACCCCGGCGACGGGCGCAGGTACCTCGGCCGAGACCTTGTCCACCTGCACCTCGGCCAACAGCTGGTCGGCGGCGACCGGGGCGCCGTCGGCCACGAACCAGGTGGTCAGCACTCCCTCGGCTCCCGGCGTGTCCTTCGACAGGGGCGGGAACAGCACGTCGGTCACGCGTAGCCGCCGTTCACCGGTCGATCGCGGCCCGGATCGCCCGCTCGATGCGGTCGTGCCGCGGCAGCACGGCGTACTCCAGGTCGTGGGCGTAGGGAATCGGTACGTCGGGGACGGCCACCCGCTGCGCCGGGGCCCGCATCATCCCCGGGTCGACCTCGGCCACGGTGGCCACGATCTCGCCGGAGACGCCGTAGGACAGGTAGTCCTCGTCGACGACCACCAGGTGTCCGGTCTTGCCGACCGACTCCAGCACCGTCTCCCGATCCAGCGGCACCAGGCTGCGCAGGTCGATCACCTCGACGTCGATGCCCTCGGTCGCCAGCGACTCGGCTACGTCGAGCGCGTGGTGCACCGACAGCGACAGCGTCACCACGGTCACGTCGCTGCCGGGGCGGACCACGCGGGCCCGACCGATCGGGACCTCGACCTCGCCTTCGGGCACCTCGTCGAGACTGCGCGGGTTCTTGACCATCCACGGCAGCCCCATCACGCCCTTGTGGAACACGTAGACGACGGGGTTGTCGTCGCGGATCGCGGCGGTCATCAGGCCCTTGGCGTCAAGCGGCGTGCTCGGGACCACGACCTTCATCCCGGGCAGGTGGGCGAACGTGCCCCACAGGCACTGCGAGTGCTGCGCGCCGTCGGAGTAGCCACCGCCGGCCGCCATGGTGAGCACCATCGGCACGCGAACGTTGCCGCCGGACTCGAAGTGGATCTTGGCCATGTGGTTGTAGATCTGGTCCAGGCACACGCCCATGAAGTCGGCGAACATCAGCTCCACGACGGGCCGCATCCCCTCGACGGCGGCGCCGATCCCCAGCCCGATGAAGGCCGACTCGGAGATCGGGGTGTCGATCACCCGCTGTGGCCCGAACTGCTCCAGCAGCCCGGTCGTGGAGCTGAAGATGCCGCCGTACGCCCCGACGTCCTCGCCGAGGTAGATCACCGAGGGGTCCCGCTCCATCTCCTGGGCGAGCGCCTCGACCATGGCCTTGGACGTGGTGAGCCGGCGGGTGGCGTGCGGGGCTTGCGCGGTGGTGGTCATCGGTACCTCACGAGAAGACGTGGTCGGTGGCGGTGGACGGGTCCGGGACGGGGCTCTGCTTGGCGAAGGTGATGGCGTCCTCGACCCGCTCGTGCGCCTGGTCGTGCAGGCGCTGCAGTGTCGCGTCGTCGAGCAGGCCGTCCTCGCGCAGCCGCGCCTCGTAGGCCGGCAGCGGGTCGCGGCCGGGCGCCGTGTCCAGATCGGACCGGTAGCCCTGTGCGTCACCCTCGAAGTGCCCCCACAGCCGCAGTGTGTGCACCTCGATCAGGCTCGGACCTTGGCCGGCCCGCGCCCGGGCGACTGCCTTCTTGGCGGCTTCGTAGACCGCCTCCACGTCGTTGTCCTCCACGCGTTCCCCCGGCATGCCGTACGCCGCGGCCCGGGCGGCGTTCGACCGCACCGCCGTCGACCCCTCGCGGGGCACGGAGATCGCCCAGTCGTTGTCCTCCACGACGAACACCACCGGCAGCGACCACAGCGCGGCGAGGTTGAGCGACTCGTGGAAGGCGCCCTGGTTGGCGGCACCCTCACCGGTCACGGCCACCGCGACCCGGTCGCTGCCCCGGCGCTGGAACGCGAACGCCTGCCCCAGGGCGGGCGGATACCCCTCGGCGATGATCCCGGAGCAGCTGAAGTGGGTGTCCGGGTCGAACAGGTGCATGTGGCCGCCGCGCCCGCGTCCCAGCCCGGCCTCGCGGCCGAAGATCTCCGCGGTCATCCGGCGCAGGTCGACACCGTGCGCGATGGCCATGTGGTGCGGCCGGTGCGTCGCGGTGACCGCGTCGTCGGTCGTGAGGTGCGCGCAGACACCGGCCGCGACGGGTTCCTGCCCGGCGGACAGGTGCATCTCGCCGGGCACCAGGCCCTTGCCGATGTCGAAGCCGGGCCCCTTGTCGGCGTGGTACTCCCGCAGGATCGCCTCCTCGTAGGTGCGGCACAGCAGCATCGTCTCGAAGAGGTTCAACCGTGCGGCGGTGCTGGGCCGTGGCGTCTCGGCTCTGCGCGGCTCAGGCACGGCGCCCGATGCGGTGGGGGCGCTGGAGGTGACGGCCTCGCTGGGAGCGGGATTGGACGGTGAGGGGCTCGTCATGCGGACCTCCCGGAGTCAGGGGACGAGCGGCCGATCTGGGCAACCTAGGACGCCGCCTCCGCCGGACACCATGGCCCTTCGGCCCCATTTCCACTACGCCGTCCAGTGGGCCGTCCAGTGGGCCGTCCAGTGGGCCACCCAGTAGGCCACCCAGCGGGCCGGGCGCTCGTGCAAGAGTGGGGCCATGACCGGCGTCCAGGTGATCACCTCCCGCGAAGTCCCGCTCGGTGGGCCACGGGCGATGACGGTGCGGCGCACGCTGCCGCAGCGCGAGCGGTCCCTGGTCGGTGCCTGGTGCTTCGTCGACCACTACGGACCCGACGACGTCGCCGCCACCGGCGGGATGGACGTCCCACCGCACCCGCACACCGGCCTGCAGACGGTCAGCTGGCTGTTCACCGGCGAGATCGAGCACCGCGACAGCTCCGGCGTACACGCGCTGGTCAGGCCCGGTGAGCTCAACCTGATGACCGCCGGCCACGGGGTGGCGCACTCGGAGGTGTCCACGCCGGCCATAACCACCCTTCACGGGGTGCAGCTGTGGCTGGCACTGCCGGACGCCACGCGCGACGTGGAGCGCGGGTTCGAGCACTTCGCACCGGAGCCGACGTCCCTGTCCGGCGGCACCGCCCGGGTGTTCCTGGGCGAGCTGGCCGGGGCGGGTTCGCCGGTGCGTACCCACTCGCCGCTGCTCGGCGCCGAGCTGGTGCTCGATCCGCGGGCGACGATGCGGCTCGCGGTCGACCCGGACTACGAGCACGGCGTGCTGGTGGACACCGGTGCCGTGGAGCTGCTGGGCGTCGCGGTGGGCCGTGCCGAGCTCGGGTACGCAGCTCCCGGCGCGCGCGAGCTGGTGCTGCGCAACACCGGCCCGAAGGCCGCGCGCGTGGTGCTGCTCGGTGGCACGCCGTTCGAGGAGCCGCTGGTGATGTGGTGGAACTTCGTCGGTCGCAGCCACGAGGAGATCGTCGCCTTCCGCGAGGCGTGGGAGCAGGGCTCGTCCCGCTTCGGCGACGTCGAGGGGTACGCCGGCCGGCCGCTCCGGCTGCCCGCCCCCGCCCTGCCGCACGCGCGGATCAGGCCACGTCTGGCGCCACCGGGTCCCGGCGACCGCAGCGCCTGGGGCTGAGCCGCGCGGCGGGAGCCTCAGGTCAGCCGCACACCCGGTCGAGCATCGCCAGCAGGCGCTCCTGCTCCGCGCGCTTGGGGATCTGCACCACCCGCTGTACCGGGTCGCCCCCGCGGCGGACGAAGATGCCGAGCAGGAAGGTCTGCGAGCTCTGACTCCGTGCGTGACCGTCGCAGCGGCCCGTCGACGCGAGCAGCACCGGCAGCACGAGCCGGTCCTGACCGGAACTCAGCGACGCCGGCAGGGTCCCGCCGCCGGCCCGGGGCGACAGGCTGATCAGCACGCTGCCGGCCAGGTCCTCGATGGTGACCGGCGCGGTGGATCCCGGCCTGCGCTCGACGACCACCTCGGCGGGCAGCTGCTCGGTGCCGCGCACCATCTCGGTGGTCCGGGACAGCCGCAGCTGCACGGAGGCGACCGACGTCAGGCGCTGCTCGGCGCAGGCGTCGTCGCGCAGACGACCGAGAAGTCCGGGGATGTCCACGTGCAGCGGCAGCGTCATCGCCCGGTCGTCGACCCGGACCTGCATTCGCGGCGCCGCCTGGACCGGTGCATCGCAGCGGGCCTGGTCGTACTCCACGGTGAACGCTGCCGTCTCCCCCGGCTCGATCCGCGACTCGTCGAGGTGCACGGACGGGAAGCTCAGCCCTGGCCAGTCCACCTGGGCGTCGGTGATCCGCACCGTGCGGCGGCTGGCGTTGGTGACGCCGGCCAGCACGGACCGGGTGCCCTCGGCGAAGCGGTCCTGGGTCAGCGACGCCCTGAGCTGGTCCGCGACGACGGGGGCTGCCGCCGGCGTCGCTTTGGAGCGGTCGGGGGCGTCCGGGGAGTCCTGCGCAGCACCGCTGCATCCACCCGTCACCAGCAGGAGCAGGGCGAGGAGGATCCCGGACGGCACGCGCATCGTCTCCGAGTCTCGCGCAACACGGCACGGTTGTCCGGCCAATTTCGCGGCCACCGCTCCGACCTGTGCACCGCCGGGCCGGCACGAGTCAGCGGGCCAGGCGCTGGCGGAGCCCGCTGGCCCGTTGCACCCGGCGCTCGACGGCCGCACGCACAGCGGCCTCTGAGCCGACCACCCGCACCGACCGGCGCGCCCGGGTGACCGCGGTGTAGAACAGCTCCCGGCTGAGCAGCCGGGAGTCGTCCTCGGGGAGCAGCACGGTGACCTCGTCGGCCTGGCTGCCCTGGCTCTTGTGCACCGTCATCGCGTGCATCGTCTCCACGTCCCTGATCCGCCCGGGCGCGAAGCCGATCAGACCCCGCGAGGACCCGATCACCGCGCGGATGCCGTCGCCGTGCGCGACCACGACACCGGTGTCGCCGTTGTAGAGCCCGAGCCCGTAGTCGTTGCTGGTGACCAGCAGCGGCCGGCCGAGGTACATCGGTGAGTACAGCGGGTCGCCGGTCGCCTCGCTCAGCCAGTGCTCGGCCTGCCGGTTCCAGTGCCGCACGCCGAACGGCCCCTCCCGGTGGGCGCACAGCAGCCGGTGGCGGTCCAGGGCGGCCACCGCCCCCGCGCCCTCCCCGGCCGCGGCGAGGCGGCGTACCTCGAGTGCGGTGGGCACCAGCGCCTGGCGGAGCACCGGGCCCGGGTCTGGGTCCTCGTGCAGACGCAGGCCGCCCTCGCCGGCGCGCAGCAGCGCGACCACCCGGTCGCTGTCACCGGCACGGATGGCGGCAGCCAGGGCTCCGATCTCGTCGCCGAACCGGTGGGAGGTGCGCAACGTGACGACCGGGCTGTCGTCGGACCCGTCGAACCCGGCGACCAGGTCGGCCAGCACCGCACCGGCCTCGACCGAGGCGAGCTGGTCGGGGTCGCCGACCAGGATCAGCCGCGCATCGGGGCGCACCGCCTCGACCAGGCGAGCCATCATCGTCAGCGACACCATCGAGGTCTCGTCGACGACGATCACGTCGTGCGGAAGCCGGTTGCCGCGGTGGTGGCGGAAACGGGTGTCGTTGTCCGGGCGTCGCCCCAGCAGCCGGTGCAACGTGGCGGCGGGGAGCGTGCCGAGCCGGTCGCGGTCCGCGTCGGGCAACCGCTCGGTCGCCTGGGCGACCGCCTCCTGCAGGCGCGCTGCCGCCTTGCCGGTGGGCGCGGCCAGCGCGACGCGCAGCGGCGTCTCGTGACGGGCGGCCTGCTCGGCGAGCACGGCGAGCAGGCCGGCCACGGTGCTGGTCTTGCCGGTGCCGGGGCCCCCGGTGAGCACCGTGGTCCAGCTGGCGGCGGCCGCCCGGCAGGCGGCGCGCTGCTCGGCCCAGGTCTCGCCGGCGAAGACCCGCTCCACCGCGGCGTCGACCAGGTCGTGGTCCACGGGCGGCGCCGGCCGGCGGATCCTGGCCAGGATGTCGGCGCAGACCTGGGCCTCCTGACGGTGGTACCGGTCGAGGTAGAGCAGTCCCTCCTCGAGATGCAGCATGCCGTGGGCGACCAGCGGGCTGGCCTGCACGGCCCGCGCCCAGGGCCCGGGCTCGGGCCAGTCGAGCGCGGGCGCCACCTGTGACGCGGTGGCCAGGTCCAAGCACACCGAGCCCAGGCGTACGGCGCGCGTGGCCAGCCCGACCGCGAGCTGCACCGCCTCGGACTCCTCGCCGGTCAACACCGCGAGCCGCCGTGCCACATGCACGTCGGCCGAGGTCAGCACGCCGGCCTCGTTGAAGGTCCGCAGCAACCCGTTCGCGGACAGTGCGAGGCGCCGGTCGGCGGCGTCGGTCGGCTCGAACAGCTCGGTCATCCCACCTCCTCCGGCGCGTCGACTCGGTCGGGCACGGCGGCCCCGTCGAGCAGATCGGAGACCGCGACGACCAGGGCGCTGGGCGGACGCCAGGAGAACACCCCACACGGGCGGCCGTCGACCAGCGGGGTGTCGGCGCCGCACATGCCGCGCAGGTAGAGGTACAGCACGCCACCCAGGTGCCGGTCCGGGTCGTAGCCGGGCTGGCGCCAGCGCAGGAAGCGGTGCAGCACCACGGCGTACAGCAGCGCCTGCAGGGGGTAGTCGGAGTGTGCCATCGCCTCGGCCAGCGCCGCGGGCCGGTAGTCCTCGGAGGACAGCGGCGGGCCGCCCTCCCCCGGGAACGCGCCCAGCCAGTTGGTCTTGTAGTCGACGACGAGGTAGCGCGGCTGCCCGTCCCCGTCGCCGTCGCCCTCGCCGTGCCCGTCGCCGAGCCGGAGCACCACGTCGACCGAGCCGGTCAGGTAGCCGCGCAGGTCCTGATCGCCCAAACCAGGATCGTCCAACGCGTCGGCGTAGGGCCGGACCGGGTCGTCGGCGGGCAGGTGGGCGCGCAGCAGCGGGGCGAGGTCGCCCAGGCGCACCGGGGTGGCGGCCAGGCCCGGATAGTCGCGCAGGTCGCCTCCGGACAACGGAAGCTCGAAGTCCAGCTCGCACAGCCGGTCACGCCGACCGACCCGGGCCAGGGTGGTGCCCGCAGCCAGTGGCCCGAGCGGACTGTGGCACACCGCGAGCAGCGCGTCGGCGAGCTCGCCGGAGTCGAGGTCGACCGGCCAGCGCACCCGCTGCTCCTCGACCTGGGTCAGCAGCTCCGCGCGCAGGTCCTCGGCTCCGGGGTCGGCCAGCTCGAGCACCGCGTGGACCAACGAGCCGAAGGTCGCCCCGACCGGCAGGCCCGCCATCGGGGAGAGCACCGCGCCCGACGGTAGTCCGACGTCACCGGTCGCCTCACCGCCCGCACGGGCTTCGCCAGGTCCGCCCCCCGCGACCAGCACGGCTTCGTCGCTGCCGCTCGGCGCCGGTTGATCGTCGTCGCGCGGGCGCTCCTCGGGCTCACTGCCGGCACCCCCTGCACCGCCCGCAGCGCTCGTCGCCCCGCCCGCAGTGCCGGGCACGGCCGGCGTGCTCAGCGCGGTGTAGGAAGTGCGTCGCCAGGCGGTGTCGACCCGGCGGGTGAACCGGCGTGCGTCCAGTGGCCGGGTCTCCTCCTCCAGCGCCTCGGCCGGCAGCGCGGCTGCTGCGGCCGGCTCCCAGCACGGTCCGCCGATCTCCTGCCAGTGGTCGAGGATCTCGTGCACCCTCTGCGGCTCGTGCAGCGCCATCTCCGCAGGGACGGTCGACCAGCCCGGCAGCCGACCGAACAGCATCCGCTGCAGCGGCGAGCAGGGCGTGTTCTTCGGCGCGGGCGCCCACCACGCCACCACCTGCGAACGGGCCCGGGTCAGCGCGACGTAGAGCAGGCGCAGCGACTCCCCGTCGTCCTCGGTCATCGCCTGACGGAGGTGCCGGTCCCAGCCGGGGCCGCCAGAACCGACGTCGATGCAGCGCGTGCCGACCGCGAGCGGATCCACGGCCTCGACGGCATCCGCGTCGGTGGCGTGGTAGCGCGGCACCTTCGGCTTCTGCGGGAACCGGTCCCACAGCGTCGGCACGTAGACGACGGGGTACTCCAGCCCCTTGCTGCCGTGGATCGTGACCAGCTGCACGGCCGCGGCGTCGCTGTCCAGCCGTCGGGTGCGCTCGCTGGCCACCTCGAGCTTGTCCTCGGCCATCTGCCCGCGCAGCCAGGTGAGCAGCGCCACCGGCCCCAGCCGCTCCTCCACCGCTACCTGGTGCAGCGCCTGACCGATGTGGCGCAGGTCGGTGAGCAGCCGCTCGCCGTCGACGCGGGCCAGGACGGTCGCGTAGAGCCCGTCGTCGATCGCCGCCTCGAGCACCGCCGCCACGCCGCGGGTGGCGTGCAGCTCGGCCCAGTCGCGGAGCTTGTCGGCGACCCGGTCGGTGAGGGCGTCTCCCTGCTCGTCGAGCTCCACGGCGGTGTGGCCGAGGAAGCTGGTCAGCGCCGCGCTGCGCACCCGCCCGGAGCGGTGCGGCTGCTCGAGTGCCTCCAACAAGCGCAGCCACTCCGTCGCAGCGGGGGTGCCGAACACGCTGCCGGAGCCGGCGACCACGGCGGGTACGCCGATCGCGGCGAGGGCGCGCTGAATCGCCTGCAGGTCGTCGTTGCGGAAGGCGAGCACGGCGACGTCGCGCGGGCGCAACCGCTCCCCGCACCAGGTGGCGCCGGAGGTGAGCAGCCGTTTGATGTCGCGGGCGACGTCCTCGACGACGTAGCTGCGCACGTCCTTGACCGCCAGCCGTGCCCCGGGGCGACGGCCGAGGTCCTCGTGGCGCACCACCCGCAGCCGGAAGGGCGCGCCGGCGCGCTCCAGGCGACTGCCCTGGTGCACGGCGTCGACATCGCCGACGACGATCTGGTCGTCGCCGAGCGCCGCACCGCGCAGGACCGCCTGCAACGAGGACAGCAGGGCGGCGTCCGAGCGGCGGTTGGTGGCCAGCGTCTGCCGGGAGGTGGCGGTGGCGGCCGCCTGCAGGTAGGTGGTCACGTCGCCTCCGCGGAAGGCGTAGATGGCCTGCTTCGGGTCACCGATCAGCACCATCGTGGCGTGCCCGCTGAACGCGCGGTCCAGCACCTGCCACTGCACCGGGTCGGTGTCCTGGAACTCGTCGACCAGGACGACCTTCCAGCGCTGCCGCATCCGGTGGCGCGCCGGTGCGTCCGGCTGGCGCAACGCATGGGCGAGCTGGGAGAGCAGATCGTCGTAGCTGAGCAGTCCGAGCCGGCGCTTGCGTCGGTCCAGCTCGGAGCGCACGTCCCGGGCGAAGGCCACGCGCTGCGCCGGAAGCGGCGGAGACGCGCCGTCGCCCGCGCTCCCCGTGTCGGGCGCGGACGGCTCGAGCCGGGCCTGCGGGTCGCCGGCGGCGGCCCGGCCCAGAGCGAGGGCGTCGGCGCGGCTGAACGGCGGCTGCTCGGGAGCGTCGGCGAACCGGCGCAGGTACAGGTCGTCGACGACCTCCGCGAGCAGGTCGTCGAGGTCCTCGACGAGGGTGGCGTTCGCGTCGGTGTCGCCGGCGACCCCCAGGCTGCGCAGCACCATCTGGCAGAACTGGTGCGTGGTCGCGATGGTGGCGGCGTCGAAGCCGGCCAGCGCGTCGCGCAACCGGCGGCGGCGTACCTGACGCTGGTCGGGGTCGGCCAGCAGCAAGGCGATCACATCGTCGAGCCCGTCGGAGTCGGCTGTGGTGTCCGGGTCTGCCAGGGCGCGCTCCGCGGCGACCAGCTGGGACCGAACGCGCTCGCGCAGCTCCTGGCTGGCCGCGCGGCCGAAGGTGACCACGAGGAGCTGGTCCAAGGTGGCATGCCCCTCGGCGACGTAGCGGGTGACCAGGGCGCCGATGGTCCAGGTCTTGCCGGTGCCGGCGCTGGCCTCGAGCAGCGTGGTGGCGCCCGGCCGGGGCAGCGGGTCGGCGATGTGGAAGGCCGTCACAGCACACCCACCCTCTCGACGCCGTCCAGCAGCGGGGCCCACAGCCGCAGCGCGTAGCGCCCGAGCCGGTGGGGCGCGTCGTTCCAGTCCTCGTCCGGTCGCGGCGGGGTGGTGAGGCAGTCCATCCCGGGGTGCTCGCCGAAGACGCGCACGTGCGCGACGTCGCCGTCCTCGCCGGTGATGCCGAACTTGTTGAACGGGTCGGTGACCCACTCGCGGGCCGCCATCCGGTCGGGGTCGACGCCCTCGCCGCGCAGTGCCCGGTGCGCGGCCTCGGCGTAGGCGCAGGCGGTCTTCACCGGCAGCGGCAGCGGCTCGCACAGCCCGCGGTCGAAGAGGTCGACCAGCTCGCGGAGCCAGTCGCGGGCGCGGTGGTCGAGCGGACCGGTCTGGGCGCAGGAGACGCCGGTCCCGCGGGGGGCGTTGCCGACGGCGTGGCCGGTCCAGTTCTGGTCGGGGTGGCCCGCGCTGAGGGCGAGCAGGTCGATCCAGGCGCGCAGCCGGTGCTTGGGCGCGAGCCGGGAGTAGTTGACGGTGACCAGCCTGTTGCCGAACACCGGGCCCACGGTGCCGGTCAGCCGTCGTCCCTCGCCCAGGTCGACGTCGACGTCGAGCGTGCGCGGCTCCCCCTGGCGCAGCTGCAGCGCTGCCTGGTGCAGGGGCCGGACCTTGTCGATCACCTCGGTGAGGGTGCGGCCGCCCAGTGCGCCGGGCGGCAGCAGCCCGCGCAGGCGCTCGGCGGCGATGCTGCTCTGCGGCTGGAGCCCGGCCAGCACGCCAGCGAGCAACCGGTCACCGACTTGCCACCTGGCAAGGCCGTCCAGCTCGATGGGGATCGCGTCGAGGATCTCCTCGGCCTCCAGGGGCGCGCTGACGTCGAGTCGCGCCCGCAGGAAGCCGCGCACCGGGTGGCTGAAGAAACTCTGGAGCGCGGTGAGCTCGACGTCCTCGCGCGGCGGCGCCGGCAACGGCCCCGGCAGGAACCGGTCGGCCGGAAGGCGCTCACCGCGGGCTGCCTCGGCGCCCGCGAGAGCCGCGGCGTCGAAGCTGAACGGTCGGTCGGCACCGTTTACCAGCTCCCCCGCGATCAGGTTGCGCTCGTCGAACGGCTGCAGCGGGTGCCGCACGAGCACCGTCTCTCGCAACGCCGTCGCGGTGGTGGTGTCGACGGCGTCGAGCAGCTCCCCCAACGGGACGGCGGGCGGGCGCTCGGCACCGGTGTGCTCGTTGGCGCCGGTGTAGGTGATCACCAGGGTCTCGGTGGCGGCGTTGACCGCGTCGAGGAGGAGCTGGCGGTCCTCGGAGCGTACGTCGCGCTCCCCGGTGAGCGGCGTGCGCGCGAGGACGTCGTCCCCGTCGATCGCCTGCGTGCGGGGGAAGACGCCGTCGTCGAGGCCGACCAGGCAGACCACCCGGTGCGGCACCGAGCGCATCGGCACCATGGTGCAGACGGTGAGGGTGCCGGTGCGGAAGTTGGCCCGGGTCGGACGACCCCCGAGACGGTGTGCGAGCAGGTGACGCACGTCGGCCAGCAGGAGCCGGGTCCCGTCGGTGGGCTCACCCGCCTGGGCGGCGGCGGAGTCGTGCATCCGGGCCAGCTCGCGGTCGAACTGCGCGGTCTGCCACTCCTCTCGCGGGTCGGCGGCCGCAAGGCGGGTCACCGCGACGGACAGGGCGCCGGTCCAGTCGGCGATGGTGGTGGCCGCGTGCGCCTCGTGAATGAACTGCTCGAGCCGGTCGACGAACTCGGCGAACCGCCCGGCCAGGTCGATGTCGCCGCTGGGCACGTCGTCGACGGGCAGCGCCATCGGGGGGATGCGGTCGCCGTCCTCGGCCATCGCCGCCCCGAGCAGGACCCGGTCGAGCCCGGCGCGCCAGGTGTTGTCGGGAAGGGTGAGCCCGTAGTCACGGCGATGGTCCGGGTCCAGCCCCCAGCGGATGCCCGCCCGGTCGACCCACGAGGCGAGCTGGTCGAGGTCGTCGTCGCCGAAGCCGAACCGTCGACGTACGGCGGGCGCGGCGGCCAGGTCGAGCACCTCGGTGGCGGTGACCCGGCTGCCCGCCAGCTCCACCAGCGTGCCGGCCACCGCGAGCAGCGGGTTGGTGCTGGTCAGCGCCCGGTCGGCGAGCCGGACCCGGAGCCGGTGCGCCGGGTGGCCGCCCTGCCCGGCGCTGACGTCGGCGAGACCGAAGCCCGCCTGGATCAGCGGTGCGTAGCTCTCGATGTCGGGGCACATCACCAGGATGTCGCGCGGCTCGAGCGTGGGGTCGTCCTCGAGCAGCCCGACGAGCACCTCGCGCAGCACGTCGATCTGGCGGGAGGCGCCGTGACAGGCGTGCACCTGGACCGACCGGTCGCCGCGCTCACCGAGGCGGGCGGTCCGTGCCGCGCGAGTGGCGGAGTCCGGCTCGACGTTGGCGCGGAGGTCGTGTTGCAGCCAGCCCAGCACCGAATCCGGGCCCGCCGGGGCAGCCGCTTCCCCGGTCGGTCCGCCCGGCGCCTGCCCGAGCTCGCCCACCAGGGTGCGCTGCAGCTCGCGTGCGTCGCGGCCCAGCGTGGCCAGCAACGGGTGCCGCACCAGCTCGGCGGAGCGGTCCTCGGCGCGTGGCACCGGGCCCGCGGACGGCAGGGCGGCGATCTCGTTCGCCAGGGCCAGGGAGGGCTGTGGCAGCCACAGGTGCACCTCGCGCAGCTCGCCGAGCGCCGCGAGCAGCTGGATCTCGGTCACCGGCATCCGGGTGTGGCCGAACAGCGACAGCCGCGGCGGCAGGTCCAGGCCCGCCCCGCCGTCCTCGCGCAGCCGCTGCACCGTGCTGCGGTGGCGCTCGTCCGGCGGGGGCTGCCCGATGGTGGTCACCCGCCGGCGCCACAGCTCGGGCTGCCAGCGCAGGTCGTCGTCGAGTGGATTGCCGGCGCCGTCGGTGTCGCGGCCCTGCCCCCAGTCGGTGATCAGACCGGGCCGCTGGACGGCGTACGCCGCGAAGAGGCCGGCCAGGCGCCGCGCGACGGAGTAGCGCCGACTGCGTCGAAGCAGGCCCTCCTCGCCCGGGTCACCGTGGCCCAGATGCGCCGAGAGGGCCGCGCACCACGGCTCCCCCATCGCGGCGTCGATCACCTGGAGCAGCGGCCACACCATCCGGTCGGGCTCCCACACGTCGTCGCGCTCCTTGCCGAGAAGCATCGCCACCAGCGAGTGCGGGTTGAGGAACCGGACCCCGGCGCACACCCCGTCACCGCCACGCGCGCCCACCCCGAGCCGGTGCGAGAGCCGCTGGGTCAGCCACCGCTCCACGCCGCGCGCCGGCACCACGACGACCTCCTCGGCGAACGGGTCGTCCAGCGGCGTCGCCAGCAGGCCGGCCAGGTCGTCGGCCAGCAGGTCGGTGCGCTCCGCGCGATGGATGGTGACGCTCACGGGCTGCACAATGCCATGGCGCACCGACAGTCCGTGCCGTCACGTGGCAGGCTGGCGACATGACGGAGCGCAACGTGCTCGGCGGCGCGCTCGAGCCGTGCGGCACCGACCCGATGACCGGCTTCTACCGCGACGGCAGCTGCCGCTGCGGCGAGGAGGACGTCGGCCTGCACGCGGTGTGCGCGGTGATGACCGCGGAGTTCCTCGAGCAGCAGCGTGGCGTCGGCAACGACCTGGTCACGCCGATGCCGCAGTGGCACTTCCCCGGCCTGCATCCCGGTGACCGGTGGTGCGTGGTGGCCGCCCGCTGGGTGCAGGCCTTCCAGGACGGGGTGGCCGCTCCGGTGGTGCTCGCGAGCACGCACGAGCGGGCGCTGGAGGTGATTCCGCTGCGGGTGCTGCAGGCCCACGCCGTCGACGTACCCGACGACCTGAGGTCCCTGGACTAACCGCTCAGGGCTGGCGCGGCGGCGTCCCGAACGGGCTGGTGGACTGCAGGCTCAGCAGTCGCGAGAGCAACCACACCATCCCGGCCTGCCAGCCGATCGCGACGATCAGCACCAGCGGCCACCAGCGGGTCATCGCCTCCGAGACGGCCTCGCGCGGGATCGCGGCCAGGCCGTACGTGGGCAGCAGCACCGTGCACCACAGCGCCACCGCGGCGGCCCGGTAGCCGCGGCTGCGGTCGCGCGGCGGGTCGATCCCGAGGCCGCGCACGTCGTCGGGCGGGTGGTCCTTGAGCATCCGGCGGGTGCTGTCGTAGACCACGGTGTCGGGGTACGTCGCCTCCAGCATCGCCCGCGCCCGCTGCGCCGACCCCGGGCTCAGCCGGACCCGCAGCGGCAGCGCGACCGCGTCGATGTGCGCCTGGGAGGCACGGAAGCCCCTGTCGCCGAGGATGCACCGCCCGCGCACCGAGACCACCGCGCTGGCCGGCCCGAGGGCGACAGTGGCGCTGCCGGGCAGGTACCAGCCGTAGAGTCCACAGCGGCACTCCGCCGCGGGCGCCGGGTGATCGCCCCCGCGGGCGCACACCGCGTGCTCGACGTCGCTGCTCCAGCGTCCGTTCTCACTGTGCACCAGCGGGTACAGCCCGTCGGGGCGGAGGTCGAACTGACGGAATCCGCGCAACTCCCCTGGCACCAGGTCCGGACCGGGCAGCCGGCGCCGAGGCGACGTCACGACGGCGCGGGTGCCGGCTCCGGCTGCTCCTGCTCGGTCCGGCGGTCAGGCTCCCGGGGTGGAATGTCCGGAAGCGGCTCGAACTCGACCTCGCGGCGCTCTGTCCCGATGTTTCCCATGTGCACCACCCCGCTCCTGCGCGGTACCGACGGCACCTCACCCTCATGGTCCGATGCCGGGGCGGCGTTGTCGAGACCCTGCCGGCGCGCCGTGTGAGCGCAGCGATCCGTCGGTGCGATCTGGCAAGCTGCCGGCTGTGGAACGGGGACTGTACGAGGCGCTGCTCACCGCCGGGCTGGAGGATCGCCTCGCGGTCCACGACGCGCTGCAGGCGCACGTCGACGCCGTCGACCTCGCCGACCAGCCGCACGTGCTGGCCCGCCATGTCCACGGTGCCCTCGAGCGCACCTTGGCGGGCACGAGGGATCCGGCGGCGCGGATCAGGATCGTCAACGAACTGCTGCACCACCTCGACGAGGTCGCGGAGTCGGTGTCGTCCCCGCCCCGGCAGCTGCTTCAGCTCGTCGACGGCGCGGCGTTCCCGGACGGCACGCCGGCCTCGGCCCGCCCGAGCACCCCGCTCAGCGACGCGGCGCTACTGACCAACGCGCACGGCGAGCCGAGCCTGGGTGCGGAGCTCCGCGCGGAGCTGGCCTCCGCCGACACCGTGGACCTGCTCTGCGCGTTCGTGAAGTGGCACGGCCTGCGCCTGCTCGAGGAGCAGCTGGGGCGGTTGCGCCAGCGCGGCGTCCCGCTGCGGGTCGTCACCACCACCTACCTGGGCGCCACCGAGCGGGCGGCGCTCGACCGGCTGGTGCGTGAGTTCGGTGCCGAGGTGAGGATCCAGTACGACGCCCAGCGCACCCGGCTGCACGCCAAAGCCTGGCTGTTCCGCCGCCGCACCGGCTTCGACACCGCCTACGTCGGCTCCTCCAACCTGTCCCGGGCGGCACTCCTCGACGGCGTGGAGTGGAACGTACGGCTCTCGCGCGTGGGCACCCCCGGCCTGCTCGAGAAGTTCCGGGCGACCTTCGACACCTACTGGAACGACCGGTCCTTCGAGCGCTACCACCCCGACGCCGACCGCGACCGGCTCGACGACGCGCTCGCCGAGTCCTCGGGCCGGTCGTCCTCCGGCCGGGTCACGATCTCGCTGTCCGGCCTGGAGGTGCGGCCCTACGCCTACCAGCAGGAGATGCTGGAGAAGCTCGACGCGGAGCGGTCGGTCCACGGCCGGCACCGCAACCTGATCGTGGCGGCGACCGGCACCGGCAAGACGGTGATCGCCGCACTCGACTACCGCCGCCTGTGCAACGAGGTGACCGGCGAGCTCCCGTCGCTGCTGTTCGTGGCGCACCGGCGGGAGATCCTCGAGCAGTCCGTGCGCACCTACCGTGAGGTGCTCGCGGATGCCTCCTTCGGCGAACTGTACGTCGGCGGAGCGCGTCCGGAGCGATGGCGCCACGTCTTCGCCAGCGTCCAGTCGCTGACCGCCTACGGCGTCTCGAACATCCCCGCCGACGCGTTCGACGTGGTGGTGGTCGACGAGTTCCACCACGCCGAGGCGCGGACCTACCGCCGCATCGTGGAGCACCTCGCTCCCCGGGAGCTGCTCGGCCTGACCGCAACGCCGGAGCGCGCAGACGGAAGCGACGTACGCGCCTTCTTCGACGGGCGCACCGCCGCCGAACTGCGCTTGTGGGACGCCTTGGGCGCGGATCTGCTGTGTCCCTTCCACTACTTCGCGCTGGCCGACGGGACCGACCTGCGCAACGTGACCTGGCGACGTGGCCGCTACGACGAGGACGAGCTGTCCACGGTCTACACCGGCAACCACGCGCGTGCCGCGATCGTGCTCAAGCAGCTGCGCGACAAGGTCGCCGACCCCGGCGCCATGCGCGCCCTGGGATTCTGCGTCAGTGTCGCGCATGCCGAGTTCATGGCCGAGTGCTTCAACCGCGCGGGAGTGCCGGCGCGCGCGGTGAGCGGTCAGACGGGTGCAGCGGACCGAGCGCAAGCCCTCGCCGACCTGCGCGAGCGCCGCGTGAACGTGCTCTTCGCGGCGGACCTGTTCAACGAGGGCCTCGACCTCCCCGACGTGGACACCGTGCTGTTCCTGCGCCCCACAGAGAGCGCAACCGTGTTCTTGCAGCAACTGGGTCGCGGCCTGCGACGCACGCCCACCAAGCCGGTGCTCACCGTGCTCGACTTCGTGGGCCACCACCGCACGGAGTTCCGATTCGACACGAAGCTGCGCGCGCTGACCGGGCAGACGCGGCGCGGGCTGACTCGCGACCTCGAGCGCGGCTTCCCGTTCCTGCCCGCCGGGTGCCAGATCGTGATGGACCGCCAGGCGCAGGCGCTGGTGCTGGAGAACCTCAAGGCGCAAGTGGCCAACCGGTGGAAGCAGATGGTCGCCGAGCTGCGAGCGTACGGCGACCACGACCTGGCGGGCTTCCTCGCCGAGTCCGGCCTGGAGCTGCCCGACGTGCTACGCCGCGGCACCCGGTCCTGGACGCACCTGCGCCGCGACGCGGGCCTGTCGACACCCAGCGGTGCGGCGCTGGAGGAGCGGTTGCTCAGGCGGGTCCGCGCCTTCACCCACGTGGACGACCGGTCGCGAGCCGAGACATATCGACGCCTGCTCGCCGACGACGCTCCCGACTACGGCGACCTCGAGTCCCCGGAGCAGCGGATGGCACGGATGCTCTTCTTCTCGCTCTGGCCCGACGGCGGCGGCCACCGCTCGTACGCCGATGGGCTGGCCGCGCTGCGGTCGGAGCGGGCCACCCGGGCTGAGCTCGCCTCGGTCGTCGACATCTCCTTCGACTGCGCGCGTCATCACCCGGTCGAGCTGGGCGGCCCGCTTGCACACCTCCCGCTGCGGGTGCACGCGCGCTACCAGCGCGAGGAGGTGCTGGCGGCGCTGGACTACGCCAGCCTCGAGCGGCGCCCCAACTCCTTTCGCGAGGGCGTGCTCCACGTGCCGGATCTGAACGTGGACGCGTTCTTCGTGACGCTGGCAAAGTCCGAGGCGGACTACTCGCCGACCACGCTGTACCGCGACTATCCGATCAGCCCGACGCTGTTCCACTGGGAGTCCCAGTCGACCACGTCGGTCGGCTCCGCGACCGGGCAGCGCTACCTCACCGGCTCGAGCCAGGTGCTGTTGTTCGTGCGGGAGCAGAAGCAGGACGACTACGGAACCGCTCCGTACCTGTTCCTCGGCCAGGCGCATTACGTCGAGCACTCGGGCGACCGGCCGATCGCCCTCACCTGGCGCCTGGAGCACCCCATGCCGACCGAGTTCTTCACCGCCGCCAGCGTGGCGGCCAGCTGACCGGCTGCGGCCCCGACCGCCCAGACGATCCGCGATTGAGAGGATGCCCCCATGGCGACACTGAGCGCGCGTAACGGGACCCTTGCAGTCCGCTTCACCCGAGTCGAGAAGGTCTTCGGGCTGCTCCGCGATCACGACTACCCGCTCAGCGCCGTCCTCTCTGTCGCAACCGAGCCGGACGGGCTCGGAGCGGTGCGCGGCATCCGAGCGCCCGGGCTCGGACTGCCGGGCGTCGCGAGGATCGGCACCTTCTACAGCTCGGACGGCAAGACGCTGGCCTCGGTGACCCGTGACCGCGGCGCGGTGATCGTGCGCCTCGTCGGCGAGAAGTTCGACCGGCTGGTGATCGGAGCCGACGATCCGCGTGGCTGCGCTCGGGAACTGAACGCCGCCCGCCGCTGAACCGCCTCGTTCGCCGCCCGCCTCAGTCGGTTCGATCGGTTCGATTCCGGGTCAGATCCGCGAGGCGGCCCGCGTCTCGCCGGTAGAGCGCCGCATGCTCGTGCAGCTCCGCGCCGCGCTCGTCCGCTGCGGCGTCGCTGTAGTCGGCCAGCTCGAGCAAGCGCCGCTCGAGCACCTCGAGCAGAGCTTCGGACGTGGCCGTGGAACCGTAGGCCTCCAGCAAGGCATGCAGCCGATCGCTACGCGCGTCGGCGTCGAGCCCGTCGCCCCAGTCTGCCGTGCTCAACGGCACGATGCGGTAGGCGAGGTAGGCCAGGTCCCACAGCCTCGGACCGGGTGAGGCGAAGTCCCAGTCGATCGCACCGACGACACGGCCCGCGTCGAAGACCAGGTTGTACGGCGCGAAGTCGTTGTGGCAGATGACCTCCTCCGGCTGGTGGACCGGTGATCGCCACGGTCCGGCCTGGTGCACGCCCACGGTTGCGTCGTGTAACCGCCGAAGGTAGACCGCCGCCGACACCAGGGCGGCCCGCGACCACACCCAGCACGGCATCGGGTAGGCAGGCACCGTGCCGGGCACGAAGCTCACAACTTCGCTATCCGGGTGATCCACCCTCAGGGGCCGCGGAACTCCGTCGAGCCCGGCCACGTCGGCGAGTTGCCGCAACAGCCGGTGCACCGCCGGTGTCCAGGGTCCGGCTGGTCGGATGACCTCGTCCCCGCGACGCTGAACCGTGCTCGCGTACATCTTGCTACCCGGCTGCGACTCCACGTCTCTCCTCAGCACCGATTCACCAGTACATGCGCGAGGGGCCCGGTCGGTGACGACCGGGCCCCTCGCATCACGCGCTGGCTCTCAGCTGCAGCCGCTGGTGCTGCCGCAGCCCTCGCAGACGAAGCAGCTGCCCGCCGGGCGCATCTTCGTGCCGCAGGTGAAGCACAGCGGGCTGTCGACCGCGGTGCCCGTGATCGCCTCCATCAGCTCCGCGGAGGTGTGGGCACCGGCCGGGGCCTGACGGGCGGTCTCGACAGGCTCGACCGTCCGGTTGCCCGCGGTCTCGACAGGCTCGACAGTCCGGGACTGCTCGACCGGCCGGGAGGTCTCGACGCTGCCCTGGTCCACCTCGGTCTCGTCGTCGCTGGGGAGGTAGGAGCCGGTCTCCAGCTGACGCTGCCGCTCCTCGGCCGTGTAGATGCCGATCGCCGAGCGGGTCTCGAAGGGCAGGTAGTCCAGCGCCAGGCGGCGGAAGATGTAGTCCATGATCGACTGCGCCATCCGCACGTCCGGGTCGTCGGTGAGACCGGCAGGCTCGAAGCGCAGGTTGGTGAACTTCTGCACGTAGGTCTCCAGCGGCACGCCGTACTGCAGACCGATCGACACCGCGATGGAGAAGGCGTCCATCACGCCGGCCAGGGTCGAGCCCTGCTTGCCGAGCTTGAGGAACACCTCGCCCAGCCCGTCGTCGGGGTAGGACCCGGAGGTCATGTAGCCCTCGGCGCCACCGACGGTGAACGACGTGGTCCGCGAGGGACGCGACTTGGGCAGCCTCTTGCGGGTCGGGCGGTACTCGACCACCGTCTCCACCTTGGTCTCCCCGGCGGCGTTGTCTGCCTTCTTCGCCTTGGCGTCGGCCAGCGGCTGCCCGACCTTGGCGTTGTCGCGGTAGATCGCGGTCGCCTTCAGGCCGAGCTTCCACGACTGCAGGAAGATGTCCTCGACGTCCTCGACCGTCGCGGTCTCCGGAAGGTTGACCGTCTTGGAGATCGCGCCGGACAGGAACGGCTGCGCCGCGGCCATCATCCGCACGTGGCCCATCGGCTTGAGCGCCCGGGCACCCATCGCGCAGTCGAAGACCTCGTAGTGCTCGGGCTTGAGACCCGGGGCGTCGATGACGTGGCCGTGCTCGGCGATGTACTCGACGATCGCTTCGATCGACTCGGTCTGGTAGCCGAGCCTGCGCAGCGCCCGCGGCACGGTCTGGTTGACGATCTGCATCGACCCGCCGCCGACCAGCTTCTTGAACTTGACCAGCGAGAAGTCCGGCTCGATGCCGGTCGTGTCGCAGTCCATCATGAAGCCGATGGTCCCGGTCGGCGCCAGCACGGAGGCCTGCGCGTTGCGGAAGCCGTTCTTCTCCCCCAGCTTGACCACGTCGGCCCAGGCCTGGGTGGCGAGCTTGTGCACCCGCAGGTCCTCGGTGTGCAGCGTACGCACCGCGTCGTTGGCGGCCTGGTGCTTGCGCATCACGCGGTTGTGCGCCTCGGCGTTGCGGGCGTAGCCGGCGTACGGACCGACCACGGTCGCGAGCTCGGCCGAGCGCTTGTAGGACTGACCGGTCATCAGCGACGTGATCGCCGCCGCCATCGCCCGGCCGCCGTCGGAGTCGTAGCCCAGGCCCATCGCCATCAGCAGCGCACCGAGGTTCGCGTAGCCGATGCCGAGCTGCCGGTAGTTGCGGGTGGTCTCGCCGATCGGGTCGGTCGGGAAGTCCGCGAAGCAGATCGAGATGTCCATCGCGGTGATGATCAGCTCGACGGCCTTGGCGAACAGGTCGGCGTCGAAGGTGTCGTCGTCGGTGAGGAACTTGAGCAGGTTCAGCGAGGCCAGGTTGCACGAGGAGTTGTCCAGCGACATGTACTCGCTGCACGGGTTGGACGCGGTGATCCGCCCGGTCTCGGGGTTGGTGTGCCAGTCGTTGATGGTGTCGTCGTACTGCAGACCCGGGTCTGCGCACTCCCACGCGGCCTGCGAGATCTTGCGCCACAGCTCGCGGGCGTCGACCTCCTCGATGACCTCGCCGGTGCCGCGGGCGCGCAGACCGAAGGTGGTGCCCTCCTCGACCGCGCGCATGAACTCGTCGCTGACCCGCACCGAGTTGTTCGCGTTCTGGTACTGCACGGAGGTGATGTCGCGGCCGCCGAGGTCCATGTCGAAGCCGGCGTCGCGCAGCGCGCGGATCTTGTCCTCCTCGCGCGCCTTGGTCTCGACGAACTCCTCGATGTCGGGGTGGTCGACGTCGAGGACGACCATCTTGGCCGCGCGGCGGGTGGCACCGCCGGACTTGATGGTCCCGGCGGACGCGTCCGCGCCGCGCATGAACGAGACCGGCCCGGACGCCGTACCGCCGCTGGAGAGCAGCTCCTTCGACGACCGGATCCGGGAGAGGTTCAGGCCGGCACCGGATCCGCCCTTGAAGATGAAGCCCTCCTCCTTGTACCAGTTCAGGATCGAGTCCATCGAGTCGTCGACGGAGAGGATGAAGCACGCGGAGACCTGCTGCGGGGACTTGGTGCCGACGTTGAACCAGACCGGGGAGTTGAACGAGAAGTACTGGTGCACCAGCAGCCAGGTGATCTCGTGCTCGAAGACCTCGGCGTCCGCGGCGGTCGCGAAGTAGCCGTGCTCCTCACCGGCCTTGCGGTAGGTCTTGACCACCCGGTCGATGAGCTGCTTGAGGCTCCACTCGCGGGCGTCGGTGCCGACCGCGCCGCGGAAGTACTTCGTGGTCACGATGGTCGAGGCGTTCAGCGACCACGACTCGGGGAACTCCACGCCCTTCTGCTCGAAGACCGTCTCGCCGGTCTTCCAGTTCTGCTGGAGGACGTCGCGGCGCTCCCAGGTGACCTCGTCGTAGGGATGCACACCCTCGGTGCTGAAGACCCGGTTGATCTTGAGGCCCTTGCCCTTGGCCTTGCGTCCGGTTGCCGGGCCGCTGACCGTCTCCGTCATCTGCTCCTCTTTCCCCTGGGTCGGCGTGCTGCTGGTCGTCTGCTGGTGTGGAACTCGGATGCTGCTGGAATCTGGTCTCAGTGGTCTGAGTGGTCTGAGTGGGTGGTGTGCCCGACGCGCCGCTTCCCCACGACGCGCCGGGCAGTCTGTGGGTCAGGCCCCGACCGGGGCCACGGGCGCTCGCTCGGCGCGCAGCAGGGCGATCTCGGACTCGAAGTCGTCGGCGGACTCGAACGCCCGGTAGACGCTGGCGAAGCGCAGGTACGCCACCTCGTCGAGCTGTCGCAGCGGGCCGAGGATCGCCAGGCCCACCTCGTTGGCCGGCACCTCCGCCCAGCCGCTGGCGCGCAGCGCGTCCTCGACCGTCTGGCCGAGGCAGGCCAGATCGTCCTCGGAGACCGGCCGGCCCTTGCACGCCTTGCGCACCCCGGCGATCGCCTTCTCCCGGGCGAACGGCTCGGTCGCGCCGGAGCGCTTGAGCACGGTGAGCTGCATCTGCTCGACGGTGCTGAACCGCTTCTCGCAGGCCGGGCAGGTGCGCCGGCGCCGGATGGCGCCGCCGTCGTCGGCGACACGGCTGTCGAGCACCCGGGTGTCGGTGTTGCGACAGTAGGGGCAGTGCATCCGTCTCGCCTCCTCTCCGGGTGGGTCATGCCTATGAGTGGAACACCCAGCACCGACAGTTTCTGCCCGTCTTCGCGGGTCGGGATCCTGTGGACGAGCTGGGGACAACCGGTGGTTTCATGTGGGTAAGTGACCACTACCTGTGGAAACTTACATCCGTGTAACTACTAGATGTTGTGGTAACCCTAGGACCCGCGCACCAGGGGCGCAAGCCGATCGGGAAAAGTCGGCTCGAAAGATTCGGGCGGCTCGGAAAACCGCAGGTCAGCGGCCGGTCCGCGACCCAGCAGCCCCAGGAGTACCGGCGTGTCGGCGCTGGCGTGTCGGGGCCGGCGCGGGGCCCCGAGGTGTCCCGGCCGGGCCCCGCGGGAACACTGGGCACATGCGGGAGCGGACCCTGCGCAAGCAGCTCGTCCTGGGCGCCATGGTCGCCGTCGTCACGGCCGTGGTCGCGCCGGGGGTGTGGCTGGCCCTGCGCGATGCGGTGGACGCGGTCCGCGCCGGCGACGGGTCCACCGCGACGGCGCAGGGGGTGACCGCACTGGTCCTCGTCGCCGTCCCCGTGTTGGCGCTCGCGGCGTACGCGCACTGGCTGACCGCGACCACCCGGCGCCGTGCGGGCGAAGGTACGGAGGACACCACGAGCACCGGGAGCACCGGGAGCACCGGGAGCACCGCGGGCGTCGGCGCCAAGCTGCTGGTCGGCCTGCTCGTGCTCGCCCTGCTCGTCGTCGCGTGGCCCGCGACCCGCTGCCTGGCTCTGACCGCCGGTGACGCCTGGGCCGACGGCGCACTGACCACGGCGGTCCCGGCGGCGCTCGCGGTGCCGGCCTACCTGGCGTTCGTGGTGTTCTGCGTGGTGCGCTACCTGCGGTGGCTGCGCCGCCGCTCCCCCGCCCGGCGCGGCTGGTAGTCCCGGATCAGGCCCACCGTGCGCAGGGCCCGGGCCACCAGCACCAGGACCAGCAGCGCGCACACCGTCGCGCCCACGCTCGCTCCGAGGGTGAACGCCCAGGCCCCGGCGTTGCCCTGCCGGGCCAACCGGCCGAACTCGACCGCCGCACGGACCAGGAACACCCAGGCGACGGCGGAGAGGATCGCTCCCAGCGCCATCGCCGTCGTCATCGCCAGCACCGGCAACCCCGGCGCGCGGGCCCGCTCGCGGTTGACGCGTTGTCCTCCCCGGGTGGTCACGGGCGGATTATGGCACCCGTCCTGCCCGGGGACGGGTTGGCCGGTACCTCCCCGATGGGACTTTCCTCCTGTGCCGTCCCGGCTCACCTGAACCACGACGGGCATGACCCACGTGCCCGCATGGGCACGCCTTTCCTTGTCCTGATGTGCCATCGATTCCCATCCTCGATCCGTACTACGTTCGCAACGCCGGGATTTCGGGAGCGGGGTTGGGGTGAACGTCTTGTCTTTGCATGCGAACGAGCACGTGCCGTGGGGGCCTGAGGAGCACGACGAGGGCCGGGGGCACAACGAGAGTCGGGTGCACCGGGACCACAGTTCGGTGTGGTGCCTCCCGCACAAGCGCCAGGAGCGCAATCTGCACGATCCGCGCGTGAGCGTGGTGATTCCGGCCCGCAACGAGGCCAAGAACCTGCCGGCGGTGATCGCACGACTGCCCGAAGGGTTGCACGAGGTGATCCTGGTGGACGGCGCGTCGGTGGACACCACCGTCGAGGTCGCCCGCCGGCTGATCCCGGACGTCGTGGTCGTGGAGCAGACCGGGAACGGGAAGGGCAACGCGCTGGCCATCGGCTTGCACGCTGCCACCGGCGACATCCTGGTCACCGTCGACGCCGACGGCTCGACCGACCCCGCGGAGATCCCGCGGTTCGTCTCGGCGCTGGTGGCCGGCGCGGACTTCGTCAAGGGGTCGCGCTTCGCCTCGGGCGGCGGCAGCGCGGACATCACGCTGGCCCGTCGCCTGGGCAACCGGGTGCTCACCGGGATGGTCAACCGCGTCTACGGGACCCACTACACCGACCTGTGCTACGGGTTCACCGCGTTCTGGGCGGACTGCCTGCCGGTGCTGCAGTCGGTCAGTCCGCTGCTGAACGTCGAGCCCGGGCACGACGAGTCGCCGTTCGGCAGCGGCTTCGAGGTGGAGACGGTGATCAACGTCCGCGCGGCCAAGGCGGCGCTGCGGGTGTGGGAGGTGCCCAGCTACGAGCTGCGCCGGATGTACGGCGCGAGCAACTTGTCCGCGCTGCGCGACGGGCTGCGGGTCGCGCGCCGGATCTGGAGCGAGAGTCCGGCGTTCGCGGCGCGCTACCACAAGACCATGTCCGCGCCCCTCGAGGCGGTGGGCGGCCAGCTGCCCAACCCGGTGCGCGCCCTGCCGACGCAGCGGGTCCGGTCGCAGGTCCCCGGCGTACCCGTCGAGCACGCCGAGCAGCTGGCCGCGGCCCTGCCGGCGATGACGACCAACGGGCACACCAACGGAACCGGGCACGGCAACGGCAACGGCCACGGGAGCCGGTGACCCGACCGTGACCGATCGCACCGCAGGCGCCACGACCGTGGTCGTGTGCGCCTACACCGAGCGTCGCTGGGACGACCTGGCCGAGGCGCTCCACGCGCTGCGCGGCCAGACCCGGCCCGCCGACGAGGTGCTGCTGGTGATCGACCACGACGACGCCCTGCTCCGGCGCGCGCGAGCCGCGTGGGACTGCTCGCGCGCGCACGGCGGGGTGCGCGTGCTGCCGAGCACCGGATCGCGCGGCCTGTCCGGCGCCCGGAACACGGGACTCGACGCGGCCGCCGGCGCGATCGTCGCGTTCCTCGACGACGACGCGGTGCCGGAGCCGGACTGGCTGGAGCAGCTCACCGCGCCGTTCGGAGACCCTCGCGTCGTCGCCGTCGGGGGTACGGCGCTTCCGCGCTGGGC
>DASSVD010000237.1:0-8108 GCA_035706365.1 Nocardioidaceae bacterium
TCGCGTTCTTCGCGATCCTGTTCACCGGCCGCTACCCGCAGGGGATCTTCGACTTCAACGTCGGGGTGCTGCGCTGGTCCTGGCGGGTCGGCTACTACACCTACAGCGCACTGGGCACCGACCGGTACCCGCCGTTCGCGCTGCGCGAGATGCCGGAGTACCCGGCCCACCTCGAGGTGGAGTATCCCGATCACCTCTCCCGCGGCCTGGTCCTGGTCAAGTGGTGGTTGCTGGCGATCCCGCACTACCTGGTGATCGGGTTCTTCATCGGCGGCGGCACCTACGTGGTCTCCCAGACCGACTCGGGCACGCAGGAGATCACCTACGGCGGCGGGCTGATCAGCCTGCTGGTGCTGATCGCGGCGGTGGTGCTGCTGTTCACCGGCCGCTACCCGGGCACCATCTACGACCTGGTGCTGGGGATGAACCGGTGGGTGCTGCGCGTGGCCGCCTACGCCGCGCTGATGACCGACCGCTACCCGCCGTTCCGGCTCGACCAGGGCGGTGAGGAGCCGGGGATGCACCCGGTGACCACCACGCCCGGCCCACCGTCGCCCGGCCCCACGGCGACCGGCCCCGGGACGGCACCGGCCACGTAGTTTCCACGGCGGGGGCACGGGTACTTCTCGCCCATGTCCCTGCGGGATCCGCCCGAGCAGCGGCTCCACCACGACGCCTTGTTCTACGAGGACGAGGACGCCGTGGTGGAGGCCGGTGTCCCGTTCGTCCGGGCCGGGCTCGAGCGCGGGGAGACCGTGCTCGTGCACACCGCCCGCCGGCCGGTCACCGCGCTGCTGCAGGCGCTGTTCTCCGGCGAACCGGGCTTCGTGCTCCTCGACGAGCGGGTGCAGCGCCGCCCGGTGGCGCTGCTCGACACCTGCCGCCGGATGCTGGACCGGTCCGCCCCTGCGGGCCGGCCCGGCGGAGCCGTGAGGGGAGTGCGGATCTTCGGGCACGTCGACCTGGACGGTGCCCTGCCCTGGCCGGAGTGGGTGCGCTACGAGGCAGCGCTGGAGGACGCCTTCGCCCGGTCCCCGTTGCGGGCGTTGTGCGCCTTCCCGCTCCGCGGGTCCGGTGACGAGCACCCTGACGAGCTGTTCGGGGCGCTGCGCGGTGCCCACCGACGGCTGGTGTCGCCGACCGGGCCCGTCCCCAACCAGGAGTACGCCGACCCGGCCGAGCTGGTGACCCGGCCGGGCTGCGCACCGCGCCCGGACCGGCTGCAGGCCCGCGCCCCGGCGCTCGACCTCGTGCCGGTCGAGGACCTGCGGGGGCTGCGGCTCGACCTCTACCCGCTGGCGATCGCCACCCACATCGCCCGCGAGCGCGTCGACGACCTGGTCAGCGCGGTCGAGGAGGTGGTCGGCAACGCGCACCGTCACGGGCGTCCTCCGGTGCGGGTGCGGGTGTGGCCCTCGGCGTACAAGCTGGTCGTGTCCGTCACCGACCAGGGCGACGGCATCGCGGACCCCCTGCTCGGCTACGTGCGCGGCCGGGGCGACGGGAGCGGGGGCGACGGGGGCCGGGGAGGCGGCGGAGCCGGCCTCGGCCTGTGGGCGGCCCGCCAGCTGTGCGACACCGTCGACTACAGCCAGGGCCCGGACGGGTTCACTGTCCGGCTCGTGGCCACCGATCTGTGAGCCATGTCCGGTTGCCACAATGGCGACGTGGATGGCATGGAGCAGGGAAGCGAGGACTGGACCGCGCCGGGCGCCTTTCCGGTCGCCGACGGCGTGCACCGGATCCCGCTGCCGCTGCCCAGTGACGGGCTGAGGGCGGTCAACGTCTACGCGCTGGAGACCGACGACGGGCTCACCCTGGTCGACGGTGGCTGGGCGATCACCGAGGCCCGCGAGCGGTTGGAGCGGTCGCTGGCCCTGATCGACCACAAGGTCACCGACATCAACCGGTTCCTGGTCACCCACATGCACCGCGACCACTACACCCAGGCGGTCGCGCTGCGCCGCGAGACCGGGGCGCACGTGACGCTGGGCGGCGGCGAGCGGGCCACGCTGGAGCTGCTGGCCGAGCGGCCCGAGGGGGCTGCGGCCGACAACGCCCAGGCGTCGCGGCTGCGGCGTGCGGGGGCGCCGGAGCTGGCCGAGCGGTGGGAGCGGGCCGTCAGCGAGCACCCGCCCCCGACCGGGGACTACGAGCTCCCGGACTCTTGGCTCGAGGGCGACGTCGCGCTCACGGTGGGGGAGCGGACGCTGGACGCGGTCGCGACGCCGGGGCACACCCGGGGCCACTACGTCTTCGCCGACGCGGCCGCTGGGCTGCTGTTCGCCGGGGACCACGTGCTGCCCTCGATCACCCCGTCCATCGGCTTCGAGCCGGCCGTGGCCGCGCTGCCGCTGCGCGACTTCCTGTCCTCGCTGGCCAAGGTCCGCGCGCTGCCGGACCTGACCCTGCTGCCGGCCCACGGCGCGGTGGCCGGGTCCACCCATGCGCGGATCGACGAGCTGGTCGCGCACCATGACGTGCGGCTCGACCTGTGCGAGGCGGCGGTGCTGGCCGGCGCGGGCACGGCGTACGAGGTGGCCGCGCGGCTGCCGTGGACCCGCCGCGATCGCGCGCTCGGGGAGCTGGACGTGTTCAACGCGATGCTGGCCACGCTGGAGACGATGGCGCACCTGGACCTGCTGGTCGCCACCGGACGGCTCGTCGGCGACGGGCCGGACGGGACCGACGCGACCGACGGCGGGCTGCTGCGCTACGCGCCGCCCGCCTCCTGAGCCGGCGGGGCCGGCCGGTCCGCGGGAGCAGGCCGGGCCATCGGCACGTGCGGGATGCCGTCCTCGAGGAACTCCGGGCCGGTCGCGGTGAAGCCCCAGCGGGCGTACCACCGCTGCAGGTAGGTCTGCGCGTCCAGCCGCACCGGGCGCGCACCCGCCAGCTGCAGGGCGCGCTCGATCAGCAGGTCGGCCAGGCCCCGGCCGCGGTGGTCCCGCGCGACCAGCACCCGGCCGATCCGGGCGTGCGCGCCGTCGTCGAGCAGCCGGAGGTAGCCCAGCGGCGACTCGTCGCGCTCCGCCGTCCCGCCGGTGAGCCACACGTGCCGGGTGCCCGGCTCGGTGTCGCGGCCGTCGAGCTCGAGGTAGGGGCAGGTCTGCTCCACGACGAAGACCGACTCCCGCAGCTGCCACAGGGCGTAGGCCGTGCGCGGGGACAGCTCCGCGAACGTGGCCACCTCGACCCGCACCCGACCCGGTCCCGCCGCGTCCGTGCTCGCTGGAGTCATGGCACCGCACGGTAGCCGGTGCCGCACCGCTGCACCGAAATCCGCGCGGGCACCGGCGGCGACCGGCAGGATGGCGGCACCGGACCCGACCGACCAGTGGAGGAACGCGTGGTCTACCGCAGCCTGTACCCCGACGTGCCCGTCGTCGACGAGCTGATCCACGAGCGCGTGCTCGGGCGTGCCGCCGAGCGCGGCGACCGGCCGGCGATGGTGGACACGGTCAGTGGACGGTCGCTGTCCTACGCCGAGCTGGCCACGCTGGTACGCCGCCTCGCGACCGGGCTGGCCGAGAACGGCCTGGGCAAGGGTGACGTGCTCGCCCTGCACTCCCCGAACACGATCCTCTTCCCCGTCGTCTTCTTCGCCACCACCACGGCCGGCGGCACCGTCACCACGCTGTCCCCGCTGGCGACGGCGGAGGACATGGCCAAGCAGCTGGTCGACTCCGGTGCCACGGTGCTGGTGACCGTCTCGCCGCTGCTGGAGGTGGCCCGCGCCGCGGTGGAGCTCGCGGCCGACGGTGGCAGCCCGATCGAGGTGCTGGTCTGCGACGAGGCACCCGGCCACCGCTCGGTGATGGAGCTGCTCAGCGACGGCGAGGTGCCCTCCTTCGAGTCCGACCCGGCCAGCGACGTGGCGGTGCTGCCGTACTCCAGCGGTACGACGGGCACGCCGAAGGGGGTGATGCTGACCCACCGCAACATCTCCACCAACCTCGAGCAGCTCACCGACCTGCACCGGGTCGAGGAGGGCGACCGGATCATCGCGATCCTGCCGTTCTTCCACATCTACGGGATGGCGGTGCTGCTCAACAATGCGCTGTTCCACGGCGCCACCGTCTACGTGCACCCGCGCTTCGACCTCGACGCGTTCCTGACCAGCCTGGAGCGCGACCGGATCACCCACGCCTATCTCGCGCCGCCGGTGATGCTGGTGCTCGCCAAGCACCCGGCCGTCGGGCAGCTGGACCTGTCCCACCTGAAGCGGATCATCTGCGCGGCCGCGCCGCTGGACGGAGACCTGCAGCAGGCGGTGGCCGCCCGGCTGGGCGTGGAGATCGGCCAGGCCTACGGGATGACCGAGCTCTCGCCCGGCACGCACATCCACGTCGACGGCCACACCGACGAGCCGCCGGCCTGCGTGGGGCACCTGTTCCCCTCCACCGAGGCGCGGCTGGTCGACCTGGCCACCGGCGAGGACGTCGCGGCCGGCGAGCCCGGTGAGCTGTGGATCCGCGGCCCGCAGGTGATGAAGGGCTACTTCGGCCGCCAGGACGCGACCGACGCGATGCTCGACGGCGACGGGTGGCTGCACACCGGCGACATCGCCCGCGTCGACGAGGACGGCAACTGGTTCATCGTCGACCGGGTCAAGGAGCTGATCAAGTACAAGGGCTACCAGGTCGCCCCGGCCGAGCTCGAGGCCACGCTGCTCTCGCACCCCGACGTCGTCGACGCGGCGGTGATCGGCGTCTACGACGCGGAGAACAACGAGGTGCCCAAGGCGTTCGTCGTCCCGGCGCCCGGGTCGGAGCTGACCCCGCAGGCGGTGGTCGACTACGTCGCCGGGTTGGTCGCGCCGTACAAGAAGGTCCGCGAGGTGGAGTTCATCGAGGCGGTGCCGAAGGCGGCCTCGGGCAAGATCCTGCGCCGCGAGCTGCGCCAGCGCGCCTAGGGCGGGGGAGTCTCCGCTGCGTTCGCGCCGACCAGCCGCAGCGCGGCCTCGGCGTAGTGGTCGGCGAGCTGGTCGGGGGACCAGCCGCCGTCGTCGCGGTACCACCGGGCCACGTCGATGCCCAGGCTGAGCACGGCGAGCGCGGTCATCCGCGGGTCGGCGGTGCGGAACTCCCCGCTGCACACGCCGGCCTCGACCAGGTCGCGCACCACCTGGTTGATCTCGCGGCGGATCGCGGTGATCTCGGCCAGGTGGTCGGGGGCGAGCGCGGCCAGCTCGTAGTTGACCACCCGCGCACTGGTGTGGCTGCGGGCGTGGTGGGCGGTGAACGCGCGCACCACCGCGACCAGCTGCTCGCGGGGTCGCTCCGCGCCGGCGGCCGCCTCGCGGATCAGCGACAGGGTCCGGTCGTGGCCGGTGCGCGAGATCAGGTAGAGCAGCTCCTCCTTGGAGCGGTGGTGGACGTAGAGCGCGGCCGGGCTCATCCCGGCGGCGGCGGCGATGTCGCGGGTGGTGGTGCCGTGGAACCCCTTCGCCGCGAACGCCTCCACGGCGGCGGCGAGCAGCCGGGCGCGCGCTCCGCGGGGCGCCTCCTCGGGTCCGCCGGCGGCTGTGACCTGGGTCATGCTCTCCCTCGGGCTCCGCGTGGTTGACGAGACGACCGACCTGGGGAACGCTAGGCACCTGCCCCGAGATAAGCAAGCGCTTAGTCAGCGCGCCCGCGAGCTGGGAGGTCCCTGGTGAGACGCCGCCTCTACGACGCCGACCACGAGGCCTTCCGGGCGTCGGTCCGCGCCTTCCTGGAGCGCCAGGTGCTGCCGCGCACCGAGGAGTTCCTCGAGGCCCGCGCCTTCCCGCGCGACCTGTGGGTCGAGGCCGGCAAGCAGGGCTATCTGGGTCTGGAGATCCCCGAGGAGTACGGCGGCTCGGCCGCAGGCGACTACCGCTACAACGCGGTGCTCGCCGAGGAGCTGTCCAAGGTCGGCGCCGCCCTGTCGTCCTGCATCGGGATCCACGCCGACGTCGTCGCGCCGTACCTGGTGGAGCTGACCAGCCAGCAGCAGAAGCGCCGCTGGCTGCCGCCGTTCTGCACCGGGGAGCTGGTCACGGCGATCGCGATGACCGAGCCCTCCGGCGGCTCCGACCTGGCCGCGCTGCGCACCACCGCGGAGCGCGACGGTGACGACTGGGTGCTCAACGGCTCCAAGACGTTCATCACCAACGGCTACTCGGCCGACCTGGTGGTGGTCGCCGCCCGGACCAGCCCGGAGAAGAAGGCCAAGGGGATCACGCTGTTCGGTGTCGAGACCGGGATGCCCGGCTTCACCCGCGGCCGCAAGCTGGACAAGGTCGGCCAGACCGAGTCCGACACCGCCGAGCTGTTCTTCGACGACGTGCGGGTGCCGGCCGCCAACGTGATCGGCGAGGTCGACCGCGGCTTCATCGCGATGATGGAGCGGCTGCCACAGGAGCGGCTCGGCGCTGCCGTCTCGAACCTCGCGCACGCCCGGCAGATCCTCGACGAGACGCTGGACTACGTCCGCGAGCGCACGGCGTTCGGCCAGTCCGTGGGTAGCTTCCAGCACAACAAGTTCCTGCTCGCCGAGCTGGTCACCCAGGTGGAGGTGGCCCAGGCCTACGTCGACGACGCGGTCCTGGCGCACACCGACCGCGAGCTGACCGCCGTGGACGCGGCGAAGGCGAAGTGGTGGTCGGCGCAGGTGCAGAACGACGTGCTCGACGCGTGCGTGCAGCTGCACGGCGGGTACGGCTACATGAACGAGTACCGCGTCGCCCGCGCCTGGCGCGATGCCCGGGTCACCAAGATCTGGGCCGGCTCGAACGAGATCATGAAGGAGCTCATCGGCCGCGACCTCGGCCTGTAGCTCGGTCCCCTCCGAAAGGTTGAACATGCCCGAAGCAGTCATCGTCGCCACCGCCCGGTCCCCGATCGGGCGCGCGTTCAAGGGGTCGCTGAAGGACATGCGTCCCGACGACCTCACCGTGCAGATGATCCAGGCCGCGCTGGCCAAGGTGCCGCAGCTGGACCCGCGCGAGATCGACGACCTGATGCTGGGCTGCGGCCTGCCCGGCGGCGAGTCCGGCTTCAACCTGGGCCGGATCGTGGCGGTCCTGGCCGGGATGGACCACCTGCCCGGCACCACGATCACCCGCTACTGCTCCTCCAGCCTGCAGACCACCCGGATGGCGATGCACGCGATCCGCGCCGGCGAGGGCGACGTGTTCCTCTCCGCCGGCGTGGAGACGGTCAGCCGCTTCACCAAGGGCAACTCCGACACGCTGCCCGACACGAAGAACCCGTTCTTCGACGCGGCGATGGCGCGCACCGAGAAGTTCGCCGCCGGTGGCCAGACCTGGCGCGACCCTCGCGAGGACGGTGAGGTGCCCGACGCCTACATCGCGATGGGGCAGACCGCGGAGAACCTCGCCCAGCTCAAGGGGGTCACCCGCGCCGACCAGGACGAGTTCGGCGTGCGCAGCCAGAACCGCGCCGAGCAGGCGATCGCCGACGGGTTCTGGGCCAAGGACATCACCCCGGTCACCCTGCCCGACGGCACGCAGGTGGCCAAGGACGACGGCCCGCGTGCCGGGGTCACCCTGGAGAAGGTCTCCCAGCTGGACCCGGTGTTCCGCCCCGACGGCACCGTCACGGCCGGCAACTGCTGCCCGCTCAACGACGGCGCCGCCGCGGTCGTGGTGATGTCCGACACGAAGGCCCGCGAGCTCGGCATCACCCCGCTGGCCCGGATCGTGTCCACCGGCGTGACCGCGCTGTCGCCGGAGATCATGGGCCTCGGGCCGGTCGAGGCCTCTCGGCAGGCGCTGGACCGGGCAGGGATGACGATCGACGACATCGACCTGGTGGAGATCAACGAGGCGTTCGCCGCGCAGGTGCTCCCCTCCGCGCGCGACCTGGGCATCGACCTCGACAGGCTCAACGTCAACGGCGGCGCGATCGCGGTGGGCCACCCGTTCGGGATGACCGGGGCGCGGATCACCAGCACGCTGATCAACTCGCTGCAGCACCACGACAAGCAGTTCGGCCTGGAGACGATGTGCGTGGGCGGCGGCCAGGGAATGGCGATGGTCTTGGAGCGGCTGAGTTGAGCCCGGGAGCGGAGCGAGCGGGCGAAGCTCAGCGCGGCGTCGGGCACAGTGCGGCTGAGTTGAG
>DASSVD010000238.1:0-5795 GCA_035706365.1 Nocardioidaceae bacterium
ACCCGCCCGACGGCGGTTGCGCGAGCGTCGCTCCAGGCCGTCCACGTGCGCCCACGCCTGCGCCGCACGCTGCGCGGCCGCCGGATCACCTGCGTCACCTGGGGCACGCTGGTCAGGCGGGCCACCCGGGTCACCGGAGCCACCGGGGCCATCCAGCGCCCCGGTCGCCCCGAACGGCTCGGGACGCAGGTGCTGCAGCGACCCGAGCAGCGACGGCGGCGGGTCCTCCGGTGCGGAGGTCGCGATCGCGGACAGCTGCTTCTTCACCCAGGTCTCCCGCTCGACCTGGCGGCGGCAGTCGGGGCAGACCAGCACGTGCGCCCAGGCACGCTCGGACTCCGCAGCACCGAGCTGCCCGTCGACGAGGGCGCTGACCTGCGAGCCGAGGTGGCCGGAGAAGGAGCGCATCAGCTCAACTGCGGGGCGAGAGTGGTGGGACCGGAGTAGCGCACCCGCCCGGCGGCCGGGGCGCGGTGGGCGAGGGTCTTGCGCAGCATCGCGCGACCGCGGTGGATCCGGGAGCGCACCGTGCCGAGCTTGAGGTCGAGCACGTCGGCGATCTCCTCGTACGTCAGTCCCTCGATGTCGCAGAGCACCACGGCGGCGCGGAAGTCGGGCGGGAGCGCGGCCAGTGCCGCCTCGACGTCGTCGTCGAAGAGGCGGTCGCTGACCTGCGCGTCCGGACTGGGAGCGCGGCCGGGCAGCCGGGTGTCGGCGTCCTCGGCGAGTGCGTCGAAGCGGATCTTGGCCTTGCGGCGGGCGCCGTCGAGGAACAGGTTCGTGGTGATCCGGTGCAGCCAGCCCTCGAAGGTGCCCGGCGTGTAGGACGACAGCGAGCGGAACACCCGCACGAACACCTCCTGGGTGAGGTCCTCGGCGTCGTGCCGGTTGCCGGTGAGCCGGTAGGCCAACCGATAGACCCGCCCCGAGTGCTGGGTCACCACGTCCTCCCAGGAGGGGGCCTCCCAGGTGTCGGTGCCCGGCTGCTGCGCCTTCGCCCTCGTCATCACTGCTCCTCGCCACGGTGCTCAGCGTCGCGCTCAGCCTAGAAGCAGCTCCTGAGAGGACCCTGAGACTCGGTAACGACCGGCACGAGTCGGGTGTTCCGCGCAGGACGTGCGGTGCCGATAGAGTCTGCTCGACCACGCCGGATCGAGGAGGCCATCATCGCCACGGGACTCAAGCCCGCCAGCTGGGCGTACGCCGAGGAGTTCGTCACCGAGGACGAGGTGCTCGCCGCTGCCCGGGCGCGCGCGGAGGAGGTCGGCGTGGTGCCGATCGGCTCCGGGGGCGGCGCCGCGCTGCGCTTCCTCGCCGCCGCCATCGAGGCCCGCGCGGTGGTCGAGATCGGCACCGGCACCGGTGTCTCCGGGCTGTGGATGCTGCGCGGCATGCGCCCCGACGGCGTGCTCACCTCGGTCGACACCGAGGCCGAGCACCAGCGGCTGGCCAAGCAGTCCTTCACCGAGGCCGGGGTACCGCCGCAGCGGGTACGGTTGATCCCCGGCGCCGCCCTCGACGTGCTCCCCCGGCTCACCGACGGCCACTACGACCTGGTCTTCGCCGACGGCGACAAGCGGGAGTACGCCGACTACCTGGCCGAGGCGCTGCGGCTGCTCAAGCCCGGCGGCATCGTCGCCTTCGACAACGCGCTGTGGCACGACCGGGTCGCCGATCCCGCGCAGCGCGACGCGGACACCGTCGCGATCCGCGAGCTCGGCCGCACGGTGCGCGAGCACGACGACCTGCTGCCCGCGCTGCTCCCGGTGGGCGACGGCCTGCTGGTGGCGAAGAAGGTCTGGTCGCCGCAAGGCTGATCGCCCGGTCGAGGGGCACGGCGAGCGCGGCGCACAGCCGGGAGGTCAGAGAGTCAGCTGCGCGTTTGGCGCGAACGGGCCCGGTTCGGTGCCGCGGGACAGCCGCGTCACGCCACACGGCACCACCGGACGCCGATCCGCTGACGGTCAGTGCCTGTGGGGGCAGCAGGGAGCCGCTCAGCCTCCCGTCCGGATCCGCCGTCGCCGTCTGGCCGCGGTGGCGATCCAGTAGCGGCGCTTGCCCTCACGGGTGTCCTCGTAGACGCCGCCACAGCGCTCGATGGTCAGCCGCGACGCGTGGTTGTCCGGGTCGCAGGTCACCAGGACCGGATCCAGACCCAGCCTCGCGCAGACCGGCAGGGCCGCGGTCAGTGCCTGCCGGGCGTAACCGTGCCCGCGGGCGCTGGGCCGGACGGCGTAGCCGATGTGCCCTCCCCACGTGCGCAGCACGTCGGTGAGCCGGTGGCGCACCGAGATCCGGCCCAGGTACGTGTCGCCGTCAGCCATCCACAGGTCGGTCATCGGCACGAAGTGCGCGGGGCGAGGGGCGTCCCGCTCCGCCTGCGCCACCAGGAAGGCGGCGTACTCCTCGAACGCCTGCGGCGACTCCAACGACTCCCGGGTGACCGACAGGCCGGGGAACGTGTCGTCGGCCGGCCAGTCGAGCAGGTGGGCGTAGCGGCCCTCGCCGGCGGCGAGGAACTCGTCCGCGGCCGCCAGGAACGAGCGGTGGAACCGTCGGTGCGGGACGGCCAGCTCGAGCACGTCAGCGGTAGGCGGGCACGGCGAGGAAGCCGGCGGCCCCCTCGGCGACGGCGACGATCTCGCAGGGCTCGATCAAGGTCGGCGCGGACTTGACGATCTGCGAGACCGGCGACTCCGCGGCCGTCTCGGAGAACTGTTGCTGGAAGGCGTCCCGCGCCTGCGGGCTCTCGAAGACGTAGCAGCCCTCGAACCACTCCCCCGCCCGCATCCGCCAGGTCTTGAAGCGCAGGCCCTCCTTGCCGGTGAAGCGGGCGTGCGAGGTGGCCTCGACGTAGGCCGACAGCGCGTCCTCCACGCCGTCGGGAGCGTCCTCGAGCGACCAGCGGACGGTCAGTCCGTGCATGTGTCCTCCCCGGTGGGGTCGATGGCGTCGTCGGAGGGTGCGATCAGCCGGTGGTCGACGGCACCGGGCCGACCCCGGCCAGCGGGTCCTGCAGCTCCAGCCAGTGCAGCAGCGCGCGGGCCCCGAAGCCGGTGGCTCCCATTGTCCACTCGTAGGCGTCGACCGGGGAGTCCCCGACCGAGGCGATGTCGAGGTGCGCCCAGGGCAGCCCGCCGGTGAACGGCTTGAGGAACAGCGCCGCGGTGATCGCTCCCGGGCCGCCGGCCGCGTTGTCGGAGTCGGCCACCGTGGACTCCAGCCGCTCCTGGTAGTCCTCGGCCAGCGGCATCCGCCACAGCGGCTCGCCGGCGGCCTGGCCGGCGGCCACCAGGGTGTCGGCCAGGCCGTCGTGCGTGGTGAACATGCCTCCGGTGCGCAGGCCGAGGGCGATCTTCATCGCACCGGTGAGGGTGGCGACGTCGACCAGCAGGTCGGGCCGGATCTGGTCGACGGCGTACGCGAGCGCATCCGCCATCACCAGCCGCCCCTCGGCGTCGGTGTTGGTGACCTCGGTGGTGCGGCCGCCGTAGTGGCGCAGCACGTCGCCGGGCCGGAGCGCGTCACCGCTGACCGCGTTCTCCGCGCAGGCCAGCAACGCGGTGACCCGCACCGGACACTCGACGTCGGCCAGCGCGCCCATCACCGCCATCACCACGCCTGCGCCGGTCATGTCGCGCTTCATGTTCATCATCGCGTCGGCGGGCTTGAGCGACAGCCCACCGGTGTCGAAGGTGATCCCCTTGCCGACCAGCACGACGTGGCGCTCGGTAGCGGCGCCGCGGGCACCGGTCTTGCCTGCCGCCTGCCCGAGGCCGCGAGGCCGGTAGTCCAGCCGCACCAGCCGGGGTGGCGTCGCGGAGGCGCGGCCCACCCCCAGGATGCCGCCGAACCCGTCGCGGGCGAGCGCGTCCTCGTCCCACACCGTGATCTCCAGCCCGGACTGGTCCGCGACCTCGCCGGCCCGCTCGGCCATCCACTGCGGGTTCTTCTCGTTGGACGGGACCAGGGCGAGCGTGCGGGCGAACCATCCGGCGCCGGCCACCGCCAGAGCCCGCTCCAGCACGCCCTGGCGGGTCGCTGCGTCGGCGATCGACGCGAGCACCACGCGCTCGACCGGGACCTCGACCGGGCCGGCCGAGCGGCGGTGGAAGCCGAACGAACCGAGCACCAGGCCGTCCACGAACGCGCGCAGCCCGGCGTCGTCGGCCAGCGCGGCCACGGAGGTGGACAGCACCGTGCGGCCCTTGGTGGACCGCGCGAGTGCAGCGCCGGCGCGGCGCAGGTCCGCCGGCGAGGCCGCTCCCACGCCGACGAGGATCACGCAGCGCAGCGCCGGGTTGTCCGCAGGCGGGTCGAGGACCGGCTGCCGGACGATCTCACCGGCTCGGCCCGTCGCGCCGGCATGCTCGAGGAGCCCGAAGACGTCGAGGTCGAGCTGGTCCAGCAGCGCCGCCGCGCCGGGGCCCAAGGAGACGCCGCCGGACTCGTCCGGGGAGACCCCCGCGCTGTCACCCGCAGAGAGGTCCGCCGGACCGTGGTCCGCGGGCAGCACCGGCAGCGCCACCACCTCCGCCCCGACCACGCCGGAGGGCGGTGCGTCGCTGAGCGCGACCTGCGGTGGCGAGACCTGACTGGGCAGACCCACGGGCATTTCCCCCTAGCCGGTTGCGGGTGGTGGATGTTGGCCCCCGCACCCTACCTCCGGGGTCCCCCAGCGCCGGACACCCGCCGGGCCGGTCGGGTGTCCGGGCCGGGGGCTCGACAGGCTCGACCAGCCCGGGGGCAGCAGAACACCCCGGGGCCGGTGGCTCCCGGGGTGTCGACGACGTGTGCCGTCCGGGCTCAGCCGACCACCTGCTTGAGCGCCTCGCCCAGCGCCCCTGCCTCGTCGGCGTTCAGCTCGACGACGAGTCGGCCCCCGCCCTCCAGCGGGACGCGCATGACGATGCCGCGTCCCTCCTTGGTGACCTCGAGCGGACCGTCACCCGTCCGCGGCTTCATGGCCGCCATGCGCACACCTCTTCCTTGTTCTGACCGCAGCTTCCCTGCCTGCACCACGCCGTGCTTCTCGGGCTTCTCGTTGCCTTCTCGTGGCGTTCGCGCACCCCGGGACGGGTCCCGACGAAGTGTCCGGGCGACCGGGGCAGCCCCCATTATCGCGCATTTGTGACGTCGGGCGGAGCCAACCCTGCGCACAACCGTCGGCGCGGTGCGGCAGACTCCTCCCCATGCACGCCCGGTCGGCACTCTTCGACGTGTACGGCGACCACCTGCGCGCACGAGGTGGCCGGGCCCCGGTGGCCGCCCTGGTGCGGATGGTGCGACCGCTCGGCGTCACCGCCCCCGCGGTGAGGACGGCGATCTCCCGGATGGTGCGGCAGGGGTGGCTGGAGCCGGTCCGGCTCGAGGAGGGGCCCGGCTACGCGCTGACCGCCCGGGCCACTGCGCGGCTCGACGAGGCCGCCACCCGGATCTACCGCACCCGCGCCAGCACGTGGGACGGCGCGTGGGACCTGCTGGTCCTGGCACCGGCCGGCACCCGCTCGGTGCGCGACCGGGTCCGCACGCAGCTGGCGTTCCTCGGCTACGGGCAGCTCAGCGACAGCACCTGGATCGGGCCGACCCGCTCCCCCGAGGTGCAGGACCTGCTCGCGGCCGAGCAGCTCGAGGCGTCCCGTTTCGAGGCGCGCGACGACGACCCGGCGCAGCGAGCCCGCCAGGCCTGGGACCTGGAGACGCTGGCCGCGGCGTACGACTCCTGGCACGCCCGCGCCCGCGGGCTGGTCGAGGACCCGGCCGCGACCCTGGGCCGCAGCGCCCTGGCGGCGATG
>DASSVD010000239.1:0-6386 GCA_035706365.1 Nocardioidaceae bacterium
AGATCCGCCGGGCCTGGGTGCACGCGGCGATGGTGAACGGCTGGTCGCTGCCGAAGGGCATGTCCTCGCGGTAGCGCAGCTGCAGCTTCTCGACCAGCTCGCGGCGGAACAGCTTGGTGTTGGCCAGCGCCCAGCGCAGCCCCGGGCCGTAGGGGTCGAGGTCGGGCACGTTCCCGCCGGTGAACAGGCCCTGGCCGACGTGCCGGCCGTTGACGCCGACCATCTTGCCGACCACCACGTCCGAGTCGTGCTCGTCGGCGTAGCCGACCATCCGCTCCAGCGCCTCCGCGCCGAGGTGGTCGTCGGCGCCGAGGAAGTAGACGTAGCGGCCCTCGGCCAGGTCGAGCGCCCGGTTGCTGGGGTTGGCCGGCCCGCCGGAGTTGGCCTGGTGGACGACCTGGAACACGTCGGGATGGTCGTCGGCGTACCGGTCCAGCAGCTCGCCGCTGCCGTCGGTGGAGCCGTCGTCGACGGCGACCACCTGCATCCGGTCGTGGCCGATGCTCTGCGCCAGCAGCGAGTCGAGACACTCCTGGAGATACGGCATCGTGTTGTAGACCGCGACGACCACGGTCACGTCCGGCACGGTCACGTCCGGCACGGATCCTCCATCACTGGTGTACGGCACGCAGCACCGCCCCCGTTGGCGCGCAAGGCCGGCGGGAGGGCTGCGGTCTGCCCCCGTCGTTGCCCGCCGTGCGAGCGCCCTCGATACTAACAGTGCGATTCGCCCCGATTCCGGCCAAGGAGCCCCGATGACCCCCGCCCCCACAGGCGACACCCCCGCGCGCAACGTCGCGGTGCTGCTCGCCGGCGGCGTCGGCGCGCGGGTCGGTCTGGACATCCCCAAGCAGCTGATCAAGATCGCCGGGCGCACCATCCTCGAGCACACCCTGATCGCGCTGCACGACCACCCGATGGTCGAGGAGATCGTGGTGATGATGGCGCCGGGACACCTCGACGCGGTGCACGCGATCCTGCGCGCGGGCGACTACCCGAAGGTGACGCGCGTGCTCGAGGGCGCGGAGACCCGCAACGGCACCACGCTGGGCGCACTGGAGAGCCTGGGCGAGCGCGACTGCAAGGTGCTGCTGCACGACGCGGTCCGCCCGCTGGTCAGCGCGCGGATCATCACCGAGTGCTTCGAGGCGCTCGACGACTTCGACGCGGTGGACGTGGCGATCCCGTCCGCGGACACGATCATCGAGGTCACCCAGCGCGACACCGGGCGCGACACGATCAAGGCGATCCCGCCGCGCGCGTCGTTGCGACGCGGACAGACCCCGCAGGCGTTCCGCGCGTCGGTGATCAGGCAGGCGTACGCCGTGGCCGCGGGCGACCCCGACTTCGTGGCCACCGACGACTGCACCGTGGTGCTGCGCTACCTGCCTGACGTGCCGATCGGGGTGGTCGCGGGCGACGAGCGGAACATGAAGGTCACCGACCCGATCGACGTGTTCCTCGCCGACAAGCTGTTCCAGCTGACCACCCGCGACGTCCCCGCGCCGCGCGACGACGCGGCGTACCGGGAAGCGCTGGAGGGTCGCACCGTGGTGGTCTTCGGCGGCAGCTACGGGATCGGCGCGGACATCGCCGAGCTGGCGCGCGGGTACGGCGCGCACGTGCACGCGTTCTCCCGCTCCAGCACCGGCACCCACGTCGAGCGGCGCGAGGACATCGCCAAGGCGGCGCGGCAGGTGCTCGACGAGCGCGGCTCGGTCGACTACGTGGTCAACGCGGCGGGCGTGCTCCCCCGGGGTGACCTGGTGGACACCTCCGAGGAGACCGTCTGGTCGGCGACCGAGGTGAACTACCTGGCGCCGGTGATGATCGCCCAGGAGTTCTTCGCGCACCTGGCCGCGAGCCGGGGCGGACTGCTGCTGTTCACCTCCAGCTCGTACACCCGCGGCCGGCGCGGCTACGCGTTGTACTCCTCGGCGAAGGCGGCGGTGGTGAACCTGACCCAGGCGCTCGCCGACGAGTGGGCGTCGGCCGGGGTGCGGGTGAACTGCGTGAACCCCGAGCGCACCGGCACCCCGATGCGCCGCAAGGCCTTCGGCGACGAGCCGGCCGGCTCGCTGCTGGAGTCCACCGCCGTCGCCCGGGCGTCGCTGGACACGCTGATCAGCGACGCCACCGGGCACGTCGTGGACCTGCGGCGCACCGACCCGCTCCTCGAGCTCGACTAACGCACGCCAAGGGCGGTCGAGCCGCGCCCCGGCCGGTCGAGCTACCCCCGGCCGGTCGAGCTCGTCGAGACCCCGCGCCACGGCCGGTCGAGCCGCGCCACAGATGGTCGAGCCTGTCGAGACCTGGCTCACGGTCTCGACAAGCTCGACCACCCGAAAAGTCAGCCGGCCTCCTTCGCGGAGTTCACCGTCGACTCCATCAGGATCTCGGCCAGCGTGCTCACCGCCGCGGTGCCGCCGAAGATGCTGCCCTCGGCCAGGGTGTCGGCGTTGCCGGAGAGGTAGCCGATCACGGCGTCGCCGGGAACGTTGACCCGGCGGGTGATCAGCACCGGCCGCTTCTGCTCCCCGGCGAGCGGGCCGCCCGCCAGCGCGTCGGCACCGGTGCCGTCCTCGTAGCCCGACGCGATGTCGACGGCGGTGTCGGTGAAGCCGAAGTGCTCGACCGCGTAGGTCGCGGCCTTGGTGGAGGTCTCCGCACGGTCGCTGCCGTCGAGGCGCTCCTCGACGGTGATCCCGTTCGCGGCGAGCGTGCTCACGACGGCCGGTCCCACGGCGGCCTCACCACCCATCACCAGCACCCGTTCGACGCCGGCGGCCTGGAAGGCGTCGACCACCTCGTCGTCGATCCGGTTCGTCCGGCTCAGACCGAGCGGCATCGTCTCGCTGTAGGCGAGCGGCGCCGCGGCCAGGGCGTCCGGGAAGTCCATCCCCGTCGCCACGATGCCCAGCCCGTCCGCGGCCGGCCCACCGGCCTCGATCACCTCGGCGCTGGTGGCGAAGCGGTCCGGTCCCTCGACCCGGGTGACCTCGTAGCCCGCACCCTCGAGCTGGCTCTCCACGCCGTCGCTGACCGCGCCGTCACCGCCGACGATGTAGACGTGTCGGGCGTCGCGACGCTCCAGCTCGTCGAGCACCGCTCCGGGGACCTTGTCGTGGCGGACCAGCAGCACGGGCAGGTCCTTCACGCCGGCGAGGTAGTCGGCGCTCAACGCGTCGGCGTACTCCCCCGGCGCGCCGTTGACGATGATCGCGTCGCCGGAGTCGGCGTACTCCTGCGCGATGTCGGTGGCGGTGCCGTAGCGGTTGGACCCGGCGATCCGGGTGAGGTCGAACGGGCCGCCCGCGCCGCAGACCACGCCGCCCTCGGGCGCGGTGGCCGAGGCCTGCAGCGGGAACAGGTCGAGCTGGGCCAGCGTCACCGGGTCGGCGGCCGCGCTGCCTCCGCCGAGCAGGCCACCAAGGGCTCCGTCGAGCAGGTCGCCGAGCAGCGGCAGGTCGTTGATCGCGTCACCGAGTGGGCCGAGCTGGTCGAGCGCGTCGGACAGCCCGGGGATCTCGCTGAGCCCCGGCAGCGCGGCGCGCAGCCCGATCTCGACGTGCAGTGTGGCCGCGCTGCCCGAGGCGGACGTGCCGTCGGCAGCGGTGCTCTTGGTCAGCTGTCCCGAAGCGATCTCGAAGACGAACGGGCTGTCGTCGGGCAGGGGCAGGTCCGGGATCGCCGTCCCGTCGGCGGGCACCGGGAACTCCTGGCCCCCGGCGTGCACCACGACCTGCGCCGGCGTGTAGTCGACGGTGGCGCCACCCGGCGTGCCGGAGGCGGTCGCGGTCAGCGTGGGCTTGGTGAGCACCTCGATGACCAGCTGGCCACCGCCGAGGTTGACCGTCGCCAGGTCACCGGATGCCTGCGACTGCACGGCGCGGGTGGCGCCGTTGCCGACCAGCGTGGTGGCCTGGCGGGTGCTGACCTCGGCGTCCAGACCGATCACGGCCCCGACACCGGGCACGTCGAGTACGCCGGCGTCTGCGGTGGTGGCTGTGGCCTTCTCGACCGGCTGACCGGCCGCCAGGCAGTCCTCGTCGAGCCACCGCGCGTGGGCGGTGGAGGTGGCAACACCCAGGCTGAGCAGCGGATTGTCCGGCACCGCGACCGTGGTCTTGCTGGCTGGGTCGGCGTTGTCCGGTGGCGCGGTCTGGGTCGCGGCGCCGAGTGCGTCGGCCGGAAGCGACTGCCCGAGCAGCGTGGCCTCCACGTTGCGGCCGGTGGCCTTCGACTTCGTGCTGGCCGACGAGTCGACCGATCCCGAGGCCGTCGCCAGGCGGGCGTCGACGAGCTGGCCGAGCCCGCCGGCGTCGAGCACCGTGGCGTGCACGGCGGTGGCCCTCCCCTGGGCCGAGTAGTTCCCCGCGTCCGTCGTGGCGGCCTGTGCAGGCGCCAGGACGGTGGCCGCCGGCACCAGCGCCACGGACGTGGCTGCGGCAGCAGCGATCCCCGTACGTATTCTCATGTGTTCCCCTGTGATCTCCCCGATGCCACCCCCGGGAGCCCACGGCCCCCGAGACAGGTGGCCTGAACACGGGAGAACCTACCCCTCGCCACGGACAGAACGACACATACCGCTCGAAATCGAAATGTCACCGCAACCTGCAAGGATGGACCGATGACCGCGAACGCCGCGTCCTCGCCCGACGGCCTGCTGCTGCCGGACGGCGCTCACCTGCTGCACATCGGACCGCAGAAGACCGGCACCACCACGATCCAGCTTGCCCTGCATCGCCGCCGCGAAGAGCTGCGCGATCTCGGGGTGCTCGTGCCCGGCACCAGCACGCGCCCCCGCCGCGCCGTGTGGTCGCTGCTCGGGCCGCCGGCGGGGATCACCCGGCCAAACATCAAGCACTGGGAGCGCCTGGTCGACGAGGTCGCGGACGCCGGCGACCTGCGCGTCTGCATCAGCACCGAGGACTGGGCCCGCACCGACGACGCCGGGGCCAAGGCCACCGTCGCCGGGCTCGGTGGCTCGCGCCCGCACGTGATCGCCGCTGCCCGCCGGCTGGACCGGCTCCTCCCCTCCCAGTGGCAGCAGCGGGTGAAGATGAAGGCGATCTCGCTGACCTATCACGAGTGGCTCGAGCGGGTCCTCGGCGACGACACCTCCGACCCGCACTGGCGCAACCTGTGGATCCCGCACGACATCGGCTCGGTGGCGCAGCGTTGGGCCGATGCAGCCGGCGGCAGCGACCGGTTCACCCTGGTCGTGGCCGACGAGATGGACCATGGCCTGCTCCCGCACACCTTCGAGCGGATGCTCGGGCTGCCCGACGGCACGCTGGTGCTGGCCGAGCACGAGGTGCGCAACACCTCGGTGAGCCTCGGGCGCATCGAGCTGATCCGCCGCTACAACCAGCTCGCGGAGACCCGCGAGTGGACCGAGCCGTTCACCACCGGGTGGGTGCGTCGGAAGTTCACTGACACCGTGAAGTCGGCGACGCCGTGGCCGGACGAGCAGAAGATCCCGCCGCTGCCGGACTGGGCGGCCGAGCGGGTGCGCGAGCTGTGCCGTCAGCGTGCGGAGCAAGTGCGCAACCTCGACGTGCAGGTCATCGGCGACCCGGACAACCTGCTGATGCCCGAGGACGCACCGGTGGCTACGACCGAGCAGTTCACCGCCCCGATCATGGTCTCCGCCGAGCTGGCCGCCCGTGCGGTCGAAGAGGTCGTCGAGCGCACGCTGGAGACGCAGCAGGCCCAGCTGGACCGTCACCGGCAGCAGGTCAAGCTGCTGCGCGAGAAGCTGCGCCAGTCACGGCGTCGCACCCGCACGCTTCGGCAGCGACACAAGAAGCAGAGCCGGCAGTCGCAGCGCGACGCCCGCCGGGCCGGCCCCCGGCTGAGCGAGGCGTCCGGGCGAGAGCTGCTCGGGGCGCTGCGCGGACGCGTCGTACGCCGCCTGCGTCCAGGACGCCGCGGGTGACCGAGCCTGTCGAGATCGGGGGTCTCCACAGGCTCGACCGGCCGATGGCGTCTCGAGCAGCCGGGGGTCTTGCCACCCCTCCCCCCTGCCGCGTTACGGTCACTCTGGACAAATCGCCCACGGGAGGAGAGTTGTGCCCCTGTTCAAAGTGCACTGCAGTGACGGAAGCGAGACCGATGTCCGCGCCCAACGCGTCGCCCAAGGCGACGATCTGACCGGCTTCCAGCAACGCACCGGGGACACCTGGCTGAGACTGTTCACCGTCCCGAACGACGAGGTCGTCGAGGTGGAGAAGCAGGTCGTCACCCCGACCGGCAAGCAGCACTGGACGAAAGCACGACCCGTCCCGATGAACTGACGCGGCGCCACAGCCGCCGCGGCCCGCAGCAGACGCAGCACTGGGCAGCACACGCAGCACTCGCAACACCACCGCAGCCAACGGCTG
>DASSVD010000240.1:0-32115 GCA_035706365.1 Nocardioidaceae bacterium
CACCACGACCGTGTCCACGGCGAGGACCCGCGTCTCGGTGGCGTCCTGGCCAGCGCCGTCCTGCCCGGCGCCGTCCTGCACGCTCGCCACCGGTACGTGCTGTCCGGCGTCGTCGACCCGCTCGTAGGTGACCCCAGGCACCAGGTGCACCCCGGAGTCGCGCAGCACCGCGCGGTGCGCCCAGCCGGAGGTCTTGCCGAGGTCCTTGCCGATCCGGCTGGTTCGGCGTTGCAGCAGCCACACCTCGCGCGCCGGCGTGCGCGGCTTCTTCTCCGTGAGCCCGCCGCGGTGCAGCGCCGGGTCACCGACGCCCCAGTGCGCGAACCAGTCCTCGAGGTCCTCCGGCTCGGAGGTGAGGTAGTGGCTGACGTCGACGCCGATGCCGCCGGCACCGATCACGGCCACCCGCGGCCCGGCGGCGACCGCGCCGGAGAGCAGCTCGGCGTAGGACACCACGCTGGGGTGCCGGCCGTCCGGGCCCGCCGGGTCCAGGCCGGGGATCGCCGGCACGCGCGGGACCACGCCGGTGGCGACGACGACGTCGTCGAAGCCGACCAGGTCCTCGGCGCGCGCCCGGGTGTTCAGCCGGGTCTCCACGCCGAGCACCTCGAGCCGGCGGCGGTAGTAGCGCAGGGTCTCGGCGAACTCCTCCTTGCCGGGGATGGCCATGGCCAGGCGGAACTGCCCGCCGAGTTCGGGTGCGGCCTCGACGAGGGTGACCCGGTGCCCGCGCTCGGCGGCGCTGACCGCGGCGGCGAGGCCGGCCGGTCCGGCGCCGACCACGGCGACCTGCTTGGCCCGGCGTCGCGGCACCGCAGTCAGCACCAGCTCGGTCTCCCGGCCGGCCCGCGGGTTGACCAGGCAGGAGGCGCGCTGCCGGGAGAAGGTGTGGTCCAGGCACGCCTGGTTGCAGGCGATGCAGGTGTTGATCTCCTCCGCGCGGCCGGCGGCGGCCTTGGCGACGAAGTCGGGGTCGGCCAGCAGCGGCCGGGCCAGCGAGACCAGGTCCGCGGTGCCGTCGGCCAGCAGTCGCTCGGCGAGCTCGGGGGTGTTGATCCGGTTCGAGGCGCAGACCGGGACCGAGACCTCGGGACGCAGCCGGGCGGTCAGCCCGGTCCAGGCGCCGCGCGGCACCTGGGTCAGGATGGTCGGCACCCGGGCCTCGTGCCAGCCGATGCCGGTGTTGATCACCGACACGCCGGCCTCCTCGAGCAGCCGGGCCAGCTCGACCGTCTCCGCCCAGGTCTGCCCGTCGGGCACCAGGTCGATCAGCGACATCCGGAACATCACCACGAAGTCGTCGCCGACCGCGTCGCGGACGCGGCGTACCAGCTCGACGGCGAAGCGCATCCGCTTGTCCGGGGTGCCACCCCACGCGTCGGTGCGCCGGTTGGTGCGCGCGGAGAGGAACTGGTTGACCAGGTAGCCCTCGGAGCCCATCAGCTCCACGCCGTCGTAGCCGGCCCGGCGGGCCAGCCGGGCGGCGTCGGCGAAGTCGTCCAGGGTGCGCTCGACGCCGCGCGTCGACAGCGCGGAGGCGCGGAACGGCGTGATCGGCGACTTCGACGCGGAGGCGGACACGTTGAAAGGGGTGTAGCCGTAGCGGCCGGCGTGCAGCAGCTGCAGCGCGATCGCGCCGCCGGCCTGGTGCACGGCGTCGGTGACCAGCCGGTGCCGGTCGGCGTGCCGGCGCCGGGTCATCATCGAGGCGAACGGCATCAGCCAGCCGCGGACGTTCGGGCTGTAGCCGCCGGTGACCGCCAGCCCCACCCCGCCGCGGGCACGCTCGGCGAAGTACGCCGCCAGCGCCGGCAGGTCGCGGGCCCGGTCCTCCATGCCGGTGTGCATCGACCCCATCACCACCCGGTTGCGCAGGGTCAGCCCGCCGACGCGCAACGGGGTCAGCAGGTGCGGGTAGTGCTCGGTCATCGGGGGCTCCCGGGGTCGTGGGCGTCGAGGTACTCGGTCAGCCAGTCCACCCAGAACCGCTCCAGGCGGATGCCGCCGCGCAGCACCAGGTAGACGTCGAGGTCGCGGCCGTCGAGCCGACCCGGGTCGGGGAAGTCGCGGGCGGCGAGCTGCTCGTAGTGGGCCAGGCGGGCGGCGTGGTCGGCCCGGTGCTCGTCGACCAGGCGGAGCACCGCCCGGCGGTCGCCGTACGACGCCCCGCGCAGCCGCACCGCGAGGTCGCTGCGGAAGGCCTCGACCGGTTGCGCCGCGGCGAGCCAGCGCTGCAGCTCGTCCCGGCCCGCGGCGGTCACGGCGTACTCCCGGCTGCGCGCGTCGGAGGTGGCCCGCGCGCTCACCCAGCCGTCGGCCTCCATCCGGCCGAGCACCCGGTAGATCTGCTGGTGCGTGGCCGACCAGAAGAAGCCGATCGAGCGCTCGAACCGGCGGGTCAGCGCTCGGCCGGTGCCGGGCTGCTCGCTGAGCGAGACCAGGATCGCGTGCTCGAGGGCCATGGGCAGCAAGTGTCGCGGACGATGCGCGTTTGTGCAACGAGTTGCACAGTTGCGTCGGACACGGGGGCTTGTCTCATACCCCCTAGGGGTATAAGGTGCCGGACATGGATCACAGCACGCACGAGACCCACCAGACCCACGGATCCCAGGGAGCCCAGGGAGCCCAGGCGAGCTGGGCGATGGCGGCGTCGGCGACGCTGCACTGCCTGACCGGCTGTGCCATCGGCGAGGTGCTCGGCATGGTGCTGAGCACCTGGTGGGGGTGGCACACCACCGGCAGCGTGGTGCTCTCGGTCGCCCTGGCGTTCTTCTTCGGCTACCTGCTCACCAGCCGGTCGGTACGCCGCGCCGGCCTGGGCTGGGGCGACGCGATCCGCGTCGCACTGGCTGCGGACACCGTCTCCATCCTGGTGATGGAGATCGTCGACAACGCGGTGATGGTGTTCGTGCCCGGTGCGCTCGGAGCCGGCCTGGCGAACTGGCTGTTCTGGGCCAGCCTGGCCTTCTCCCTGGCGGTCGCCTTCGTGGTGACCGTGCCGGTGAACCGGTGGATGATCTCCCGCGGCAAGGGGCACGCGGTGGTGCACGAGTACCACCACTGAGCCTGAGCCGGCCCGCCGTTGCACCCGCCTGCCAGACTGACGGCCATGGCGGGACAGGCGGGACATGAGGGACAGCCGGGCGGTGGGGGTCGCGGGCCGCTGCGCGGGGTGCGCGTGGTCGAGATCACCGGCATCGGGCCCGGCCCGCACGCGGCGATGCTGCTCGCCGACCTGGGCGCCGACGTGATCCGGGTGGAGCGACCCGGAGGCGCCGGGAGCGCCGGCCCCCGCGAGACCGACCTGCTCACCCGCGGCCGGCCCAGCGTCGCGCTGGACCTCAAGCAGCCCGAGGGCGTGCAGACCGTGCTACGGCTGGTGGAGCGGGCCGACCTCCTGATCGAGGGGATGCGCCCCGGCGCGATGGAGCGGCTGGGTCTCGGCCCGGACGACTGCCGGGAGCGCAACCCGCGGCTGGTCTACGGCCGGATGACCGGGTGGGGGCAGGACGGCCCGCTGGCGAGCTCCGCCGGGCACGACCTGAACTACCTCGCAGTCGCCGGCGTACTCCACGGGTTGGGGCAGACCCCGGACCGGCCGCAGTTCCCGGCCAACCTGGTCGGCGACTTCGGCGGCGGCTCGCTCTACCTCGTGGTCGGCCTGCTGGCTGCGCTGCTCGAGGCGCGCGGCTCCGGGCAGGGTCAGGTCGTCGACGCGGCCATCGTGGACGGTGCCGCCCACCTGAACGCGATGTTCCTGAGCATGCTCGCCTCCGGGGTCGCCTCCGAGCGGCGAGGCACCAACCTGCTCGACGGCGGGATGCCCTTCTACGACCTCTACGAGACCGCCGACGGCCGACACATGGCGGTGGGCGCGCTGGAGCCGCAGTTCTACGCCGCGCTGCTGGACGGCCTCGGCCTGGCCGGCGAGGCGCCCGACCGCTACGACCCCGACCAGCACCCGGCGCTGCGCGCCCTGCTCGCCGACCGGTTCGGAACCCGCACCCAGGCCGAGTGGGCCGAGGTGTTCGCCGGGACGGACGCCTGCTGCTTCCCGGTGCTCACCGCCGCGGAGGCCGCCGACCACCCGCACCTGGCCGCCCGCGGCACCTACCTGCGCGAGGACGGCGTACTCCAGCCGGCCCCGGCGCCGCGGTTCTCGCGGACCGCGGCGACCCTGACCTCCGGACCCTCGGCGCCGGGCGCGGACACCGTCGCCGCGCTGACCGCGTGGGGGGTCGACGACGCCCGGGCGCTGGTCGAGGCCGGGGTGGCGGTCCAGGCCTGACTGGCCGGCTCAGCCACGAACCCGGCGCGTGACCTCCTCGCGCTGAGTCTCGTTGACCGCGCTCTCGTAGGCCGCGACCAGCGCGGCCACGGTGACCGGCTTGAACCGCTCCACCACCTGGCGCAGCTCCTCGGCCGAGGCCCCGGCCTGCTTGTACGCCGGCCACACCTGCGTGCGGAACAGCTCGTGGAGCTCCTCGGCGATCGCGCGGCCGTGCGCGGCGAAGATGTCCTGGGCGGCCATCGCGGTCTCCAGTGGCAGCCCCAGGTCGAGCAGCGCGATGCCGACGGTCAGGTGCGCGGTGGCCACCTGGAACCTGCCCTGCTTGGCGGGGAAGAGGATGCCCAGCGCCTGCAGCGTCTCCAGGTCGTCGTCGCTCAACGGCCGGCCGGCGCGGCGTACCAGCTCCCGCCGGGTGACCGTCTCGGGCAGCTCGGCCATCCACGGGGCGAGCAGGGTCCGGTGCAGCGCGATCGTCTCCGGGGAGGCGCCGGCCGGGATCTTGGCCAGGTACCCCTCGATCGCGGACAGGGTGAACCCGTGCGCCTGCAGCTCGCGGACCAGCTCGAGGCGCGCCACGTGCTCGGCCGAGTAGTAGCCGGAGCGCCCCCTGCGGATCGGCGGCGGCACCAGCCCGCGGGTGGTGTAGAAGCGCACGTTGCGCACGGTCATCCCGACCCGGCCGGTCAGCTCGTCGAGCGTCATCAGCTCGTGGACGGGGTGCTCCGGCGCGTCGGAGGGGTGCTCGGCAGCTGCCATCTCGGGTCCTCGCGTGGCGGGGGTCACGGGGTCGACTGGTTGACGACGCTAACAGTATGAGTGTCACAATCGAGAACAGCCCGAGACGCACACCGAGAAGTTGGGACCCGCCATGGCTCAGGTGCCAGAAGCATTCGTGTACGACGCGATCCGCACGCCACGCGGCAAGGGCAAGAAGGACGGGTCGCTGCACGAGGTGAAGCCGGTCGACCTGGTCGTCGGGCTGATCGACGAGGTGCAGCGCCGCAACCCCGACCTGGACCCCGCGCGGGTCGACGACCTGGTGCTCGGCGTGGTCACGCCGATCGGCGACCAGGGCGGTGACATCGCCAAGACCGCCGCGCTCAAGGCCGGCCTGCCCGAGACGGTCGGCGGGGTGCAGCTGAACCGGTTCTGCGCGTCCGGTCTCGAGGCGGTCAACCAGGCCGCGGCCCGGGTCCGCTCGGGCTTCGAGGACCTGGTGCTCGCCGGCGGTGTGGAGTCGATGTCGCGGGTGCCGATGGGCTCCGACGGCGGCGCCTGGGCGATGGACCCCGACACCGCGATCGAGACCTCCTTCGTGCCGCAGGGGATCGGCGCCGACCTGATCGCCACCATCGAGGGCTTCACGCGCGCCGACGTCGACGCCTACGCCGCGGAGTCGCAGGCCCGGGCGGCCAAGGCGCAGGCCAACGGCTACTTCGACGACGCGGTGATCCCGGTGCGCGACCGCAACGGCCTCACCGTCCTGGACAAGGACGAGTTCATCCGGCCCGGCACGACCGCCGAGACCCTGGCCGGTCTCAAGCCGTCCTTCGCCGCGATCGGGTCCGAAGGCGGCTTCGACGCGGTCGCGCTGGAGAAGTACCACTGGGTCGAGCGGATCGACCACGTGCACCACGCCGGCAACTCCTCGGGCATCGTGGACGGCGCCGCGCTGGTCGCGGTGGGCAGCGAGCAGGTCGGCCGCGACCTCGGCCTGCGCCCGCGCGCCCGGATCGTGGCCACCGCCGTGTCCGGCGCCGACCCCACGATCATGCTCACCGGCCCGGCGCCCGCCTCGCGCAAGGCGCTGGCCAAGGCGGGGCTCAGCGTGGACGACATCGACCTGTTCGAGATGAACGAGGCGTTCGCCGCCGTCGTGCTCCGCTTCATGCGCGACCTGGACCTGCCGCACGAGAAGGTCAACGTGAACGGCGGCGCCATCGCGATGGGACACCCGCTGGGGGCCACCGGGGCGATGATCCTCGGCACCCTGGTCGACGAGCTCGCCCGCCGCGACCTGCGCTACGGCCTGGCCACGCTGTGCGTGGGCGGCGGCATGGGCGTGGCCACCATCGTCGAGCGCATCTGACCCGCAGATAGGACTGAGACAGCAGATGACAGAGACCGCAGAGCACAGCGCCGTCCGGTACGACCGGGACAGCGACGGCGTCGTCATCCTCACCCTGGACGACCCGGGTGCCGGTGCCAACACGATGAACGACCGGTACGCCGCGGCGATGCGCGCGGCGGTCGACCGGCTCGAGACCGAGCGCGACCAGGTCACGGGCGTGGTGGTGACCAGCGCGAAGAAGACCTTCTTCGCCGGCGCCGACCTCCGCGAGCTGATGCAGGCCGGCCCCGACGACGCGCCCGCGGTGTTCGCCAAGGCGGAGGCGGTCAAGGCCGACCTGCGCCGGCTGGAGACGCTGGGCAAGCCCGTCGTCGCCGCGATCAACGGCGCCGCGCTCGGCGGCGGCCTGGAGATCGCGCTGGCCTGCCACCACCGGATCGCGGTCGACGGGCGCTACGAGATCGGCCTGCCCGAGGTCACCCTCGGCCTCCTGCCCGGCGGTGGCGGCGTCACCCGCACCGTGCGGATGCTCGGCCTGCAGACCGCGCTGCTCGACGTGCTGCTCCAGGGGCCGCGGATGAAGCCGGCCAAGGCGCGCGAGAAGGGGCTGGTCGACGAGCTGGTCGCCGACCCCGCCGACCTGCTCACCGCGGCGCGGGCCTGGGTGCTCGACCACCGCGACGACCCGGAGGCGGCCACCCAGCCCTGGGACCGCCCCGGCTACAAGATCCCCGGCGGCACGCCGGCCAGCCCGAAGCTGGCGGCGTTCCTGCCGGCGTTCCCGGCCAACCTGCGCAAGCAGCTCAAGGGCGCCCCCTACCCGGCGCCGCGGGCGATCCTGTCCGCCGCGGTCGAGGGCGCGCAGGTCGACTTCGACACCGCCTCCCGGATCGAGTCGCGCTACCTGACCAACCTGGTGGTGGGGCAGAACTCCACCAACATGACCCAGGCGTTCTTCTTCGACCTGCAGGCGATCAACTCCGGCGCGCTGCGTCCCGACGGCGTGCCGCAGTTCCGCGCGACCCGGGTCGGCGTACTCGGGGCCGGGATGATGGGCGCCGGCATCGGCTACGCCTGCGCCCGCGCGGGCATGCAGGTCGTGCTCAAGGACGTCAGCACCGAGAACGCCGCGAAGGGCAAGGATCACGCCCGCGGGCTGCTCGACAAGCAGGTCGACCGGGGGCGGATGAGCGCCGAGCAGCGCGACGAGGTGCTGGACCGGATCACGCCGACCGGCGACCCCGCCGACCTGGCCGGCTGCGACCTGGTGATCGAGGCGGTCTTCGAGGACCCGTCCCTGAAGAACCGGGTCTTCGCCGAGGTGCAGGACGTGGTCGCCGGCGACGCGCTGCTGTGCTCGAACACCTCCACGCTGCCGATCACCGAGCTGGCCGAGGGCGTCTCGCGGCCCGAGGACTTCATCGGCCTGCACTTCTTCTCCCCGGTCGACAAGATGCCGCTCGTCGAGATCATCAAGGGGGCGCGCACCTCGCCCGAGGCGGTGGCCCGGGCCGTCGACGTGGTGCAGCAGATCAAGAAGACCCCGATCGTGGTCAACGACAGCCGCGGGTTCTACACCTCCCGGGTCTACGGCACCCTGCTCAACGAGGCCGTCGCGCTGCTCGCCGAGGGTGTGGACCCGCAGACCATCGAGCGGGCCGCCACCATGGCCGGCTTCCCCGCGCCCCCGCTGGCGATGCTCGACGAGGTGTCGTTGACCCTGACCCAGCACATTCGCAAGGCGGCGCAGGAGGCGGCCGAGAAGGCGGGTACGCCGCTGCCGCCGCACCCCGCCGAGCCGGTGATCGACCGGATGGTCGAGGAGTTCGGTCGCAAGGGCAAGGCCGCCGGGGCCGGGTTCTACGACTACCCCGCCGACGGGCCGAAGCACCTGTGGCCGGGGCTGCGCGAGCACTTCGGGCGCGACGGTGAGGGGGCCGAGGTCCCGCTGCGCGACATCCAGGAGCGGTACCTGTTCGCGATGGCGCTGGAGACCGCGAAGTGCTTCGAGGAGGGCGTGATCGACTCGTCGGCCGCGGCCAACATCGGCTCGATCTTCGGGATCGGCTTCCCGCCGCTGTACGGCGGCACGGTGCAGTACATGGTCGGCTACCCGGGCGGTCTGCGCGGCTTCGTCGCCCGGGCCGAGGAGCTCGCCGCGGCGTACGGCGACCGGTTCACGCCCCCGGCCTCGCTGGTTTCCCAGGTGATGCAGGGCAACCCGCACTTCCCACGATGAGCTGACCGTGGGGAGCGGCAGTTCGCCTGCATACCCTGGGAAACCGGGACGAGCCACCCCGACCCGGCGACAATAGGCGGGTGTCGCACGCCGTCGTCGAGGTCTCGGGGCTGTGGGTGCGCTTCGGGCCGGTCGATGCGGTGCGGGGCGTGGACCTGCAGGTCGACGCCGGCGCCGCCACGGCGCTGCTCGGCCGCAACGGGGCGGGCAAGTCCACCACGATGCGGGTGCTGGCCGGGGTGGTGCCCCGACCGGCGGCAGCGTCCGGGTCGCCGGGCTCGACGTCGCGCGCCGGCAGCTCGAGGTCAAGCGTGCGGTCGGGTACTGCCCCGACGTGGGCGGCCTGGTCCCCCGGGCCACGCCGTGGGAGCACCTGCAGCTCGCCGCGCGACTGCGTCGCCTCCCGGCCGGCTGGGAGCGGCGCGCCCGTGACCTGCTGGAGCGCTTCGACCTCGGTGGCGCCGCGCACCGGGTCACCGCCGGGTTCAGCCACGGGATGGGCCGGCGGATGTCGGTGCTGCTCGCCGCCTTCCACGACCCGGCGGTGCTGCTGCTCGACGAGCCCTTCGACGGGGTCGACCCGCTCGGCGTGGAGGCGACCCTCGAGGTGGTGGCCGACGCGCGCGCCCGTGGCGCCGCCGTGCTGGTCTCCACCCACCTGCGCGAGCTCGCCGTGGAGGCCTGCGACCAGGCCGTGGTGCTGCGCGGCGGCTGCGCGGTCGCGCAGCTGAGCGCCGCGCAGATGGTCGGGGAGGAGGGCGCGCGTGCCTACCGCGGCCTCCTGGGCTGAGGCCCGACGCGCCCCCGCCGACCTGCTGCCGCTGCTGCGGTTCCGCGCCGCCACGCTGCGCGGTCGTGCCCGGTGGGGCGCCGCCGTCGCGCTCGTGCTGATCGGAGGGCTCAGCGTGGCTGCCGCCTGGATCCCGGCGCTGCTGCCCGGGGCAGCGGGGAGCCGGGGCGGCACCGCGGTCGAGTCCTCCGAGGTGCTGCTGCTGCTCCCCTCGGCCTACCTCGGCGTGCTCGCGGTCGCGATCATCTCGGCCGTCGCGTCCGCGGGTGGGCGCGAGCTGGTCGCGCGCGAGGAGGCGGTCGCCTTCCCGGTGAGCCCGGGCACCGACCACCTCGGCGCGCTGCTGCTGGCGCCGCTGAACATCGCCTGGCTGCTCCAGGCCTGGTCCGTCCTCGGCGCCACGGCGTACGCCATCGGGCCGCGCGGGTTGCTGGCCGCGCAGGTACCGGTGCTGCTCTGGCTGGCCGTGGCCACCGCACTCGCCCAGGCGGTGGCGTGGGCCGCCGAGTGGGTACGCCGTCACCGGCACGGGGCCTGGGTGTTGCGCGCGCTGACCCTGGCGCTGGCTGCCGTCGCTGGCGTCCTGGTGGCCACCGACCGCCTGGTGCCGCTGCTGGACGGCGCCCCCACGGTGCACGTCGCGCTCGCCGCCCTGTACGGGTCCGGCGGCGCATGGGTGGGCTGGTGGCGGGTGGTCGTCTTCCTGGTCGGGCTCGGCGTGGCGGCGGTGCTGACCGGCGCCGCGCTGGCGTACGCCGTGGCGCTGCGCCCCGCCCGCGACGAGCTGCGGGTGGAGAGCTCCGTTCGGGCAGCCCGGCCGAATCCCGCCGGCGACCTGGTGGCGCTGCTGCGCACCGACCGGGCCGGCATCTGGCGCTCCGTCCCGCTGCGTCGCGGGCTGGCGCTGCTCGCGGTGCTGCCCGGCCTGGTCGCACTGGCCGGGGGCCTGGACTGGAGCACGCTGTGCATCCTGCCGGGGCTGGTCGCCTCGGGTGGCGCGCTGCTGTTCGGGGTGAACGCGTGGTGCCTGGACGGCCGGGGCGCGCTGTGGCGGGAGAGCCTGCCGGTGCCGCCGGTGCTGGCGCTGTACTCGCGGGCCCTGGTGCTGCTGGAGGTGCTGCTCGTCGCGACCTGCCTGACCCTGGTGCTGGCGGCGCTGCGGGCGGGGCTGCCGACGCCGGCGGAGCTGGTCGCCGTCGGGTGCGCCGCGGTGGTGGTCACGGTGCAGGTGGTCGCCACCTCGCTGCGGTGGTCGGTGCGCCGGCCGTTCGGGGTGGACCTGCGCAACGCCCGCGCGACCCCGGCGCCGCCGCTGGTGATGGTCGGCTACTCCGCCCGGCTCGCGCTGAGCACCACGCTGACCGGGATGCTGTTCACCGTGCCGGCGCGCTACGGGGCCGCCGGCTGGGCGGTGCTGCTGGCGGTGCCGTTCGTGCTGCTCAGCGCCTACCGCCTCGCCCGGGTGGCCCGGGCCTGGGGGGACCCGGTGGTACGGGCCCGGGTCGCGGTCACCGTCGCCAGCTGAGGGGCCAGGCGAGCCCGGATGACCCCACCCCCGGAGGTCCGGCTGTGGACAACTGGCCGCAGGATGGGTGATCTGTCCGTGCCGCCTGTCAGGGTCGGTGCCTCGCGGGTCGAGCGGCCCGCCGACACGACCCAGGAGGAGACGATGAGCGAGGAGCACACCGGCGTGCTGGCCAAGGTGCGCAAGCTGCTGGCCAAGGCCGAGGACCCTGCCGCGACCGTGGACGAGGCGGAGACGTACACCGCGAAGGCGGCGGCCCTGGTGGCCGAGTACGGGATCGACGAGGCCATGCTGGCCGCGGCCGACCCGGAGCGGGACGTGGTCGGTGACGCGGTAGTGGTGCTCGACGCGCCCTACGCGCTGGACAAGGCGGACCTGCTCAGCGGCGTGGCGGTGCAGCTGCGCTGCCGCGCGGTGCAACGGACCCGCCACGTCGACGCCGGGCCGTTCAGCACCCGCAAGGAGATCTCGGTGCACCTGTTCGGCTACGGCGCCGACCTCACCCGCGCCGAGGTGCTCTACACCAGCCTGCTGCTGCAGGCCACCACCCAGCTCACCCGGATCCCGGCGCCACCGGGCGAGAGCGTCGCCGCGTTCCGCCGCTCCTGGCTGGCCGGGTTCACCTCCGCCGTGGTGCGTCGGGTGGCCGCGGTGGAGGAGGCAGCCGCCAGGCGCGCCGCCGGCGACGGGGCGGGTGAGGGCCCAGGAGCGGGCGCCGCGCGCGGTCGAGGTGATGGGGGCCACCGGTCGGTGGCGTTGGTGCTGGCCGACCGCGGTGTGCAGGTGGACACCGCCGTGCGCGAGGAGTACCCGCACCTCGGCTTCGCGCCGCCTCGGCGGCTGTCCGGCAGCGGCGGGCTGGCCGGCTGGGCCGCGGGACAGCGCGCCGACCTCGGTGCCGGGACTGGCGTGGCCGACCGGGAGGGGCGACGTTCCCTGGCCGGTTGAGGTGCGCCGCTCAGCGCTCCCGCTCGTGCGGACCGTGCTCGCTGCGCGCTCCGCTCTCGGCGAGGTAGCCCAGCCGCTTCAGCGTCTCGAGGTTGCGCAGCCGCAACAGCACCGACTCGATCGGCCGGGGGATGATCTTCGCGGGTCCGGAGGTGGCCACCTCGTGCATGGTGACCAGCGTCTGATCACCATCCCCGACGCCGCCCTCGCAGGTGATCGTGATCCGCCCCTCCCCGGCCGGCCACGCCTGCGCCCGCAGGGTGATCGACCGGGGGGAGTCGAGGTCCTCGATCTCGGTGTAGTCGCTGATCATGAACGGCCAGAACCCGACCGAGTGGTGGACCCGGGTCCCCGGTCGGGGGAAGCCGTCGTCGACCTTGCGGATGCGCGCGGCCCCCACCACCCAGGTGGCGTAGGTCCACCCGTCGGTGAGGACGTCGAAGACCGCCTGCGGCGTGCAGTTCATGACCCGCGTCGTGGTGCTCATGGCAGGGGATACCCGGTCCGGGTCAGATCACGCGCTTGATGACGGCCGCGCCGAGCTGCCGCCCGACGCGCCCGGTGGAGCGGGCGGCCTCGGCGAGCGGGGTGAACCGCAGCTTCTCCTGGGCCGAGCTGCTGCGGGCCTTGTCGTCGAAGGAGCCGTGGCAGCCGTGGTCGCCCGGCATCGGCTCGTAGAGGTTGTTCCCCTCCGGCCTGCTGCGCTGGGACTTCTGGCCGGAGTAGCCGTTGCTGGCCAGCACCTGATCGAGCGCACCGGGGGCCACCTTGTTGCCGAGCACGGTGCGGGTGGTGGTGAAGGTGACGTTCAGCGAGCGCTCACCGGTCCGCGCCGCCTGGACGATCGCGGCGGCGGGGATCTCCGGCTGGTAGATCGGCGGCACCGGCTGCGGCGCCCCGTCCAGAAGGTTCTTGCACATGTCGAACTGCGGCGTGTTCACCGCGGGAAGGTTCACCTCGCTGACGGTGATCTCGCTGCCGTTGTGCAGCAGCTCGGGACGCAACGAGTCGCAGAGTCCCTGGATGGCGTGCTTGGCCGAGCAGTACGCCGACTGCAGCGGGATACCCCGATACGCCAGCGCCGAGCCGACCTGCACGATCCGGCCGCGGTTGCGCGGCCGCATGCAGCGCAGCGCGGCGCGGGTGCCGTTCGCGGTGCCCTTGAACACCACGTCGTGCGCCCGGTCGAAGTCGGCCGCCTCGACCTCGGCGAACTCCCCGAGCACGGTCACCATCGCGGAGTTGACCCACACCTCGATCGGGCCCAGCTCGGACTCGATCCGATCGGCGGCCGCCTCGACCGCGTCCCGGTCGGTCACGTCGACGGAGAGGCCGAGCGCCTTGACCCCGCGCTGCTCCAGCTCCGCGACGGTCGCGTCCAGCGACTCCTGCCCGCGGGCCAGGACGGCGACCGGGTGGCCCTCGTCCGCGAACGCCCGTGCCGTGGCCCGGCCCACCCCGGAGCTGCCTCCGGTCACGACGACGACACCTGTGCTCATGCTCTGTCCACCTTCCTGTCGGGCGTTGACTTGGTTGTTGTATCGGGCTCCCGGCGCGCTCCCCAGCCGCCGGGAACCAGACGCCGCAGCCGGCTGTGCGCCAGCGCCGCCCGGGCGGCGTTGGAGCCGCAGGCGCCATGCACCCCGCCACCGGGGTGCGCCGAGGCGGACCCGAGGTAGAGGTTGCGCACCGGCGTCTCGGCGCGCCCCAGACCGGCGACCGGGCGAAACACCAACTGCTGGTGCAATCCGGAGGTGCCGCCGTTGAGGGCGCCGTTGTGCAGGTTCTCGTCGCGCTCGGCCAGCTCGCGAGGGCCGAGGATGCGCCGGGCCAGCACGCGGTCGCCGAAACCGGGGGCGTACTCCTCGATGCGCCGCTGCATCCGGTCCGCCATCGCCTCGGCGTCGGCCCGGTCCCACGTGCCGCGGATCTCCCCGCCGGCGTCCCGGGCGGTGTGCTGCGGGACGTGCGTGTAGGCCCACACCGCCTCGCCACCCTCGGGGGCGCGGGACGGGTCGGCCGCGGCCATCTGCCCCATCAGCACGAACGGGCGGTCGGGCACGGTGTGGCTCGAGACCTGGGTCATCGCCCGGTCCACCTCGTCGACCGACTCGGCCAGGTGGACGGTTCCGGGCTGCGCCTGCGGCGCGGCGCGCCACGGGATCGGGCCGGACAGCGCCCAGTCGACCTTGACGGTCCCGGGGTCCCACTCGAACTGCGCCATCTTGCGGCGCCAGTCGGCGGGCAGGTCGGCCCAGTCGACCAGGCCGCCGTACAGGTGCGGCGCGGCGACGTCGGCGATCACGGCGCGCCGGGCCTCCACCCGGTCGCCGTGCTCGGTGTGCACCGCCACCGCGCGGCCGTCGCGGACCTCGATCCGGTCCGCGCGCGTGCGCGTGCGGATCCGGCCGCCCTGCGCCTCCAGCCGCCGTCCCAGCGCCCGGCTGAGCATGCCGGACCCACCGCGGGGGACGGGGTAGCCCAGGTGCTGGCCGAGCATCACCAGCAGCCAGCCCATCAGCCCGGAGCCCGGAGCGTCCATGCCGATGTCGGCGTGGGCGGCGTTGCCGGCGAGCAGCATCTTCGCGCCGTCGCCGGAGAAGCGCTGGTCGACGAAGGCGCGCACCGGCGAGATGAGCGACCGCAGCAGCGGCATCCCGCCGGCTCGGGGCAGCCGGGCCGCCGCGCCGAGACCGTGCCGCACCGGGGGGAAGGGGGTGAGTAGCGCGCCGACCACGTCGTCCCCGATCCGGTCCCACGTCCGGCACAGGTCCAGCCACGCGTCACCGTCCCCGGGGCTCAGCGCGTCGAGCCCGGCCGCGGTGCGGGTGCGGTCGTGGTGCAGCAGCGCCCAGCGTCCGTCGGCGAACGGCGTGCCGACCACCGCCGGCGCGTGCTCCCAGCGCAGCCCGTGGCGCTCGAGCTCGAGGTCGCGGATGGTCGGCGAGCCGACCGCCAGCGGGTAGAAGGAGGAGAACTCGTCGTGCACGAAGCCGTGGTGCACCGCGGAGTCGCTGCGCACCGCGCCGCCGATCTCCGGCTGCGTCTCCAGCACCAGCACGTCCCAGCCCCGGTCCGCCAGCAGGTTGGCCGCGACCAGGCCGTTGGGCCCGCTGCCGATGACGACGGCGTCCACGCTGGTCATCGGCGCTCTGGTGTCCTCTCGGGCGGGGTGGGTCGGTCGCCTTCGTCGTACCCGCGGCGCGGTCGTGGAAACGGACGGAAACTAGGGTGCCGCCATGGCAGACACGATCGTGATCACCGGGGCGAGCTCGGGGCTGGGCGCCGAGATGGCCCGGCAGTTCGCCGCCCGCGGCTACGACCTGGGCCTGTGCGCCCGGCGTACCGACCGGCTCGAGCAGCTGCGCGAGGAGCTGGTCGCCGCGCACCCGGGGATCCGGGTCGCCGTCGAGCCGCTCGACGTCACCGACGACGCCGCGGTGTTCCGCGTGTTCGGTCGCCTGGCCGCCGACCTGGGCCGCATCGACCGGGTGGTGGTCAACGCCGGGCTCGGCAAGGGCGCGCCCCTGGGCACCGGGCGTCACGACGCGAACCGGCAGACCGCGGTGACCAACGTGCTCGGTGCGCTCGCCCAGGCCGAGGCGGCGCTGGAGGTCTTCCGCGAGCAGCAGCACGGCCACCTGGTGCTGGTCTCGTCGATGTCGGCGATGCGGGGGATGCCCAAGGCCGGCACCGTCTACGCCGCGACCAAGGCCGCGGTGGCGCACCTGGGGGAGGGGCTGCGCGCCGAGCTGATGGACACCGACATCACCGTCTCGGTGATCTACCCGGGCTACATCCGCTCGGAGATGAACGAGCGGGTGCGCAACGCGCCGTTCATCGTCTCCACCGAGAAGGGGGTACGGGCGATGGTGGAGGCGATCGAGGCCCGGCGCGCCAAGGCCTACGTGCCGGCCTGGCCGTGGCGGCCGCTGGGGCTGGCGCTGCGGCTGCTGCCGCTGTCGGTGGTACGCCGGCTGATGGGCTGATCCCGCCGGCTGACCCCCACCGGCTGGTCCGGCCGGGCCATTGACCCCCGATGCAGCCACGAGAAGGCTGGCGCCGTCGGCAACGAGACGACTGCCGACATCACTGGCGACATCACTGGCAACCGCATTGGGAGGCACCATGTCTGGACGGGTCGTGCACTTCGAGGTTCCCTTCGACGACGGGGACCGGGCCCGCTCGTTCTACGCCGAGGCGTTCGGCTGGGACGTGACCCCGATGCCCGAGATGCGCTACACGATGGTCTCCACCGGCCCGATGGGCGAGATGGGCCCGAGCGAGCCCGGCTACATCGGCGGCGGGATGATGGAGCGCACCACGGAGATGCCGGCGCCGGTGATCACCCTCGCCGTGGACGACATCGACGAGGCGCTGCAGACCGTCGGCAAGTGCGGCGGCTCCACGGTGATGGAGAAGATGGCGGTCGGTGAGATGGGCTTTGCGGCGTACTTCAAGGACACCGAGGGCAACGTGATGGGGCTCTGGCAGAACGCCTGACCCGGGGCTTGGCCCGGCCCGCGGCGGCACCATCGGCAATTGCCGCGCGAACTGTCGGCGGGTCGTGGCAGAGTCCCCTCCCATGACCGATGCTGTGCTGGCCGAAGGCCTGGTGAAGCGGTTCAAGTCCGTGACCGCGCTCGACGGGCTCGACCTGCGCGTGCCGCAGGGCTCCGTGCTGGGGGTGCTCGGCCCCAACGGCGCGGGCAAGACGACCGCGGTGCGCATCCTGACCACCCTGCTGCGCCCGGACGAGGGTCGGGCCGAGGTGGCCGGCGTGGACGTGCTCGCGCACCCGGCCCGGGCGCGGGCCCGGATCGGGGTGTCGGGGCAGTACGCCGCCGTCGACGAGTACCTCACCGGCTTCGAGAACCTCGACATGATCGGCCGGCTCTACCATCTCGGCCGCCGGCGCAGCCGCGAGCGCGCCCGCACGTTGCTGGAGCAGTTCCGCCTCGAGGAGGCCGGGGACCGGATGGCGCGGACCTACTCGGGCGGGATGCGCCGGCGCCTGGACCTCGCGGGAGCGCTGGTTGCGGATCCGCCGGTGCTGTTCCTCGACGAGCCGACCACCGGGCTGGACCCGCGCAGCCGCACCGACATGTGGGAGGTGATCAAGCAGCTGGTCGCCGGAGGCACCTCGCTGCTGCTCACCACGCAGTACCTCGAGGAGGCCGACCTGCTCGCCGACAACATCGTGGTGATCGACCACGGCCGGGTGATCGCCGAGGGCACGGCCGACCAGCTCAAGGCGCAGGTCGGCGGGGAGCGGCTGGAGATCACCGTGAGCGACGCCGCCCGGGTCGACGACGCGGTGCGGCTGCTGCAGCCGCTCGCGGTCGGGCAGGTCAGCGTCGAGGCTCACCAGCGGTCCCTGCTGGTGCCGGTCACCGGAGGAGCGACGGTGCTCGCCGACGCGTTGCGACGGCTGGACGGCGAAGGGATCCAGGTCGACGACGTGGGGTTGCGCCGGCCGACGCTCGACGACGTGTTCCTCACCCTGACCGGGCACGTCGCCGAGGAGCACCCCGACGAGACCGGCGACGGGTCCCGCGACAGCGGTCCGGACGAGCGCAGGTCCGACCATCGGGCCGACCAGGGCAGCGAGAGCGAGACCGTCCGATGAGCCTGCCGCACGCACTGTCCGACGGCTTCGTCGTCGCCAAGCGCAACCTGATCAAGATCAAGCGGGTGCCGGACATGATCGTGTTCACCACCCTGTCGCCGATCATGTTCATCCTGCTGTTCGCCTACGTGTTCGGCGGCGCGATCGGCCAGCAGGGCGACCCGCAGTCCTACCGCGAGTTCCTGATCGCCGGGATCTTCGCCCAGACCGTGGTGTTCGGCGCCACGATCACCGGTGCCGGCCTGGCCGACGACGTCAAGAAGGGCATCATCGACCGGTTCCGCTCGCTGCCGATGGCGCCCTCGGCGGTGCTGACCGGCCGCACCCTGTCCGACGTGGCCAACAACGTGATCGTGCTCGTCGTGATGGGCGCGACCGGGCTGCTGGTGGGCTGGCGGATCCGGACCTCGATCGGCGAGGCGCTGCTCGGCTTCGTCCTGCTGCTGCTGTTCGCCTACGCGATCTCGTGGGTGATGGCCTGGGTGGGGATGCTGGTGCCGAGCCCGGAGGTGGTCAACAACGCCTCGTTCATCGTGATCTTCCCGCTCACCTTCGTGGCGAACACGTTCGTCCCGCTCAACACCCTGCCCGGGCCGCTGCAGACCTTCGCCGAGTGGAACCCGGTCTCGGCGGTGACCCAGGCCGCGCGGGACCTGTTCGGCAACCCGAACCCGGACCCGCGGGCGCCGGACCCGACGTCGTGGGCGCTGCAGAACCCGGAGTTCTACACGGTGCTGTGGGCGGTGGCGGTGCTGATGGTGTTCGTGCCGCTGGCCAACGCGCAGTACCGCCGCTCGACCAGCCGCTGAGCGCGGGCCGGGCCGGGCCGGGCGGGGCCGCGGCGCCCGCGGCGAGGGGTCAGCGGCCGGGGACCAGCACGACCTTCTTGTTCATGAACTCCTCGATGCCGAGGTCGCCCAGCTCCCGGCCGACGCCGGAGCGCTTGACCCCGCCGAAGGGCAGGTCGGCCTGCGAGCCGCCGGCCTGGTTCACGAAGACCATCCCGGCGTCGATCCGGGCGCCGACCCGGCGCGCCCGTTCGGGGTCCTGGCTGAACACGCTCGCACCAAGCCCGTAGGGCGTGTCGTTGGCCAGCGCGACGGCCTCGTCCTCGCCGTCGACCCGGTAGACCACTGCGACCGGCCCGAAGAGCTCCTCGTGGTGAGCGTCCATCCCGGGCGTGACCCCGACCAGCACCGTCGGCTGCACCCAGGCCCCGGGCCGGTCGACCCGCCCCCCGCCGGTGAGCACGGTGGCGCCCTGGTCCACGGCCCGCTCGACCTGGCCGACCAGCCGCTCGGCCGCCTCCACCGACGACAGCGGGGCGCCCGGCTCGCCGTCCATCTCCTGGCAGAGGGCGGCGACGAAGTCGTCGTAGAGCTCGGAAGCGACGATCATCCGCTTCGGCGCGTTGCACGCCTGTCCCATGTTGGCGGTGCGCGACCGGGCCGCCACCCTCGCGGTCCGCTTCACGTCGGCGCTGTCGAGCACCACCATCGGGTCCGAGCCACCGAGCTCGAGGACCACCTTCTTCAGGTGCCGGCCCGCCTGCTCGGCCACGGCCGCGCCGGCCCGGTCGCTGCCGGTCAGGGAGACACCCTGAACCCGCGGGTCCGCGATGATCCGCGACACCTGCTCGTTGGTGGCGTAGAGGTTCACGTAGGCGTCGGCCGGCAGCCCGGCCTCGCGCAGCAGCGCCTCGATCGCGGCGGCCGAGGAGGGGCAGCAGGGGGCGTGCTTGAGCAGCACCGTGTTGCCCAGCGCGAGGTTGGGGGCGGCGAACCGGGCCACCTGGTAGTAGGGGAAGTTCCACGGCATGATCCCGAGCAGCGCCCCGACCGGGTGCTTCTCGACCGCGGCGTCACCGCCACGCACGGTGAGCGGCTCGGGTCGGGTCAGCTCCTCGGCTCGGTCGGCGTAGTACCGGAAGATGTCGACCACGATGCTCAGCTCGCCGAGGGCCTCGGGGGTGGGCTTGCCCATCTCGGTGGTGATCAGCGCGGCCAGCTCCTCGGCGCGCTCCTCGAACAGGTCGGCCGCCCGGTGCAGGACCGCCGCCCGCTCGGAGACCGGTCGGGTGCGCCAGTCGGCGAACCCGCGGTGCACGCGGGCGAGGGCGTCCTCGACCTGCTCGTCGGTGGCGGTGGGGTAGCTCGCGACGTGCTCGCCGGTGGCCGGGTCGATCACCTGGTACATCTGCGCTCCTCGAGAGGGTGGCGGTTGGGTCTGGCTCGGGTCGTGCTGGCTCGGATCCGGCTCGGTCAGGGGTGTGGGCTCATCGTGTCCGGGTCGACCACCAGGTGCACCAGCGCCATCCGGCCACAGCCCAGGGCGCGGTCCAGCGCGGGGCCGACGTCCGCGGTGCGTGTGACCGTCTCCGCGTGCGCGCCGAACGCCGCCCCGTAGGCCGCGAAGTCCGGGTTGGTCAGCGCGGTGCCGCTGGGTCGGCCGGGGTGCGCGGCCTGCTGGTGCGACCGGATCGTGCCGTAGCCGCCGTTGTCGACGACCACGACGAGCGGCGTCAGCCCGTAGGCCGCCGCGGTCGCCAACTCCTGCCCGTTCATCAGGAAGCAGCCGTCGCCGGCGAAGGCGACCACCTGCCGGTCCGGGTGCGACAGCGCGGCGGCCACGGCGGCGGGGATGCCGAAACCCATCGCGCCGTTGCGCGGGGCCAGCACCGCCGGGTAGGTCTCGTGCACCAGGTAGCGCTGCACCCAGCGCGCGTAGTTCCCGGCGCCGTAGGCGTAGAGCGCGTCCCCGGGCAGCCGGTCGCGCAGCTCCGCGAACGCCGCTCCCAGGTCCACGCCCAGTCGGGCCCCCAGGTCGGACCCGGGCTCGCCTGCTCGCTCGACGGCCGCCCGGTCGGGGTGGGGCGTGCTGAACCGCTGCTGCTCCTCGCGAGCCTTCTCCGCCCACCCGGCCCAGCGCGGCGGGTCGTGGGGCGCCGCGCCGGCTGCGGTGTCGGCGAAGCCCTCGACGAATCCTCCGGGCGCCGCGGTCAGGTGCAGGTCCAGGCGCAGCTGGTGGGCGCGCACCTGGGGGTCGGGGTCGACCACGACGACCCGCGCCGCGTCGCGGCCCAGCCGGTAGCCGCCGGTCAGCACGTCGCCGGCGCCGTCGCCGACGAACAGCAGCAGGTCCGCCTCGTCGAGGAGGTCGGCCAGGGCCGGGTTCTGCCCGTAGCCGAGCCAGCCGACGTACGACGCGCTGCCGTGCGCCACCACGTCGTGGGCGCGGAAGTCGGCCGCGACCGGCAGCCGCCACGACTCGCACCAGGCGGTGAACCGCTCGGCCACGGGCGCGGTCCACCGGTCGCCGCCGACCACCACGAGCGGGCGCTCGGCGTCGCGGAGCAGGGAGGCGAGCCGGTGGGCCTGCGACGGGGAGACCGCCCCGTCCGAGACGTCGCGGGCCGGGCTGATGCTCGCCTCGGTGGGCGCGACCAGGACGTCCTCGGGGAGCCCGACCACCACCGGGCCGGGGCGGCCGGAGGCGGCGACGTGGAACGCCTCGCTGACCACCTCGGCGGCCCGGTCGGGGGTGTCGAGGCTCAGTACCTTCTTGCTGGTCGAGCCGAACCAGGCGCTCAGGTCGAACTCCTGGAACGACTCGCGGCCGCGGTCGGCCAGCGGGATCAGCCCGACGAACAGCACCATCGCGGTGGCGTCCTGCCAGGCGGTGTGCACGGCGATCGCGGCGTTCGCCGCTCCGGGGCCCCGGGTCACCATCGCCACCCCGGGCAGCGGGCCGAGCCGGCCCTGCGCGACCGCCATGAACCCGGCGCCGCCCTCCTGCCGGCACACGATGGTGTCGATCGGACTGTCGTACAGCCCGTCGAGGACCTCCAGGTAGCTCTCCCCGGGCACGCAGTAGACCCGGGGGACGCCCAGCTCCTCGAGCTGGGCGACCACCAGATGGCCGGCCGACCGCGTGCTCATGCTGCGGTGACCTCCTCGCGACCGAGGGAGACCTTCGGGGCGACCGCGCCGGCCACGGTGGTGATCAGCGCGATCCCGATCAGCATCAGCGCGGGGGCCCACGACTTCTCGCCGCTCGCGGCCAGGGCTGCAGTGGCGGCCAGCGGCACGAAGCCGCTGAGCACGCCGGCGAAGTTGGCCGACAGCGCGACGCCGCTGTAGCGCAGGTGGGCCGGGAACAACCCGGTCAGCAGGAAGCCGGACACGGCGTAGGGGATCGACAGGCCGGCCACCGCCAGGGTGACGCCGATGATCACCAGTGCCGTGTTGGTGGTGTCGACCATCCAGAACACCGGGAAGGCCAGCGCGGCGCTGATCAGGCCGCCGGCGACGGTGACCTTGGCCGCGCCCAGCCGCTCGGAGATCCGGCCGCCGGCGATCAGCACCAGGATCTCCACCGCGGCGGCGAACAGCGTGCCGGTCAGCATCACGGAGTTGTCGATGCCCAGCGTGTTGGTGCCGTAGCTGATCATGAAGGTGGTCACCAGGTAGAAGCCGCCCACGCCGAGCAGGGTGGAGGCGGCGCCGACCATCAGCTGCGGGAACGCCTTGGTCACCACGTCCTTGACCGGGCTCGAGGCCAGCTCGTCCTCCTCCAGCAGCCGGGTGAACAGCGGCGACTCCTCGACCCGGCGACGCAGGTAGTAGGCGACGTAGAGCAGCGGGAAGGCGGCCAGGAACGGGATCCGCCAGCCCCACGAGTCGAAGCTCGCGTCGGGCAGCAGGGAGACGACCAGGATCATCCCCGACGAGAGCAGCGTCCCGATCGGCGAGCCGATCTGCGGCAGGGCGGCGTACCGGCCGCGGTGCTTCTCGGGGGCGTGCTCGACGGCCAGCGTCACCGCACCGCCCCACTCGCCGCCGACCGCGATGCCCTGCAGCAGCCGCAGCAGGGTCAGCAGCAGCGGCGCGGCGACGCCGATGGTGGCGAAGCCGGGCAGGAAGCCGATCACGCCGGTCGCGATCCCGATCATCACCACGGTGACCAGCAGGGTCTTGCGGCGGCCGACCCGGTCACCGAGGTGGCCGAAGATGATCGCGCCGACCGGCCGGGCGAGGAAGCCGACGGCGAAGGAGGCGAAGGCCGCGAGCGTGGAGACCAGCGGGTCGTTGGTGACGAAGAACAGCCGGTTGAAGACCAGCGCGGCGGCGGTGCCGTAGAGGAAGTAGTCGTACCACTCCAGGGCGGTGCCGACGAAGGCCGCGAACGCGACGCGCTTGGCCTCCTCCTCGTGCACCTCGACGGGTGCGGTGGACGGTTGGGGTGCGTGGGTCATCTCAGTTCTCCAGCGGGGAGTGCTGCGGGGACGCTGCAGGGGATGCAGCCCGGACGGGTCAGGAGGTCGAAGGCAGGGCCTCCTCTCCGTGGGTGCAGTCACCCGCGACGAAGGTGGCCACGACCGGCGTCGCCGCGATCCGGTCGCTGGGGATGGCGGTGATGTCCTCGGCGAGGGCGACGAAGTCGGCGCGCATCCCCGGGGCGAGGGTGCCTCGCTCGTGCTCCTCGCCGGCCACCCAGGCGGAGTCCACGGTGTAGGCGCGCAGCGCGGTCAGCGCGTCGACCCGCTCGGTCGCGCCCAGCGGCGTACCGGTGCTGGTGGTGCGCTCGACCATCGACTGCATGCCGGCCAGGGGCGCGCCGTCGGCGACCGGCCGGTCCGAGCTGCCGGGCACGGTGATCCCGGCGGCCAGGAAGCTCGCGTGCCGGTAGAGGTGGTCCGCCCGCTCGGGACCGACGGCGTCGAGCATGGTGTCGCCGATCTCGTGCAGGAACCGGTGCTGCGGCACCGGGGTGACCCCCAGCGCCGCCATCCGGGCGACCTGCTCGGGGCGGGTGATGCCGGCGTGCTCGATGCGGTGACGCAGCTGCGGGCGCGGGTGCCGCTCCTGTGCCTCGGCGAAGCAGTCCAGGGCGAGGTCGACCGCGCGGTCGCCGATCGCGTGCGCGGCGACCCGCCAGCCGCCGGCGTGCGCGGCGAGCAGCTGGCGACGCATCAGGTCCGGATCGTCCTGGAAGTACCCGCTGCCGTGGCCACAGTCGCAGAACGGCTCGTCCACCGCGGCGGTCCGGGCGACCAGGGAGCCGTCCAGCCAGATCTTCATCGGCCCGATCCGCACCCGGTCGTCCCCGAATCCGGTGCGGATGCCCAGGTCGAGGCCGAAGCGCATGTCGTCGTCCTCGTCGCCGCGCAGGTCGTGCAGCGCGGACACGGTGGGCATCAGCTGCACGCGCACCTGCAGGGTGCCGCGCTCCCGGGCCCGCTGGTAGGCGGCGAGCTCCATCGGGCTCTTGCCCAGCCACCCGTTGCCGATGCCGGCCTCGGTGACGTGGGTGAGCCCCTCGGAGGCGAAGACCCGCGAGGCGCGCGACACCGCGTCGGCGAGCACCTCGACCGGGTAGGGCACGACCAGCGCGACCACGAGGTTCTGCGCCTGCTCCTCGAGCACGCCGGTGGGACCGTCGGCGTCGGTGACCACGATGCCGCCCTCGGGGACCGCGGCGGAGCCGTCCAGCACCCCGGCCGCCTCGAGCACCGCGCTGCTGACCGTGCAGACGTGTCCGGACCGGTGCTTGAGCCACACCGGTCGGCCGCCGGACGCGCGGTCGAGCTCGCGCCGGTGCGGGTGCGCCCCGATCCGGGTGTTGTCGTAGCCGCTGCCGACGACGTACGCGCCCTCGGGAAGGCTCGCCGCCCGCTCCTCGACCAGGGCGTAGAGCCGCTCCAGGTCGGTGACGCCGGACAGGTCGATCTCGTCCAGGGCGAGTCCGAACCAGGCCATGTGATTGTGCGCGTCGCCGAAGCCGGGCGTGATCGTGGTGCCCCCGGCGTCGACGGTACGCCGCGCCCGCGGCGCCGGCTCCGGGTCGAGTGCCAGCACGCGGCCGTGGTGCACGGCCATGCTGCGGGCCCGGGGGTGGTCCGGGTCCAGGGTGATGATGTCGGCGTTGTGCACCAGCAGGTCGATCAGCATGTCGTCCTCAGCCCAAGTGGTGGGTCGTGGTCAGCGGGAGGCGGGCCGCCTGTCGCAGGGTCGGCTCGAGCGGCACCGCGCGGCCGTCGACGGTGACCGGGGCCGGCTCGGGCGGCACCTCGACGTGCGGCGTGGCGGTGTTGTGCAGCATCGAGCGGCTGCCCAGGCCGCGGCTGCCGCGGATCGCGGTGTAGCGCGCCCCCCGGGGCAGCGCCGCGGCCGCGCCGGCGTCGTCCAGGCAGGCCTGCGAGACGAAGATGTGCGCCAGCCGGGAGGGTGCCTGGCCGAGGCCGCCGAAGAACGGCAGCATCCGCCGGGGCTGGGTCAGCCGGGTCGAGCCCGAGCCGGAGCCGGTGTTGCCCCAGGCGACGAATCCGGACTTGATCACCAGCTCGGGGGCGGTGCCGAACCAGGCCGGGTTCCACAGCACGATGTCGGCGAGCCGGCCGGGTTGCAGCGACCCGACCTGGTCGGCCATCCCGTGCGCGACGGCCGGGTTGTGGGTGAGCTTGGCCAGGTAGCGCAGCACCCGTGCGTTGTTGTCGACCTCGGGTCCGAGGCCGTCCTGCAGCGCGGCCTGGACGTGCGCCAGCTGCCAGGTACGCCGCGCCGTCTCCGCGATCCGGCCCATGCCCAGCGAGTCGGAGTTGATGATGCTGACCGCGCCGAGGTCGTGCAGGTGGTTCTCGGCGGCGATCGCGTGCTCGCGGATCCGGCTGGCGGCGATCTCCTGGTCGCTGTCGAGCATCCGGTGGCCGCGGTGCACCGTCATCGTCATCGGCCCGAGCTCGGCGACGGTGGAGGCGGTCAGCGGCAGGGTGGGGGTGGTCGAGGAGCACAGCACGTGCTCGGTGCCGACGATGCGCAGCAGATCGGGGTGACCACCGCCGCCCTCGACGTGGTAGGCGTGCACGGTGCGCCCGCGCGTGGCCTGCAGGGTGTCCTCGAGGTAGCCGGACTCGTTGAGGGTGTCGGTGTGCAGCGCCACCGGCAGGTCGGTGTCCTCGGCCACCCCGAGGCAGGTGTCGACCACCTGCGGGCTGGCGCCCCAGTCCTCGTGGATCTTGAACCCGCCGCACCCGGACAGCACGGCCTCCTCGAGCAGCTGCGTGGAGGTGGACGAGCCGCGGGCCAGGAACGCCGCGTTGACCGGCGCGTGTGCCCAGCCGGCGATCAGGTGGTGCAGGTTCTCCCGCGGGTTGGCGCCGACGTCCCAGACCCCGCCGATGCCCATCCCGACCATGGTGGTGACGCCGGCCGAGAGCGCGGCCGGGGCGACCTCGGCGTTGGACAGGTGCACGTGGGAGTCCACGATGCCGGGGGTGGCGATCAGCCCTTCGCCGGGGATCATCGCGGTGTGGGCGTCGACGACGAGCTCGACGCCCTGCTGCACCTCCGGGTTCCCGGCTCGGCCGACCCCGACGACCCGCCCGTCCTTGATCCCGATGCTGGTCTTGCGCACGCCGAGCACCGGGTCGATCAGCAGCACGCCGAGCACCACCATGTCCAGCGCGCTGGCCCGATCGGTGGCGCCGGTGACCAGCGCGCCGAGGCGGGCCGTCTTGCCGCAGCCGCCGAGCATCTCCTCGCCGGGCTCGGTGTCGTCGGCCTCCACCTGCACCCACAGGTCGGTGTCACCGAGCCGGACCCGGTCCCCGGTGGTGGGGCCGTAGAGGCTGAGGTACTCGCGCGGGTCGATCCGGCTCATCGGGAGCCTCCCGGGCTCGTCGTCTCTCCCAGCGCGACGACCTGGAGCTCGCGCTCCTCACCGGCCGCGACCCGCACGGCGGTGCCGGCAGGCAGGTCCAGGCGGTAGTGCGCGGCAGGCGCGTCGGGGGAGATGCTGACCTCCAGTGCGGTGTTGAGGCCGCCGAGCGGCACGTGCGAGGAGACCCAGATCGGCAGCCGGCCGGTGTTGCGCAGCCGGGCGGTACGCCGCTCGCGCTGCGGGGCCAGCTCGATGGGGCGCTCGGCGACCCGCACCGCGCCGGGACCGGGCGCCCCGCCGGGCTCCTCGGCCGGACCGAACGGCTCGTCGATGTGCACCAGCACCGTGCCGTGCGGGAACAACGCCTCCACCTGCAGCAGCGGCACGAGCGCGGCCACGCCGGGCAGCAGTGCCTCGCGCGGCACCACCTGCGGGGCGCGGCGGACCACCTCCTCCAGCGGGTGGTCGTCCCAGGCCAGCTCGCACGCCTCGTCGCAGACCAGGGCGATCGCCTCGGTGGCTCCGAGCCGCGCCCCGCGGGCCAACCGGCGGCGGGCCAGGTCGGCCGCGCTCGCCAGCAGCAGGCGCTCGTGCTCGCGCGGGGTCAGGTGCATGCGGTCCATCGTGGCCCTGCCGGTCCGGCGGGGATAGTGAGACGCGCGACACGTTGGGGCGCCTAGTCTGTGCAGATGCACAACGAGGAGCGGCTGACGGCCGAGCAGTGGACCGCCCTGGTGCGCGAGGTGCACGATCGCGCCGACGACCTGGTGGCCCGGTTCGTGCGGCGCGTGGCCGCGATCCCGCCGTACCGCCGGGGGACCGTGCCGCTGGAGCGCGTCGAGGCGGACGCGGTGACGTCGTTCGACTACCTGCTGCGCCGGCTCGGCGGGCTGCCGGTCTCGCCGCGGCTGGCCGGGATCGGTCCGTCGATCGGCCGGGACCGGGCCCGCCGCGGGGTTCCGCTCGAGCACCTGCTCACCGCGGTGCGCCTGGACTTCCGGGTGCTGTGGTCGGCGCTGCGGGAGGCCTCGGGGCCCGAGCACACCGGGCTGCTCGTCGAGCGGGCGGAGGAGGTGTGGGAGACCGTCGAGGACTACACGACGACGATCCAGGTCAGCTACCTCGAGGAGTCGGCGCTGATGTCGCGGGAGCGGCAGCGCGAGCGCGCGGTGTGGATGCGCACCCTGCTCGACCAGACCGACCCGGACCCGCAGGACGTGAACCGCGCGGCGCTGGCCCTCGACGTCGACGCGGAGGCGGCCTTCCTGGTCGCGGCGGTCCCCGCCCAGGCGGACAAGGAGCTGCGGGCGGTGGCCGACCAGCTGTTCGCCGCGGGCCGCCGGGTGCACCTCGACGAGTCCCCGCGGCACACCACGCTGATCGTGCGCTGGCGCAGCGAGCCCACGGACACCGCCGCTGCCGGGGCGCTGCTGCGCGGGGTCGGCTGCGGGCTCGCGCCGGTCGCCGACGGCCTCGCCGCCGTCCCGCGTGCCGCGCGCATCGCCCAGCAGATCAGCGACGTGCTCCCGCTGGACGCCGCGGCCCCGGTGGAGCTGGTCGACGCGTGGGCGGCGCTGGTCCACCACGGGCTCGGCGACCTGGCCGCCCCGCTGACCGACGCAGCGATCGGCGGGCTGGACGCCGCCGCCCCGCCGGAGCGCGAGCGGTTGTCGCAGGCGCTGCTCGCCTACGCCGACACCGGCTCGGTGCAGGCCACCGCGGACCGGCTGTACTGCCACCGCAACACGGTGCTGAACCGGCTGCGCCGGCTCCACGAGCTGACCGGCCTGGACGTCACCCGGCCGCGCGACGCCGCCCTGCTGCTCGTGTGCGGGCTCAGCCCGACGCGCCGTACCGCTCGATGACGAAGTGGCTCAACCGCTGCGCCAGGTCCCGCATCAGCCCGCTCGCCGCGTGCCGGCCGTCCCAGGCCGCGACCAGGCGCACCTGGAGCCGCCCGTGCGGCGCCCGCACCGGGCGCGGCACCAGCCCGAAGCGGGGGTCGTCGGAGACCACGGCCACCCCGCGTCCCGCGGCCGCCAGCGCCTGCGCGACCGTGCCGTTGGCCGCCTCGGTCCGGATCGGCGCGGCCGCGCCCAGCTCCAGCAGTGCGGCGTCGAGCACCTGCCGCGCCGGGAAGGTCGCCGGGAGCACCACCAGCGGCTGGTCGACCAGCTGGTTCAGGTCGACCACCTCCTGGCCCGCCCACGGGTGCCCGGCCGGCACGTAGGCCCACAGCGGCAGGTCGGCCAGCAGCAGGGAGTCGTACGGCGCCCCGGGGTGCACCGGCCCGATCGCCAGGTCCGCGCCGCGGGCCAGTGCCTCGCCCGCACTCAGCCCGTCCGCGACGAGCACGTCGACGACCGGGTCGTCCGGGGAGAGCCCGGCGATGAACGGGGCCACCACGTCGGTCAGTGACACGGTGGAGGCGGCCACGGTGACCCGGGCGAGCCGGCCGCGGGCGTGGAAGTCGGCCGCGCGAGCGAAGGCGTCGGCCCGGAGGAGCAGCTCGTGGGCGGCGGGGACGAGCGCCCGCCCGGTCCGGGAGACGGCGAGCCGGCCCGAGGTGCGGTCGAAGAGGGCGACGCCCAGCTCGGCTTCCAGCTGGCGCAGCTGACGCGACAGCCCCGGCTGGGTCAGGTGCAGCCGCTCGGCCGCGCCGCGCACCGTTCCCTCCTCCACCGTGGCGACGAAGTAGCGCAGATGCCGCAGTTCCACGACATGCCTCCCAGGCATCGGCTCGGTGCGAAACAGGTATTGGACAGCATGCCTCACCGGTGCGGACACTGGCGCCGAGGCTGGACGCCCGGGCTGTCCCGCGCGGACGTGCATCGGGCAGCCGGCTGCTGCAGACCGCCGACCCCGTTCGCCTGGAGGAACCGTGACCGCCACCCCCACCACCGACCCCGGCGTCGCCCAGGAGCGGCGCCTGGTCACCGACATCCCCGGGCCGCGCTCCCAGGAGCTGATGGCCCGCAAGACCGCCGCGGTCGCCGCCGGGGTGGGCACCACCATGCCGGTCTTCGCCGAGCGCGCGGGCGGCGGTGTGCTGGTCGACGTGGACGGCAACCACCTGATCGACCTGGGGTCGGGCATCGCGGTCACCACCGTCGGCAACGCCGCGCCGCGGGTGGTGGCGAACGTGCAGAGCCAGGCCGAGCGGTTCACCCACACCTGCTTCATGGTCACCCCCTACGAGGGGTACGTCGCGGTCGCGGAGGCGCTGAACCGGCTGACCCCCGGCGACCACGACAAGCGCACCGCGCTGTTCAGCTCCGGCGCCGAGGCGGTGGAGAACGCGGTCAAGATCGCCCGGGCCTACCGCCGCCGCAACGCGGTGGTCGCCTTCGACCACGCCTACCACGGTCGCACCAACCTGACCATGGCGATGACCGCGAAGAACATGCCCTACAAGCACACGTTCGGTCCGTTCGCCCCCGAGGTCTACCGCGCGCCGCTGTCCTACCCGTTCCGGGACGGCGGCGTGGACGGCGCGACGGCGGCCGCCCGGGCCCTGGAGACCATCGAGAAGCAGATCGGCGCGGACAACCTCGCCGCGGTCGTGATCGAGCCGATCCAGGGCGAGGGCGGCTTCATCGAGCCCGCCCCGGGCTTCCTGCCCGCGCTGGCCCGCTGGTGCCGCGAGAACGGCGTGGTCTTCGTCGCCGACGAGGTGCAGACCGGGTTCGCCCGGACCGGTGACCTCTTCGCCTGCGAGCGCGAGGGCGTGGTCCCCGACCTGGTGGCCACCGCCAAGGGCATCGCCGGCGGGCTGCCGCTGTCCGCGGTCACCGGGCGCGCCGAGATCATGGAGGCCGCGCACGTCGGCGGCCTCGGCGGGACGTACGGCGGCAACCCGCTCGCCTGCGCTGCCGCCCTCGGCGCCATCGCCGCGGTCGAGGAGGACGGGCTCGTCGAGCGCGCCCGCCAGGTGGAGGCGCTGATGAAGCCGCGGCTGCTCGAGCTGCAGCGCCAGGACCCGCGCATCGGCGACGTGCGCGGACGCGGCGCCATGCTCGCGATCGAGCTGGTCACCCCCGGCACCACCGACCCCGACCCGCAGCTGGCCGCGCGGGTCGCCGCCGGGGCGCACCGGCGCGGCGTGATCGCGCTGACCTGCGGCACCTTCGGCAACGTGCTGCGCTTCCTGCCGCCGCTGACCATCGGCGACGACCTGCTCGGCGAGGGTCTCGACGTGCTGGCCGAGGCGCTGGCGGAGACCCGATGACCGAGCGCACCATCGCCGTGGTCGACCCGGCCACGCTGGAGGTGGTCGGACACGTTCCCGACCAGGGCGCCGAGGCGGCCACCGCCGCGGTCGACGCGGCGGCCGGCGCGGCCAAGTCGGTCGCCGCCATGGCTCCGCGTCGTCGCTCCGCGGTCCTGCACCGCGCCTTCGAGCTGATGCTGCGCGACCGGGACCGGCTGGCCGAGCTGATCGCCGCGGAGAACGGCAAGTCGCTGGCCGACGCGGCCGGCGAGGTCGGCTACGCCGCGGAGTTCTTCCGCTGGTTCGCCGAGGAGGCGGTCCGTGCCGGCGGCGACTACGGCCCCGCCCCGGCCGGCGGCGCCCGCACCCTGGTGGGGCACCGGCCGGTCGGCATCGCGGCCCTGGTCACCCCGTGGAACTTCCCCGCGGCGATGGTCACCCGCAAGGTCGCGCCCGCGCTCGCAGCCGGCTGCACGGTCGTGCTCAAGCCGGCCGCCGAGACCCCGCTGACCGCCCTCGCCCTCGCCGAGCTGCTCACCGAGGCCGGCGTGCCCGACGGAGCGGTCACCGTGGTCACCACCACCGACGCCCCCGGCGTGGTGGGCACCTGGCTGGCCGACCCGCGGGTGCGCGCCGTCTCCTTCACCGGGTCGACCGGCGTCGGCCGGCAGCTGCTGCACCAGGCGGCCGACCGGGTGGTCAACGCCTCGATGGAGCTCGGCGGCAACGCCCCGCTGGTGGTCACCGAGGACGCCGACCTGGAGGCCGCGGTCGCCGGCGCGATGGTCGCGAAGTTCCGCAACGGCGGCCAGGCCTGCACCGCGGCCAACCGGTTCTACGTGCACGAGGACGTCGCCGAGGAGTTCACCGCCCGGTTCGGGCAGGAGGTCGAGAAGCTCAGCGTCGGCGCTGCCGCCGACGGCTGCGCCATCGGACCGCTGATCTCGGCCGACGCGGCGGCCCGGGTGGCCGCTGCCGTCGACGCCGCCGTGGCCGAGGGCGCCGAGGTCGCCCACCAGGCGGCGGCACCGGACCTGCCCGGCCACTTCTACCCGCCCACCGTGCTCACCGGGGTCGCGGCCTCCGCCGCCATCCTGACCGCGGAGATCTTCGGGCCCGTGGCGCCGATCGTCACCTGGCGCGACGAGGCGCAGCTGCTGGAGTGGGTCAACGACACCGAGTACGGCCTGGCCGCCTACGTCTTCGCCGGCGAGCTCGGGCGCGCGATCCGGCTCGGCGAGGCGATCGAGGCAGGCATGGTCGGGATCAACCGCGGCCTGGTCTCCGACCCCTCGGCGCCGTTCGGCGGCGTGAAGCAGAGCGGGCTGGGTCGCGAGGGCGCGCGGGACGGGCTGGCGGAGTTCCAGGAGACGCAGTACCTCAGCGTCGACTGGCCCGGCTGACCGGCGGCCAACCCGGCGGATCCGGGCTCAGCCCTCCCGCGGCGCAGCCAGCCAGCGGCGTACCGCGTCGTTGTCCGCGCCCAGCCGCGGGGGCGCGGCGTACTCGCGCACCGGCGTGCCGGAGAAGCTCACCGGGTTGCGCACCTGCGGCGGCGCGCCCTCGACCGGCGCCGTCGGGGACAGTCCGAGCCGCTCGGCCAGCGCGAACGCGTCCGCCAGGTCGCCGACCTTGCCCGCCGGCACGCCGACGGCGGTGAGCCGCTCCACCCAGGCGTCCACGCAGTCGCCGGCCAGCGCCCGCTCGAGGGCGGCGAGCAGCTGGGGCCGGTGGGTGACCCGCGCGGCGTTGGT
>DASSVD010000241.1:0-4141 GCA_035706365.1 Nocardioidaceae bacterium
GTCCAGAGCCCGATCGGCAGGTCGGTCAGCGGCGGGTGCACGGCGTGCCCGGTCGGGATGCCGCGCAGCAGGTCGCGGCGTACCGGGTCGGCGACGAGCGCGGCCCCCCACGGCCGCAGCCGGTCGACCAGGTCGTCGAGGTCGCGGTCGGTCTCCAGCGAGCGGACCAGGTCGACCAGCGGGTTCGGCGTACCGGTGCCGTGTGCCGAGCGCCGCTTGCGGGAACGGTGGCTGAGCGAGGTATCCATCCCGCCTGGTTCCCGAACCTGGCCGCAGCTAACCTGAGCGCGACGTGCCGCGGCGCGTGAGATATCTTGATGTCAAGAAATACCTCCGCGGCCGTACGCCGGCCGTGCTGCACCCGCACCTGTACCGACACGCGAACGGAGCACCGGTGAGCGACGCGACGATCATCTACACGCACACGGACGAGGCGCCGGCCCTGGCCACGCACTCCCTCCTGCCGGTCATCTCGGCGTACGCCGCCACCGCCGGCGTGGAGGTCGAGACGCGCGACATCTCGCTGTCCGGCCGGATCATCGCGGCCTTCTCCGACCGGCTCCCCGAGGACCAGCGTGTCGACGACGCTCTCGCCGAGCTGGGTGAGCTGGCGCAGCGCCCGGAGGCCAACATCATCAAGCTGCCCAACATCAGCGCCTCCATCCCACAGCTGAAGGCCGCGGTGGCCGAGCTGCAGGAGCAGGGCTACGACCTTCCGGACTACCCGGACTCGCCGCAGACCGACGACGAGCGCGACATCCGGGCCCGCTACGACAAGGTCAAGGGCAGCGCGGTCAACCCGGTGCTGCGCGAGGGTAACTCCGACCGTCGCGCTCCCGCGTCGGTGAAGAGCTACGTCCGCAAGCACCCCCACTCGATGGGGGAGTGGAGTGCGGACTCCCGGACCAACGTGGCGACGATGACCGCCGACGACTTCCGCGACAACGAGAAGTCCGTGGTCCTCGAGCGGGACCAGACCGTGCGCATCGAGCTGGTCGGCGACGACGGGTCCACCACCGTGCTGCGCGAGTCGGTGCCGGTGCTGGCCGGCGAGGTCCTCGACGCCACCGTGATGCGGGTCGCCGCGCTGCGCGAGTTCCTGGCCGCCCAGGTGGTCCGGGCCAAGGACGAGGGCGTGCTGTTCTCGGTGCACCTCAAGGCCACGATGATGAAGGTGTCGGACCCGATCGTGTTCGGCCACGTGGTGCGCGCGTTCTTCCCGCGGCTGTTCGCCGAGCACGGTGAGGCGCTGGCCCGCGCCGGGGTCAGCCCGAACGACGGGCTCGGTGCCCTGCTCAAGGCGGTCGAGTCGTTGCCCGAGCAGGAGCGCGACGCGATCGCGGCGGCGGTCAAGCAGGGGCTGGACGACGGCCCGGCCCTGGCCATGGTCGACTCCGACCGCGGCATCACCAACCTGCACGTCCCCAGCGACGTGATCGTGGACGCCTCGATGCCGGCGATGATCCGCACGTCGGGCCACATGTGGGGCCCGGACGGCGGGGAGCACGACACGCTCGCGGTGATCCCGGACAGCAGCTACGCCGGGATCTACCAGGCGGTGATCGAGGACTGCCGCGCGAACGGCGCGTTCGACCCCTCCACGATGGGTTCGGTGCCCAATGTGGGGCTGATGGCGCAGAAGGCCGAGGAGTACGGCAGTCACGACAAGACCTTCGAGATCCCCACCACCGGGACCGTCCGGGTCGTCGGCGAGGACGGCGAGGCCCTGCTCGAGCACGCCGTGTCCGCGGGCGACATCTGGCGCGCCTGCCAGACCAAGGACGTCCCCATCCGCGACTGGGTGAAGCTCGCGGTGACTCGGGCGCGCGCCACCGGTGCGCCCGCGGTGTTCTGGCTCGACGAGTCGCGGGCGCACGACGCCAACCTGATCGCCAAGGTGCGCACCTACCTCGCCGACCCGGACGTGGCCGGCGACGCCGAGGGGCTGCAGATCGAGATCATGGACCCGGTCTCGGCGATGCGCTTCTCCCTGGAGCGGATCCGCCGCGGTGAGGACACCATCTCGGTGACCGGCAACGTGCTGCGCGACTACCTGACCGATCTGTTCCCGATCCTCGAGCTCGGCACCAGCGCGAAGATGCTCTCGGTGGTGCCGCTGATCAACGGCGGCGGGCTGTTCGAGACCGGCGCCGGCGGGTCGGCCCCCAAGCACGTGCAGCAGCTGGTCCGCGAGAACCACCTTCGCTGGGACAGCCTGGGCGAGTTCCTCGCGCTGGCGGAGTCCTTCGGCCACCTCGCCTCACACACCGGCAACAAGCGCGCGCAGGTGCTCGCCGACAGCCTGGACCGGGCCACCGGCCGGCTGCTGGAGGAGAACAAGTCGCCGCGACGCAAGGTCGGCGAGCTGGACAACCGCGGCAGCCACTTCTACCTGGCGCTGTACTGGGCCGAGGAGCTGGCTCAGCAGGGCGAGGACGCCGAGCTGGCCGCCGCCTTCCGCGACGTGGCCGACGCACTGCGCCGCAACGAGCAGGCGATCAACGACGAGCTGCTCGGTGTCCAGGGCGAGCCGGCCGACATCGGCGGGTACTACCGGCCCGACACCGAGCGTGCCGACGCGGTGATGCGCCCGTCCGCGACGTTCAACGAGGTGCTGGCCGGCCTGAGCTGACGGGGGTCTCGACACGGGCGCTGGGCGCCCTGCTCGACCACCCGGGGGCGTCGGCCGCGGGCGGAATACTGGAGAGCGATTCGCCCTTCTTCTCCAGTACGCCGCGTCCGCCCGCGGCCCGTCACCGATCTCGAAGGACCCGCCCGTGCCGTCTGCGACGCTCTCCGAACCGCGCCGCCCCGCGCCCGCAGAGGGGCCGTCGAACGGCGCGTCCGGGCGGCGCCACGTGCTGCTGGCGACCCTGGCCCTGGCGATGGGTGGGTTCGCGATCGGCACCACGGAGTTCGTCACCATGGGCCTGCTGCCGGACATGGCGCGCGGCGTGGACGTCTCCATCCCGCAGGCGGGCCACGTCATCTCGGCGTACGCCCTGGGGGTGGTGGTCGGCGCTCCGCTGATCGCGGTGTTCGGCGCCCGGCTCCCGCGCCGGGGGCTGCTGCTGGTGCTGATGACCGCCTTCCTGCTCGGCAACGCGGCCAGCGCGCTGGCGCCCGGCTACGCGCCGCTGTTCTGGTCCCGGTTCGTCTCCGGGCTGCCGCACGGCGCCTACTTCGGGGTCGCCTCACTGGTGGCGGCCTCGCTCGTCGAGCCGCGCCGCAAGGGCCGGGCGGTGAGCCTGGTCATGCTGGGGCTGCCGATCGCCAACGTGGTGGGCGTGCCGGCCGCAACCTGGATGGGGCAGCACCTGGGCTGGCGCTCGGCGTACTGGGCGGTCACCGTGCTCGGGCTGCTCACCCTGCTGCTGGTCACCGCGCTGGTCCCGGCCACGCCCGCGGACCGGTCGCAGACCGGGCGCCGGGAGCTGGGAGCGTTCGCGCGCCCGCAGGTGTGGCTGACCCTGCTGGTCGGCGCGATCGGCTTCGGCGGCATGTTCGCGATGTACAGCTACATCGCTCCCACCGTCACCGAGGTGACCGGGCTGGGCAAGGCCGCGGTGCCGGTGTTCCTGCTCGCGTTCGGCGTCGGCGGGGTGCTCGGCACCGTGGTCGGCGGCCATCTGGCCGACTGGTCGATCCTGCGCTCGCTGGTGGCGAGCTCGGTGGCGATGGGCCTGACGCTGGCGCTGTTCACGATCACCGCGACCCAGGCCGTGGCGGCGGTGCTCACCGTGCTCGTCGTGGCCGCGGTCGGCTCGGTGCTGGTGGTGAACCTGCAGATGCGGCTGATGCAGGTCGCCGGGGACGCGCAAACCCTGGGCGCGGCGATGAACCACGCCTCGCTGAACGCCGCGAACGCCCTCGGTGCCTGGCTCGGCGGCCTGGTGATCGCCGCCGGCTTCGGCTACACCGCCCCGAGCTGGGTGGGTGCGGGGCTGTCGGCCGGGGGGTTGCTGGTGCTGCTCGCGTCGGTGCTGCTGCACCGTCGCGCCAACCACTCCTCGCGCAGCAGGTCGTAGCCCACGCTGTCGGCAAGCGAGCCGTCGCCGATCCGGTGGTCGCGACGCGGCCGGCCGGTCTCCACGAAGCCGTTGCGCACGATCACCCGGCGCGACCCCTCGTTGCCGGGGGC